>CAZVZZ010000052.1:0-1191 GCA_964631505.1 uncultured Cytophagia bacterium
CGATGCTGTCGGCCTCGAGTTTGGCGCTGGCTGCCAATACCTGCTTTGCAGTATTCGCCGCCGGCGCCTCCAGTGCATAGCGGTTGGTTGCCAGCGCGATGGGGAGATTGGCCGCGTTATGCAAAGCTGTAACATTGGCCGCAGACAGCGCCGAATCTTTCGTTGCGGCGGAAATGTCGAACGTGGAGCCCAGGGTGCGATACAAATCGCGCGCGACGTGATCGTTGATCGTGTTTTTGCTCTCTTCAAGCTGCCGGCGATTGGAGGCGACCTCCTGGCGCATTTGCTGCGCGCTTTTCTCGCGGTCGCCGCGGTATTCCGATTCGCTGCGCCGCAAAAACATATCATCAACGGCAATCGCCAGCACGTGTTTGGTAAAAGTAACATAGCGCAGTTCTTCTAATTTATTGAAATCCAACTCCTGCAACGCGCCGTCAAAAAGAGTAATGACGAGCGCGCCCAAGCTCGGATTCAGCTCCAGATAACCGCGCTGCGCCGTGATAATACGGCTGTAATCCGGCGCGCTGTGGTCGTCGATCAATAAATTTCGTGCGATGGTGACGCCGTTGGGATTATAAGGGGCATTGGCGGATTGTACGCTATCGGCAAGCTCCTGCACCAGCAGGCCGTAGTCGGGAATATTGGTATACCAAACACCGGGTTCGATGCTGACGCCGGGTTTTTTGCGCGCAATGTCGCCGGCAAGGATACGCGCCCGATGATTGAATTCCGGCAGCACCGCATTGTTAAACCAGATCATGCCGAGCGTCACCCCGATGGCCGCGATTAACACCGGCGTGATCACACGATACAAGCTGATACCGCTGGCTTTCATGGCGGTGATCTCATTGTCGGCGGCAAGCCGGCCAAACGCCATGAGCGTGGCCATGAGCACGGCCATCGGCACGGCCAGCGCCACGATCCACGCCAGATTCAGCGCAAAAAATTCGAGCACCACGTTCCACGGCAGGCCTTTGCTCAACATGCGGCTCAACTCACGAAACAGCAGGTTGAGCAAAAAGATCAGCGTGATGACGGAGAAACCAAACCAGAACGGCCCAAGATGTTCGCGCAAAATATAGCGGGCTAAAATAAAGCGTTTCATTAAAATAATATAGTCAATCCCGCCCTTAAAAAGCAAGAATAGAAAGGTGAATAATTCTTTGCGATTTACGGAACTTCAAAATGCGC
>CAZVZZ010000052.1:1291-14759 GCA_964631505.1 uncultured Cytophagia bacterium
AGCAAGAATAGAAAGGTGAATAATTCTTTGCGATTTACGGAACTTCAAAATGCGCTGGAGCGTAAGGCCAAGTGCCACACCTCACAAATTACGCTTGAAAACTTGACTTTGTCATCTGATTTCGTTATTTTATTTTCTATATACTAAACCGTCCGTTGAACCAACAGAGGAGTATTATCGAGTGCTTGCTACAGGATTCTGAAACCGGAATCTGTTCCGCGTCATCGGTTCAATCTAATAAATGACCGAAGTGCCATTCAACGCGGGGCTGACTCAGGGTTGATGTGAAAGACGTGAATAAACATTTGATCTGTCGTGAAAGACTGAAATCCGCGTTCTGCTTATTTTGCTTTTCGGTCTTTTTTTATTTTGCTCCGCCAACTTCCCCTCTCGTGGCGCAAGAATTAAGCGGCGTTTTCGACGCGCCCTCGCCGATCGGCCTGCGTTTGCCCGAAGTGCGGCCGCTTGATCCGCGCGCTTTCCCTTTTGAAAAAACGCCCAGCCGCGGTCTTTCCTTGCGGGGCGAAGTGTCGTCGTTTTTAGACTGGCAGCCCCTCTCATTGCGCCGCAACACCAAGCTGGATTCCACCGGCAAATTTATTATCGTCACCGAGGAAATGAACGGCCAGCCGGTGCGGCAGCGTTACATGGTGCCGTTGTCGCTTTATTTAAACGACCGCTGGGCCTACGATCAATATCTGGCCTGGCATAAAGCCGCCGCCGAAAATATTTATCGCCTCAACGAAGATCAGCGCCGCGGCTTGGGTGGCGTCAACATCGAAATTCCCGTTCCCATCAAGAGCCGCGCCTTCGAGCAAATCTTTGGCGGCAATACCGTCGGCTTGAACGTGCAGGGCGACATCAGCATCAAAATCACCGGCCGCAACGAGAACCGCAGCGAAGTGCAAACCGCTTATAATCGCGGCTCGAATTTCAGTTTCAAAATGCAGCAACAGCAGCGCTTCACCGTCACCGGCCGCATCGGCGAGAAAGTGCAGGTCAACGTCGATCAGGACAGCGAGCGCGCGTTTGATTTTGAGAACAACATTCGCTTGAATTACACCGGCTTTGAAGACGACATCGTGCAGAAGATCGAAGCCGGCAACGTTGCGCTGTCGCTGCCGGGCACGCGGTTCGTGACCTTTGGCGGCACCAGCGCCGGGCTGTTCGGCATCAAAACCGAAATGCAAGTCGGCAATCTCGCGCTCACCGCGATTGCCAGCCAGGAAAAGGGCGAGAACAAACGCCTGACGCTCTCCGGCGGCGCCACCGAAGGCTCGCAAAAAATCCAAGATTACGATTATCGCCGTTACACGTACTTTTTTCTGGATACGCTTTATCGCGATCAATTCCGCAAATACAGCCGGCAAAAATGGGTGCACAGTTTCAATCCCAATCGCGTCATCTCCGATATTTTCGTTTATAAATCCGCGCCGGGGTACGACACGCGGCCGGAATCGATTCCCGGACGGGCGTTTCCGGAAGATACGGTGAAGTATAACGAAGAAATTTATCCCGGCAATTTTATTCGCCTCGAACCCAACGTTGATTACTACATTCAAAAAGATCTCGGCTATATCGTGATGACCAATCCGCTCGGCGAAGAAGAGGTGCTGGGCGTCGCATTCCGCACGCCGCAGGAAACCGTCGGCGACGTCAATTATGTTGCCGATCCGGATCCCAAAAAACGAACTTCGATCAACCTGCGGCTCATCAAATCTCGAACGCCGGTGCCGACCTTGAGCACCTGGAATCTCGAATGGAAAAACGTGTATTATCTCGGCGGTCGCAGCATTCCGCGCGAAGGCTTCGAATTAAAAATTTTTTTCAAACCGCCTTCGGGCGATCCGCAGGAAGCGCTGACCGTGTCCGGTAAGCCCCGCTCGTATCTGGAGATTTTTGGCTTGGATGTGCGCAATGTGGCGGGCGCCGCTGAGCCGGATAATATCGTGGATTTCGATGACGCCATTCTGAATCTCGGCCGCGGCGAATTGATCTTCCCGGATTTGCGCCCGTTCGATCCGGTTGGCGCCTTTGTGGACGGCGCGCCGGCGCTGCTCGATCTGCCGCGGGACAATCGTTCGATCAACAACCGTAATGTCAGCATGTACAACACCAAGATTCGTTCGGAGATCGACGAGGCCAGCAAATACTATATCGAAGTCAAATCCAAAACACGCAGCAGTAATTACAGCCTCGGTTTCAACATCATTGAAAATTCCGAGAAGGTTTTACTCAACGGCGTCGAGCTGCAGCGTGACACCGATTATATCATCGATTACTTCTCCGGCAATCTCACGATTTTAAAAGAAGAGGCGAGCCGGCCGAACGCCAACGTGGAAATTTCCTATCAAAGCAATTCGCTTTTTCAATTGGAGAAGAAATCAATTCTCGGGGCGCGCGCGGAATACCGCTTCAATCCCAATTCGTATTTGGGCGGCACGCTGCTGTATTTGAGCCAGCGCACGCTGGATCAGCGCATCCGTCTCGGCAGCACCGACAGCGGCCCGATGCGCAACTTGATTTGGGACGTGAATGCGGCGCTGAAATTTCAGCCGAACTTTCTCAGCCGCGCGATCAATGCCTTGCCGATGCTTTCGACGCAGGAATCCAGCGAGCTGCGCGTCGAGGGCGAGATTGCGCAAATCTTGCCGAACCCCAACACGTTGAACAGCAAAGTTCCCGGCGATCAAGACGGCGTGGCGTACGTGGACGATTTTGAAGCTTCGAAGCGCTCGACGCCGCTCGGCGTCATCCGCCGCGGCTGGGTGCCGGCCTCGATTCCAAGAGAAATTTTAGACGATCCGACCAATGTGGCGCCGCCGGACGCTTTGAGCGCGCGAAAAGAGCGCAGCGCGCTGGCCCGCCGCGGCAAGCTGATTTGGTACAACCCGTTCAGCGGCGTGGCCACAAAAGAAATTTACCCGGAACGCGACGTCAATCAAACCAACCAGATCACGCAAGTGCTGTCGCTGGAATTCGATCCGACCGCCAACGAAATCGACAAAACGACGCCGCCGGGATTGCGGCGTTCCTGGGGCGGCATTATGCGTGCGCTCTCGCCCGGCTTTTTTGATCAGACCGACAGCAAATTTTTAGAAATTTGGTTTTTCGGCTCGCGCGGCCGCGTGCACGTCGATCTCGGCCAAATATCGGAAGATATGATTCCCAACGGCCAGCTCAACACCGAGGATGTTTTCGGCGGCATTCGCAACAACATTTTGGACGACGGCGAAGATATCGGCATCGACGGCGTGAAGGGCAATGACGGCGCGGCAAATTTCAGCAACGACGGCACCGGCAGAGATTATTGGGAGTTGACGGGCGATCAACAAAAGAATTTTGGCGAGCCGGCGAGCGACGATGATTGGAGCTACCAGTCGCGCAGTTTTGATTATGATCATATCAACGGCACCGAAAATAGCAAGAACGACGCGAATGAATCCGGCGGTTCGATTCGCCCGGATACCGAAGACATCAACGCCAACGGCGGCCTCGATCTCGCGAATAATTACATCTCTTATACGTTTTCCATCGACACGAACAACGTGACGGTACGCGACCGTTATTTCAAAGGCGGCCGGTTGGGCGGCTGGAAATTATATCGTATTCCGTTGTCGGACGGCATCAAAAGCGACGGTTCGCGTAATTTGACCGCCACGGATTTTAGCCGCATCGAATATGTACGGGTGTGGATCGACAGCGTCGACGATGTACGCGGGTCATTTCTCAGCATCGCCGACATCAGCCTGGTCGGCAACGAATGGAAAGAAGTCGGCATCACCAAAACGGAAACAAATTTTAAAGACGCCATTCAAGATCAGCGTTTTGAAGTGACGGTGGTGAATAACGAAGAGAACCCGGGCGAGTATGAATCGCCGCCGGGCGTGCAGGGCGAGGTCGATCGCATCACGTTTTTGCGCTCGAAAGAACAGTCGCAAACGCTGCGCATTAAAAACGAAGGCAGCGGCTTGCGGCCCAATGAAATCGCGCTGGCGCAGAAAACTTTTTTTCAACCGATGAATTTGGTCAATTATAACCGGTTGAAGATGTTTGTGTATGGCAAGCAGGATTTACGCCGGGCCGGCGGCGCGCCGCTGGAAAACGTCGAATTTTTTATCCGGTTCGGCGCCGACACGAGCAACTTTTATGAATTCCGGGAGAAGGTTTTTGCCGGGTGGGATCAGAAAAACAACATGGACATCGATTTGATCGAGTTGGCGGGTTTGAAAGAAATTCTGCCGGCGGACAGCGCCGTAGCCGGTTACGAGCGCGACGTGCTGCGGTATCGCCGCAAACGCATTGGCGCCACCCAGGAATTGCGCGTGCGCGGCACGCCGTCGTTGACCAATGTGCGCACCATGGTGGCGGGCATCAAAAACCGCGATGCCAGCAAAAATTTCTGGGGCGAGATTTGGATGGATGAGCTGCGCGTGGTGGAAGTGAAAAAGGACAAAGGCATCGCTTTGCGGGTGCGCGGCGATCTGAAGCTGGCCGACTTCATCACCGTCAATGGTGAAGTCAACCGGCAGGATGCGGATTTTCATAACGTCTCGCAGCGGTTTGGCGGCGGCGATAATCGCACCAATTTGACGCTGGGCGGCAGCATGACGTTTGACAAATTGTTGCCGGAAGCATTCGGGTTGTCGATTCCGGTCAGCATGAATTACACCAAATCCGACGCCCAGCCGAAATACATTCCCGGCACCGATATTTTAGTGACGCCGGATTTGCCCGACACGACGCTCGCCAAAATTAAAGCTCTGAACGATCAATTCGGCGTGAACGTATCGGCGCGGCGGCGGTCGCGGTCGCAGAATTTTTTCATTAAGAATACGCTGGATAACCTTACCAGCACCTTGAGTTACACCAAAAGCAACGCGCAAAGCTCGCAGATCAAATTTTCGCGGCGCGAATCATGGTCCGGCGACCTCGGCTATAATTTGAATTTCGGGGCGAAAAATTACGTCGAGCCGTTTAAATGGTTTGGCACGGCGCCGCTTTTGGGTAAGCTCACCAAAACGCGGCTTTATTATACGCCGCAAAATTTTAGCGCCACGTTGCAGGCAACCAAGAGCGACGATAAATCCGAAACGCGCTTGGTGGGCAGCCGCGCCGGCGTGCGCACCAACACGGCGGCTTATTCGGCGGTGACCAATTTGCGCACCTCGATGAAATTAGTCGAGAACATCAGTTTTGATTTTTCGCGCGGGTTCACCAGCGATCTACTGGCGCGCGGCCGCGCGTATCGCGATTCACTCGCCAAAGGCGGCACTTTGCCGTTCCCGGTTGCGCCGAAGCAAGGCTTGATGGCGCTGCTTTCCGGTGATCATGAAGTGGTGAGCCTGACGCAATCGGCGGGCGTCAAGTATTCACCGAATCTTTTTGCGTGGTTCAATCCGAATTTGAGCTACAACAGCAATTACCGTTATGGCAATAATATTCAGCAAGGTGAAGTCGGCCGGAGCGCCGGAACGAGCACAACGCTGACGGCCAGCTCCACGCTGCGCTTGAGCGACATGTTTAAAATTTTTAAACGCAAAGATGCGCCGCCCGGCAGCGCCCCGCCGGATCGCAAACAACGCACGGCGCCGCGTTTGCCGCCGGGCCAGCAGGAGCCGCAAGAAGATAAGCCGGATGAAGAGGAGCAGCGCCAGCCGCGGCGCGATGACGAACCCGAGACGCCGGATGCGGAAGAACGTGCCGCGCCCAAAGATAAGGATGACAAAGACAAGGGTGACCAAAAGAAGGACGAGAAGAAAAAGGAAGATAAGCCGCGCCGCAGCATTTCGCCGTTGCAGCTTTTCAGTGTTTTTACCATTTTCAAAGATGTGAGCGTGAATTTCAGCCGCAACGATAGTTATTCCGATTACGCTTTGCAGAGCGGCCGGCCCAATTTACGCTATCAGCTTGGATTAACCCGCAACGCCGGGCTTGGTCAGGTCACCGGCGTGCAAACCACGCCGTCGACGTTTACGCGCCGTGATAATTATTCGGCCAGCTCAGGTTTTGACATCAGCCGGAGCTTTAATGTGACGGTTCGTTTTGATCACGATGAAAGCCGCAATGAAAGCACGACCATCACCGGCACCACCTCGGACTCGTGGTTGCGCTCGTCGGAATTGGGGCTGTCGTTCATTCCCGAAGTGGACATTCCCTTTCCGGAATGGTCGGTGCGCTGGAGCGGCTTGGAGAAGTTCAAGCTATTTGGCAAATTCGTCACCAACTTAAGCGTGGAGCACGGCTTCGGCGGCAAGAAATCTTCGGCGTGGAACGGCGCGCCCAATCGCATTACCAGCGAAGATTTTAATTTCAATTTCCGCCCGCTGATCAAAGTCAATTCGACGCTGAAAAACGGGATGGTGGTGACGTTTCAGTACAGCAAGACTTCCGGCGACCGGCCGACGTACAACTACGATGCCGCGCGCGATTCGCTGTTTTTCCAAAGCTCGTCGATTTCGCGCACCAATGAAATGTCATTCACCACGACGTATTCAAAACAATCGGGCTTTAAAATTCCGCTGCCGTTTTTGAAGAACAAAGAATTGCGCAACTCGGTGGATTTTTCGGCGACGTTTCTCAAAAGCGCCAGCGAATCCGGTTTGCGGCGCGGCGCCGCGGATGACATCAGCGCCAACAGCACGAAGCGCTGGTCGTTCAGCCCGCGCATGACGTACTCGTTCAGCAACCGCGTACGCGGCGGCGCGCATTTTGAAATCGGCAAAACCGAAAGCAAGCTGACCGGCACGACGAACATCAAAGAACTCGGCATCGACATCAATATTTCGATCCGCGGCGAGTAACGCAGACGGCCCGTCTGACAAAAGGAGAGAAGGATAAATGGATCATTGGATTGGTGGATTATTGGATCGTTGGAGCTTGGGTTCCAACCCGGAAGCGCTTGAAAAAAAGTCGTTGCCACGCGGATCAAAAAACCATGCGGAATTGTCCGTGTGGTTTTTTAGTCCGTGTGGAATTTTTTTTCTCATGCTTTCATTTATACTCTCCGCTTGCGGGAAAAAGCCGCAGCCTTTGACCGTTTTGCCGTTCAACGGCCAATCAGCGTACGAGCTGCTCGTCCAACAGTGCGACTTCGGCCCGCGCGTGCCCGACACGCCGGCGCATGATTCCTGCCGGGTTTTTCTCGTTGCCGAATTAAAAAAATATGCCGATCAAGTCGCGGAACAACGATTTGATGAATACCTCCCCGGCTTGCAGAAGACCGTCAAATTGACCAACGTCATCGCGAGTTTCGATCTGCAAGCGACGCAGCGCATTTTGCTCTGCGCGCATTGGGATTCCCGGCCGTGGGCTGATCAGGATGCCGACACCAGCAAACACCGCCAGCCGATTCTCGGCGCGAATGACGGCGCCTCCGGCGTGGCCGTGTTGTTGGAAGTTGCCAAAACGTTGAAGCGCACACCGCCGCCGGTCGGCGTTGATATCATTTTCTTTGACGGCGAAGACGCCGGGATCAGCGGCCAGAACGATACGTATCTTGCCGGCTCGCGCTATTTTGCGCGGCACAAAGCCACGTCGTTCAATCCGATGATGGGTATTCTGCTCGACATGGTCGGCGGCGCGAATTTGCAGCTTTACAAAGAAGTCAATTCCGTCAATTACGCGGGCGCCGTGGTTGATCGCGTGTGGAATCTCGCCGCGCGTCTTGGCGTCACGGAATTTTTCCCCACGGCCAAACATCAGGTCACCGACGATCACATTCCGCTGCTGGAAGTCGGCATTCCGGTGATCGATATCATCGATTTTGACTACGCCTATTGGCACACCGCCGGCGATACGCCGGATAAATGCAGCGCCGCCAGCCTGGAAAAAGTCGGGCGTGTCGTGCTCGCGGCGGTTTATAATCCGTAGCCGTGGCGACAATCGCAGTCTTTTATATAAGTGCGCCTTCTCGGAGAACTTCTTGATAATCACAAAACAAGTTATTATATTTTTTAGCGAACCTCTGCGTTTTTAGAATGCCACTAACCGAGAAACTAAAATGACTAATTTGCAGATTGAACAAAAAATCAGGCTATTGCCAGCCTATTTGCTTCCTGAAGTGGTGGATTATGTTGATTTCCTGTTGAACAAACATGTTCAGCCAAAGCAAAAAACAAAATCCTTCGCTTTTGATTGGGAAGGCGGCTTATCCAATTTAGCCGATAAGTTCAGCTCGGTTGAATTACAGCATAAAGCATTGGATTGGCGCTCATGATTCTGGCTGACACCAACGTCTTTCTGGAAATTTTGCTTAAGCAAAAGAAAAGCGATATTTGCAAAGCGTTCCTCAAAGACAATGCGCCGTCCCTTTTTGTCTCCGATTTTTCGCTGCATTCTATCGGTATTGTTTTGTTAAAATGCAAGGTGATCGAAGTTTTTCGGCAGTTTTGTAACGACACCCTTCCCACCATTCGTGTTTTGAGCCTGCCAACGGATGCTTATGAATCCCTCATTGATGCCGCCCAAAAGTTTGCTTTGGATTTTGATGACGCGTATCAACACGCCATTGCTAAAAATTTCAGTTTAAAAATTGCAACACTGGATCATGATTTCAAGCGGGTTGATGATATCGACATCATTTTTTTATGAAACTGGCCTATCCGCAATCATGGCAAATGCTCATGCTGCGCCCCGGCGCAGCGCTCGAAGAAATGCTTGCCGCCTACTTGTTTGAACGCGGCGCCGTCGGCACGCAACAAATCGAAGATCGGTTGCTGGCCTACTTTCCCGAACCTTGCGATATCGCTGACCTCAGCAACGGCGTGCAAAATGTTTTGGAACAACTGCGCGCCGGGGGAATCGATTTGCCACGCTGCACCATAACCCACGAACCCATCGCCGCGCAGGATTGGCACACGGCCTGGAAAAAATATTTCAAACCCTTTCTCATTTCGCCGCGCGTGTTGATCCGCCCAAGCTGGGAGACCGCGGCGCTCGCGCCCGGGCAAATTGAAATCGTCATCGATCCGAAGCAGGCGTTTGGAACCGGCCATCACGCGACGACGCGCGGCATGTTGCGGCTGCTCGAAAAATATCTGCGGCCGGCGATGCGCGTGATCGACGCCGGCACCGGCACCGCGATTCTCGCCATTGCCGCGGCGAAATTGCAACCCGGCGTGCGCGTCATTGCCTTCGATAATGATCCCCTCGCCGGGGAGGCCGCGCAGGAAAATATTCAGTTGAATCGCGTCGCCGATTGTGTTAAATTATTCACCGGCACTCTGGCGGCATTGCGCCTGCCGCCGGTGGATTTAATTTTGGCCAATCTCCAGCATCTCACGTTATTGGAGCTGCTGCCGGATTTGGCGGCATTGCTAAAACCCGGCGGCGTGCTGCTGCTGTCCGGCCTGCTGGCGCACGAGGGCGACTCAATCATAGCGGCGGCGGAACGCGCCGGTTTGCCGTGCCTCGAACTGCAGCCGGAAGAAGAGTGGTTGACCATCGCCTTGGCACGGCACAACTGAACTGAATGTGAACACGAACAGACGCAGATCGAAGATCGACAGGAGAATATGAAACACGCGCCATGGACTTCGATCTTTTGTTTTTTACTGGCGTGGTTCAATGCCGCGGCAACGGCGCAGGAAGCGCGCGTCGTGATCGACTCGTTGCGTTTGGAAGCGAACGCGCTGTATGTGGATTTTCACGCCGACAGCCTTTTGACCGCGGCGTTATTGAACGGCATGCAACGCGGCCTGACCTCGGCGGCGCAGTTCCGCGTGCAATTGTGGCGCAAACGCAGCCGCTGGTTTGGCAGCACGTTTTTAGCCGAACGGCATTATGAAGTCAAATCAACTTACGATGCGTGGGAAAAAAAGTATGTGATCGTCACCGCCGGTGAGCGCCGCCTCACCAGCAACCTGGCGTTGGTGCGGCGTTGGTGGGAGCTGCATCACGGCGTGGCGCTCGCCGAGGCGAAGCAACTGCAACCGGACCGCCGCTATTTCGTGACCATCGAGCTGATCGTCGAACCGGTGTCGAAAGAAAATCTCAACGAAATCCGCGGCTGGCTGGCCGGCGAAGTCAAAACCCCGGCGCAACATGATTCAACGCAACCCCCGCCGGCTGACAGCGCGGCCGCGCGGCCGAACCGCGTTTCCGAACGGCTGTTGAATTTGATCGTCAACCTGACCGGCTTTGGCAAGCAAGTGGTGACCGTGCCCTCAGGCGTTTTTAGCGTTGCAGCGAATGGAAAGCTGATGATGCAAAATTAGGAGTAACCATGGCTCATGCTGGCCCGGCGCGTCTCGCCAGCCTCGATTTGGGCACGAATACTTTTTTGTTGTTAATCGCCGAGGTCGCGGCCGGAACCATTACGCCCATCTTGGATCGGGAAACCATCGTGCGGTTCGGCAAAGGCGTCGAGGCGGCGGGAAATTTGAACGCGGCAGCGATGCAGCGCGGTTATGCGTGTTTGCAGGAATACGTGGCCTTGGCGCGGCAATATCAGGCCGAGCAAATTTTTGCCGTCGGCACCAGCGCGTTGCGCGATGCGGCCAATCGGGCGGAATTTATCGACGCCGCGTTGGCGCAAACCGGCGTGCGCGTCGAAGTGATCTCCGGCGAAAAAGAAGCGCGGCTCATGTTTGCCGGAACGGTTTCCAATAAAACCGCTTTGCCGGCTCCGCTTGCCGTTCTCGATATCGGCGGCGGCAGCACCGAAGTCGTCATGGGCGAGGCGGTTTCCTCCCCGGCCTCAAAAAATTCTTTGCAAGCCCGCAGCGCGGATATCGGCTCGGTGCGCCTCACCGAGCGGTTTATTCAAAACGATCCGGTGCAACCGGAAGAGATGATGCGATTGCGCCGGCAAACCGAAACCGTGCTGCGCGCCACTTGGCCTGCAGCGAGTCTCGCGCCGGTGAAAACTCTCATCGGCACCGCCGGCACCATCACCACGCTGGCGGCGATGGCGCAGGCCATGCGGGAATATGATGCCGCCCGGATCGACGGCTACATTCTCACACGCCAAAAATTGGGGGAATTGATCATGGCTTTGCGGCAGCGCACCGTCGCCCAGCGCTGCGCGCTGCCCGGGCTTGCTCCCGCGCGCGCCGATGTAATCCTTGCTGGCGCGATCATCCTCGAAACGTTTCTCGATCTTTACAAATTTCCCGAGGTGCTGGTCAGCGATCGCGGCTTGCGCTACGGTGTTTTGGCTGAGGCCGCGGCTGGTTTGCCGCGCGAATGATTACCTCTTTGCCGCGGTGCGGCTGAAAGTATATTGCCGAAACAACGCTCGGCGCAAGCCCCAGGTGTCGCCGTGGCGCACGTGCCCGAGCCAGGCCTGCACCGCAGAATAGCGTTTGATTGATCCTTGAAATTAAAATGTCATTCTGGAGGAATCCTTTTGATCTTGAGCACAGTGCTTGATACAAACAAGATTCCTCCGGAATGACATTCCGGTTTTAATTGGCAAGGTTGGCGCCTGAAGGCGCAACTACAAGCGTAAGCCGCAAGCGCTATGAACACCCATTGTTCCACGCGCCGGCAACCCGTGAGCCGCCGGATTCCGGGAAAACGGGCCTGACGAAATTGCTTTTTGCTCTTTGCCTTTTGCCCTTTGTTTTTCAGAAAGGTGTTTTGGCGCAGCGGAAGCCGATATTATTGTTGCGGTTATCCGGCTCGTTGTGGTTGCGAATGGCGCAGGCAACGTTTTGAGGATTGTTGTTCCACGCGCCGCCACGAACTGCACGATGAGCGCTTGCCCGTACAACGAAGTTATAAAACGAGCCGGGATTAATAAAAGTTGCAAATTTTCAAAAAAATTTTCGAGGCAAAAGCGCCGCACTGCGACGCTTTTGCCTAAAGGCAGTTAAAAGCAAAAGAGTGTAAAGGGTAAAAGAGAAAAGGGTATAGGGTACTAAGTTCTGGCGCAGCGGAAGCCGATACCATCGTAGCGGTCATCCGGCTCGAAGTGGTAGCGAATGGCGCAGGCAACGCTTCGAGGATAGCTGTTCCACGCGCCGCCACGAACTGCACGAGTGGATTTTTGTTCATCATAAAAATCATCACACCATTCCCAAACGTTGCCCGCACTATCAACACAGCCACAGGGCGATTCAATTTGAAATTGACCTACGGGCGTAGTCATAATTTGTTTTCCCAATAAATTCTTTTTAAAATCTTTTTCATACCACTCATTCCAATCTTTGTTTTCAAACAAATCTCTTTTCGCCCACCAACTGGCGCTGTTGCACTTCTCACGATCCCATGAACTGCCCCACGGCCAACGCCGGCCATCAATGCCGCGCGCCGATTTTTCCCACTGCAATTCGGCCGGCAAAACTTTTTTAGCCCATTGGCAAAAGGCCTGCGCATCATGCCAACTCACCAGCACCACCGGATGTTTTTCCGTGCCTTTGGGAAAATCACGGCCGTTCCAATTATACGGCTTGGTCCAATCACCTTTCACGTTCGGCGCGGGATGTTTCGGATTGGCTTTGAGAAAATGCTGATACTGCTCGTTGGTCACCGGCGTTTTGTCCATCCAAAAACCTTTTTCAAGCATGGCGATTTGCGGTTGTAAAGAATATTCGCCTTCGGCACCAAGCACGAACGGTCCGGCCGGCACATAAACCATTTCCACTTCCAGGCCGCTCGGCAATTGCGAAACATAGCGGCCGTTTTTGGTTTTTTTAATCCAATCGGGAACGCCGTCTTTTTTCAGCGCGGTTTCAACCTGCTGCCGGTAAAATGCGGGCGAGCATTTTTCTTCCATCATCTCCGCCAGAAAACCGATGCAATCCTGATCGATTTTTTGCGCGGCCGCCGTGCCGTCCACCAAACGCGGCATCAATTCCTTCGCCGCCAGATAACCGCGAAACGAACGATGCGAGAAGACGAACAAATCGCCGGGGCCGGGCCGCAGAAATGAGCAGCTTAAAAACTCGCGCGCGTGCTGCTCGGTTTTGGTCGGGGAGGCCGCTTCCTCCGGCGGCAGTTTCGCTTTCACCAGCGGCTCGGCGGCCGCGTACGTGACGCCGCTGCCTTCGGTTTTGTAGGAAGCCGCGGCCAATTCCTGCAACAACGCAAAGCGCGTCGCGTCCGCCAGCAGCAGCTCGCGGCCTTTTTTCAAACGCTGGCGCTCCAGCTCTTTCTGCAAATACAGCCCGTACAAATTCGGCCGGTTCAGCGGCACGCCCGGCTTGAAAAACGGCAGCGTCTGCGCGATCATTTCCAGCAGCACGGCGCGCTGCGCGAGATCGTCGGCAAAACCCGGAATGTCTTTGATGCGCTCGTAATAATCTTTTCCCGCACCGATGTTATTCGGCAGATGCGGCACGAGGCGGTTCAGGAAATCCTGAATCTGTTCGTCGTCCCACAATTGCAGCCGCAGCGCTTCGTAATTTTTGAAGCGATTGGCGAGCATTTCGCCGTGCGGCCAGAGGCTGTGCTCCAGCTCTTTGCGGCTCATAAAAAATTCCGGCCGGCCCGTGAGCAGCACGCGGCTGTTCGCCGGCTTGGC
>CAZVZZ010000053.1:0-14753 GCA_964631505.1 uncultured Cytophagia bacterium
CCACGATTTTAAAGGCTTTTTTTAACTATTTGTGTTTTTCAAGATGGCCTAATTAGCCGATGATTAGTTGCGGCAAAAGGCCATCATAATTTCGTCATCATAAGGTTGTCCGAATATTATTTTCCCGGTTACTTTTGCCTGAATTTTTTCTCCGGGTTTTAATTCTTTTTCAGCAGTTTCTATCAACTTTTCGATAGTGATTCGTCCTTTCCCTATATTTAAATGATTATCTTCTCCTAAAAAAAGTTGCTAAACTGGACCATAATATATATTACAATTTATTGTATTTGTGTTTTCACGTTCTCCCCCAAAAATTGGACTTGGCGCCTTCCTATCTATAATCATCCGACAGCTATATTCTCAATATGAATTTTCTTGTTTACAATAATCCAATTTTTTCGCTAGCACGGAATCAAAAAATAAAACTCTGAGCCTTTGTTCGGCTTCGTCGTGTAGCCGATTTTGCCGCCGTGCAATTCCACCAAACGCTTTGACAAGCTCAATCCCAAACCGACGCCGCCGAAGGAGCGCGGCACGTCATCCATTTGGCGAAAGTCTTTGAAAAGATGGCGCGTAAATTCCGGCGCGATGCCGATGCCGGTGTCTTTCACGTGAAAGCGAACGTGCTTGCCGTCGCGGCGCGCACCGATTTCGACACTGCCGGTGTGGGTGAATTTAATGGCGTTGCTCAGCAGATTGAGCAGCACTTGATAGACGCGGCGAAAATCAATTTTCAGTACCGGCAAATCGGCTTCGCATGCCGTGAGCAGCTCGAGGCGTTTTTGTTTGGCCAACGCCTGCACCGCGGCAGCCGCCGCGTCGATTAATTCGCCCGGCGGCACGTTTTCCAACTCGAGCTGGATCTGATGGTTTTTGAGGCGCGAGAGATCAAGCACTTCATTCACCAAGTCGAGCAAGTGATAGCCGCAATCGCGAATGTGAGTTAAAACCTCGAGTTGCTCCGGCGGCATGTCGCCGTACATGCCGTCGCGCAGCAAATCGGTGTAGCCGAGAATGCCGTTGAGCGGCGTGCGCAGCTCGTGGCTGATGTCGGCGATAAACTGCGTTTGCAAACGGTTGCGCTCTTCCAGCGCCTGCGCGTGTTTTTTTGCGGCAGAAAGGCGGGCGCGAATGCGGCCGCGCTGTTTCCAGGCTGAGTTTTTATGCGGCTTGGATTTCGGGGGCGGGGAGGGACTTTCCTGATTTGGAGCGGCAGCCGGAGTATGGTTGTCACCATGACGCAACGGCGCAGCCAGCAATCTCCGGAGCCGCACCGGCAACGTGTACAGTGAAGCCCGGAGCGAAATTTTCCTCGGCTCCATAAGAGTCCTTTCTAAAAAAGTTTGCCGGCGACGCCGTAAGATTAGCGCCTAACGGGCCAACGGAACCTTCACACCGCTTCCATTTCGGCGGCCATTTCGATTTCGCGATAACGGCCGGAATATTTCGGAATGGTAAATGAAAACGTCGAGCCTTCGCCGAGCTTGCTTTGCACGGTGATGTTGCCGCCGTGAATCTCGACGATTTCTTTCACCAGCGCCAATCCCAGTCCGGTGCCAGTAATCTCGCGCACCTTCTCGTTGTCGGTGACGCGGTAAAATTTTTCAAACAAGCGCTGTTGCGCCTTTTCGGAAATGCCGTAGCCGTTGTCCTCGACTTCGATCAACACGTCGTTCTCACGCTCTTTGAGACGAATCTCGATCGCCGTGTTTTCCGGGCTGTATTTTACCGCGTTGGCAAAGAGATTGAGTGCCACTTGCTCGAGCATGTCGACGTCGCCGATCACCAACGGCAAATTCGGCGAGACTTTGACGCTGACGACGATGCCTTTTTTCTCGGCCTGATGCAGATTGATATCGAGCACTTTGTCGATCACGTCGCGAATTTGCATCGGCACTTTTTTCGCCTGGCTTTTGCCGGCTTCGATTTTGGAAATATCCAAAAATTTATTGATCAAATCGCTGAGCCGGTTCGATTCTTTGAGAATGATCGTTGCATATTCCTCGGATTGCTCGCGGTTCACGGTCGGATCCAGCAGCAACTCGCTGAAGCCGGAGATCGAGGTGAGGGGGGAGCGCAGCTCGTGCGCCACCATCGAAACCAGCTCGGTTTTCATGCGGTCGATCTCTTTTTCGCGGGTGATGTCGCGCAAAATCGTCACGATGCCGATCAGCTCGTTTTGCTCGCTGACCACGCGCGCCGCGTGCGCCTGCAGAAAAATGTCGCGCCAGGTTTTGGTGGATTTGATGACGATTTCGGTCGTCGGCGTTTTTTTGGTGGCGTCATTTTGCACGTTGCGGATGAACTGCAGCAACGTGGCATTGGAGATGCATTGTTCCAGCGGCTTGTTGAAACTTTCCTTTTCCTGAATGCCGAACCAGTTTTCCATCATCGCATTCATCACCAGAATGCAACTGTTCGGATCGGTCACGATCACGCCGTCGGCGATATTTTTAATAATCGTGTCATTCTTCTTCTTCTCATTGATGATCTTGTTCAAATCCATCTTGCGCAGGCGATGCAGCTCTTCGGTCATGTAGTTGAAGATCTTTGCGAGGCGGCCCAGCTCGTCCTGCGAGTCGACATTGACGCGCTCATTGAAATTGCCGCGCGCGATTTCCGTGGCGGTGCGCGTAAAATACGCAATGGGCTGGCTGATGCGCCGCGAAAGATAGTACGAGCCAAAAGTGGCCAGCATGGCCGCGAGGCCGAGAAAATAGATCACCACCGACGGACGATACGCCCCCTGATACGAATTTTCCAGCAGGTACACCCAGAGGATGATCATCGGCACCAATGCTGCCGCTAAGGTGATGAAAAAGGTTTTGCGAAAAATGGTTTTTCGCAGAAAAAGCTTAAAATCAAACATGTGCCTGTTATGTACGCCCGCGCCGCCAGTCGGCGAAACGAAAAGCGGCTGGGCTTCGCTCGCCGATTAATCGGTAACGACTTGATTACGTCCTTGTTTTTTGGCTTTGTATAAACGTTGATCAGCCACTTCAATGAGTTGATTGATATCCATGGCATCGTCCGGAAAAGTGGCGACGCCCATGCTGATGGTCAGATGGTGATTGAATGCAAAATGGTTTCCGGCTCCATCCCCATTGGTCGCCGTCGCCACCTCGGTCAAATGCGCTTCCGCCTCGGCGGCGCCGGCGCTCGGCGTCCACCCCAGCAATGGCGCCGTCCCAAACGGCGACGCCGGATAACCGTCGTTCGTCAAATCGAATTGATACGCTTCCACCAAACGGCGAACTTTTTCGGCGGCTTGGGTGGCCGCATTTTTGTTGGTCTCGATCAACACCAGAAAAAATTCTTCGCCGCCGTAACGCGCGGCAATATCGATTTTGCGAATGTTGTCGCGCAGCAACCGCGCCAGCGTCCGCAAAATCGTGTCGCCTGCCGGATGGCCGAAGGTGTCGTTGAATTTTTTGAAATGATCGATATCCAGCATCACCACCGACACGTGGGATTGATGGCGGTTGGCGCGCAACAACTCCTGCTCAAGATGCTCTTTGAGGTAACGGTGATTGTAAAGGCCGGTTAATCCGTCGGTGATGGCCAACTGCCGCAGGCGTTCCCGGGCTTGTTCCAGCTCGCGCACTTTGGCGCGCAGCTCGTCGTGAAGCTGTTTGATGCGCAACAGCGATTTGACGCGCGTCAACAACTCCAGCTTGTTGAAAGGCTTGCTCACGAAATCATCGGCGCCGGCTTCCGTGGCTTTAATTTTGTCTTCAATTTCATTCAGCGCCGTGACCATGATCACCGGAATGATTTTGGTCGTTGGATCAGACTTCAGGCGTTCGCAAACTTCAAAGCCGTTCAATTTGGGCATCATGACGTCCAGCAAAATCAAATCCGGCTGGGCTTCGCTGACTTTATCCAAAGCCTCCTGGCCGTCACGCGCCGTGAACACATCATAACCAACCGAAGTCAAATACGTCGTCAACAACTGCACATTGACCGCGACATCATCAACGACCAAAATTTTATTTCGGCGGGGCAATTCTTCCCGACCCGCCGGCATATCTTTCAAAGACGGTTTAATGGACACTTCTGTTCCCATGCAAGTGGATCAATTGGTATTGTCGCCCTTCGAGAGAATTTTATTCGAGACGACGGGCGCATGAGGCGATGGCGAGTTTCGCGTTTCAATAAAACGTGATAATGTGCGGCATCAATAATTATGATCAAACCAACTGCCGTGGCCGAAAATCATCCACCTTGACTTCAAAATTACAACATTATGCTCTCTTAGTCAAGTAGTTTTTATTCAGTAGCCGAAAATTGATCAAAATTGTTAGAGAATGCACAAAAAATAGCCACACCTCATGCATCACATTAGTATACAGACACTGACAGTTTGCGCGGAAGCGGCCGAGTCTCACAATCGGATCGACCAGCAGGCATTTCAGCCCGGCAGGTTAAAAAAGTCATTGCACCGGGTGTCGAAATTTATTATACTAATGAAATGCAACTGTTGAGTTATTTCACCGCGCGAGCGGTCTGAAAAGGAAACAGCAAATCCAATCATTTGGTTTATCGGAAGGGAGTAGAGGCACATGAAATTTTGGCAAGGCTTTGTTGCCGGTGTCGTATTGACAATCGTGATTATGGTTAGTTTGCCGCCGGCAATGATTTCGAGCGTGCAGGCGTGGCAGGAATCCTTTTATCAAGGCAAAACCGTGTTTGTGAAAACGGCCGAGGAGAACTTGCGTGCGGCGCCGACGGCAACGGGAGAAAAAATCGGCGTGCTCAACAAAGGCGCGAGTATGGTGGTGTTGCAGGAAGTCGATAAATGGCTGTTCGTCAACATGCGCGGTTTTATTTGGAAAGAATCGGTCACCGGCGAGCGCGGCGTTTTTCGCGGCCAGCCGTATCGCGCCGCGATGATTTTGGTGAAAACCGAAGCCGAAGCGCTGGAGCTGATCAAACAATTGCAGGCCGGCGGCGATTTTGCCAAGCTTGCCGCGGAAAAATCGCTGGCGCCCACGCGCGTCCGCGGCGGCGATCTTGGTGATGCGTATCCCGGCGACTTTGCCAAAGAGATCGAAGCCGCCATTCTCGCGCTGAAAGTCGGCCAAATCAGCGGCGCGATTAAAAGTGAAAATGGCTATCAAATTTTCAAGCGAGTGAAATAGAAGCGGGTCACGCGGAAAGCGGCCTCAAAGTTTTGTTCCCCCCAGTGGGTGAGGCCGCTTCTCTTTCGTGTTGACATAGCAGCCCCAGTTTTCCTTTTGGGAAGATCGGGGCTTTTTATTTTTCAGCCTCAAAGGTGTGTGCAATTTTACTAAAAAGATTTTTTCAGGGTGGGAGTTTTTTCTCTTTTGGGTGTCTATAATAAGTGAGAATGCTATTGTAAGATGACAGAATAATTTCACTCTCTCTATCCTTCTTCCTTCCTCCCTTCCTTCGCGTGGCGGTGGCTGCTTGGTCGGTCACTGCCATGCGAGAGGTTATCATTTCTAAGTGCGGCTGACAAGGCGGCGTTGCGGCTCGATCCGTTCCGCCGATTCCTGCAAAACCTGGCGCAGAGCCATTTCAAACGCCTCGAGGGTTTGGTACCGTTGCGGGGCTTCGCGCTGCGTGGCGCGTTGGATCACTTCATCCAGCGCCGGCAACAGGCCGGTGGAATGATTGGTTAAAATTGAAAAGGGGGTGAGCTGAATTTCTTCCCAGATGGATTTTTCCACCGGATAACTGACCGCTTTAAAGGGATTGCTGCCGCTGAGACAATCATACAGCAACATGCCCAGCGCATAAATATCGGTCGCGGCGTGAAGGTGCGAAAGCCGGGCCTCCGTATTTAAAAAATGCAACTCCGGCGGAATATAATACCAATGCGGCGAAGCGATATCGTGATAGCCCGGAATAAAAAAATCCGAAATTTTCAACGCGATCGTAATTTTTTCGCTTTGCGAGGGCGGCGGCGCCAGCAACGCGCGGGCATGAGCCGGCGGCGGCTCGTTGAGCACGGAGGATTTGACGCGCCAAATATTGGACGGCTTGAGATTGCCGTGATAAACGCCGTTTTGATGCGCATACCGCAAAATGCGGCAAAGCTCAATAAGCAAGCGCACGGCTTCGACCGGCGACAGGCGTTGCTGTCTGGCAAAACTCTGGGCGAGATGATCACCCTCGATATGCTCGCGCACGAAATAGAAAATATCCTCCTGTGTTCCCATGTCGTAAATCAACGCGATGCCGGGATGCTCCAGGCGGCCGAGGCGGCGGATGACGTTGATCGTTTCCGCGTGCAGGGCAGGCTCGCGGCGCCGGCGCACATAAATCTCGGGGCGCAGCGCTTTGAGAATAACAGGGCGCTCCAGCGTGCGGTCACGCGTGCGATAGGTGTCGTACCGCGTTTGCGCTTGAAGTTTTTCCAGCACGAGAAAACGCTCCAGGGCATAAGGTTTTTTCTCGCTGCTATACTCGAGCGGATTAAACCAAACCAATTCGCAAACTTCCTCGTGCCAACCGGGGGCTCCCCAATAAGTGTTGCCCCAATATTTTACGGTTAAATTTTGGTTGCCGGCGAGTGATTCAAAAATTGTGCGGCTCATGAGCAGGCGGCTTCCCGGCGTGGCCGTGAACAAATCTTCCGGCGACGATGACGAATTTGCGGCGGGTGAATCGCGTTCAGCCAACAATAAGTGTAAACCCGTATACAAAAATTTCAAGGCCACAAAATTGTTGGCGCTATTGTTGGTTTCTGCTAAAATGAAGCTTTGTTTTGCCGGCAGCGCGTGGAGGGCGGCGCGCAGTGCGATTTGGTCCTTGGCCGGAACTTGGCTATTATACTGTGCCATTTTTTTTAACAACCCGATGCTGACCTCAAGCAACGCCTCGACGTTGGCAGCCAAAAGAATCATGCCGTCATTTAAACAGTAGAGCTGTTTCACGATTGTCGTTGCTTGCAGATGACGAGCCACCAAGGCCAGAGCCTGCGCCGTTGTGAGGCCGGAGCCGGGCGTTGAATTTTCCTGGGACGGGCTGGCATTGGGCGAAAATAACGGCGTCAAAATCAGCAAGGCTGTTATTTCCACCGGCGGCGACAATGGCACGCTATCACCGATGGCGGCAGATTTAAGCTCGGCGTGAAAATTGGCGGCCGGCAAAAGTTTTACGAAGTCGCGATACCAATCAAACGTCGAGTGGGTCTCGGTTTCCATCTGCAATGAAGCGTTTGGTGGTTGCGCGGTAACCGCCGGGGACTCCGCTAAAATATCTTCCAGTGGGAGCGCATCCAGTAAAGAACGGTATTCGAACGCCTTGGGCGTAACTGGGTTTGAGGGTAAAACCGGCGCAGTGCTAAAATTTTTATTCGCACGCGGCGCGGCGAGCAACGCCAATTGCAACGTGCAATACTCCCGGACGGTTTCTAACGTCGTCAGGGTTTCCGGCGCGGGCAGCATGATTTGCAGCAGCGGCAAATCGCCTTCTCCATTAAACGGCACATTGTTCTCGCCGGCATTGGCTTGGCCGTGGTGCCGGATGAGATTATGCGCCAGGCTGAAAGCCAGACAACGGCGAATCGTCGGATTGGCCTCGTTGTTTCCCAGCAGAAATTGCAGGGTCATGATCAATTCCGGCGTGCGATCATAATGCCAGCCAAGCTGCGTGAGCCGCGTGACCAATTGGTCGGCGCCGCCTTTTTCCAAATATAAAGCTTGTTTCAGCGTCTGAAAAGACTCATCATATTTTTTTAGGCGATGAAAAATCGCGTGTAAACGCAGATACAAATCTTTGGCAAACGGCGGGTGGAATTTCAACGCGGCAAAATAAAAATTGGCCGCAGGCTCATCTTCGGCTTGATGCTGCAAGGCCGCTTGGGCGACGTGCAAACACAAGTTGCGGTCATGGGGAAATTTTTCGACGGCCCATTGATAAACCCGTTGCGCTTCCGGCGTATAAAGCTTTTGTCCGGCTAACGCCACCGCCAAATGACGATAGACGTCCGCGTCTTTAAAACCCAGCCGCAGAATGTTCTCAAATTTTTCAGCGGCTTCGCGATACTGATTTTTCGAAAGGTAAGCTTTGCCGAGGGTTTTGAGCAGATCAACGGCACGATGAAGGTTTTCAGTTTCGAGCGGCATGCTTTTACTGCTGTATGCTTAACGTGTCTTTCTTGACATCGCCGGTGATTTCGTTGCGCGGGGTGGTGGCAAGATTGGGTGAGGACTCCGGGTTTGGGTTAACGGTAACGCGCGGCGCGATGGTGGCGGTGCCGCCGGAATCAGGGGGCGGTGGTAACCGATAAAGGCGAATGCTGCTGCGGCGGTAAACCGGCGCTTGCAGCGAATCCAGCAACGCCAACGAATAAACGCCGCTGAGGATTTGCCGGCTCAATTGCCGCGAGGCCGAAGCAATGGTTTGGCGGTCGGTGTTAAATTGATCCAGCAAACGAATGCCGGGTGAATTTCGCAGCTTGTCGAGCTGTTGCGAGCTACCGACATGCACAAACGCGAGATAACCGCCAATCGGCGGCGCGATGACGGCGGCGATTTGACTATCGACGGGCGCCAGTCTATTTGCCGGTTTGCTTTCGACAATGGGGAGCAAAACATTTTGCGGAACTGCCGGCGGTTGCGCCGGAAAAAATTTCTTGCGATTGACGGCAATCAAAACCACGGCCACCAGCAATAAGCCCCCCAGCCCCACGAACAGCGGCCACCACGGCATTTTGAACCGAACTTTATTAAACGGATTGGTGCTTTTGGCAACGACATATTTTCCCTGAATGAATTTATCTTCGAATTCAATCGTTCGCGCGGTTTCCTCCGGCGTCTCGAGTTTCACGCGATCTTTTTTCTCGGCGGCACCGGCAATTTTTTCGATTTTTGCGATCACTGCCGTAATGTTGTCGCTGCCGTTGACGGTTTTGGCCTGCTGCACCATGCCGTCAATCATTTTTTGCGGATCGGATTCCTGATGCGCCAACAATTTCGCGATCTGCTCATCGTGCAGCGCATTATGAAATCCGTCGCTGCAGAGTAGAAACAAATCGGACGAATGTACAGGAAACCATTGGACCTCAACCTTCAACGTGTGATGCGTGCCGAGGGCGCGCGTCAGCACGTTCTTTTTGCGAAACTCTTTCACTTGATCCTGGCGAATATCGCGATCTTGCAGCAGTTGGTTGACCAGGCTGTGATCTTCCGTTAATGCCGCCAGCTTGCGGTCGCGCCAGCAATAGAGCCGGCTGTCGCCCACGTGCACGGCGCAGGCGTTGTTCTCGCCCAAGGCAATGGCCACCAGCGTCGTTCCCATGCCGCGTAATTTTTTATCCTGCGCCGCCATCGTGAGCAAGCGCCGGTTCGCCAAACGCGCCCCAATCACCAAACGCAGCGCCAGCGGCGGAATGCGATCAATGACGTCCTCGCCGAGGCGCGCCAACTCGGCAAAATCGGCATGGAAAAAAACATCGCGAATCGTTTTGCCCGCAACGCGGCTGGCGACGGCGCCGGACTGATGCCCTCCCATGCCGTCACACACGACAATCAATTTGCCGGGTTTGGAGTAATAAAAGAAATCTTCATTGGTCTCACGCACGGTCCCGACGTCGGTGGCCGCGGCTATAACGAGCTTCATAATTAACCTCGAGAGAGTGCTATTTCTTGGCCATGCGTCGCCGCCGCTGGTGGTAAAAAATATTTCCACTGAGCGCCGCGAGCACCACGACAAAACCACCGAGCATCTGCAACGTGTAGCGCCGCGCCGAAGTACCGTGCTTGATAAGCGCCGAGGTGTTGCCGGCCGCGCCGAACTTGTGCCCCCAACCAATGCTGCCGGCTGGGACGCGATGATTCGTTATGCCCTGATAAACGGTTCCATCGCTGGCGAGCACGATGAGGTCCAAATCCGTATCGGCGGCGAGATCGGCAAGCAACGGCATACTCGTTGGGCCCGCCATCGTGTGCTTATCTTGCCAAAGGAGTTGGCCGTTTGGGCCGTTAAAAATTTTCAAGGCGCGCTCGCTGTTGATCACCGCCACGTCGGCCGCGCCATCTTTGTTGAAATCAAAAACCACCGGCGATGAAACCCATGTTGCGCTATCCGGCGGCGTTTGCCAAAGCGCGTTTTGTTGCTGGCCAATCGCGCCGCGCCCGCGAAACGCGCGCAGGCTGCCATCACTCGCCAACACCACCACGTCGGAACCGCCGTCGTGATCAATATCCGCAAGCGCAAAAGGATGAGAAAACGGCGTTTTATTGGAATCGGCTAAAGCGGCCCACCACCAACTGCGCACCGAATTTTTTTCGGCCAAGCTGGCGACTAATAAATTTCCGGTTTCACTGGACAAAATCAATTCCACTTTGCCATCGCCGTTTAGATCGGCCAAACCAACCGGATGGCGCAGCGGATTATCCGCAAAGAAACTGCCTTGCAGCTTATTTAATTCTTCATTAAAATCAAACGTCGTGACGACGCGGCGCTCGACGCCGTCATAAATCAACACGATACCGCGCTCGGTGCCGATGATAATTTCGCTGTCCCCGTCGTTGTCCAAATCACCGGCGGTCAACGGCGCCTGGCAGGCGAGGCCGATGTCAACATCCACCCACTGCATGTTAAAAATTTTTGAATAGCCCACATTGAGTTTGCCTTCAACATTGATCACCGCGACGTCGAGATATCCATCGCCGTTGAAATCCGCGGCCACCGGCGGCCCGACCATTTCTTTTTCAAAAAACGGACTCGACCAAATTTCCGCGCCAAACTGGCCGTCGATAGCAACCAGGTGTCCATCGGCCGTCAGCGCGATGACGTCGGTTAGGCCATTGTTGTTGAAATCGGCAGCCACCGGCGTCGACGAACGATTCAAAATAATTGAATTGGTTTCCCACAGCGGTTTGCGCGTTTCACCGTCGATGGCGAGCAAAATGCCTCCGGCCTGCGTCAGCAAAATGTCGACTTCCGCGTCGTCATTCAAAGCCGCCAGCACCGGCGCCGGAACGAGATCACGATCGCGCGAGGGCTGAGTGCTTTTCAAGCTGCCATTCACATTGAGGCGGGTAAAGGTTTTGATCTGTACGGCAAAACGCTCGGGACTCGCGGTGAGGATGGCGCGCTGGCGATACGCGTTGAGCATAAAAAACAAACCGCAGATCACGAGCAGCGCCGTGCCGGCATTGAGCGCCGGCCGGCGATAACGCAACCACCATTCACCGGCGCGTTGTGGCGCCGAAAAATCCAGGCGGCCCTCTTCGACAAAACGGAAAATCGTGCTCTGCTGGTCGCTGATGATTTCGATTTCATCACCAGGCGTCAACCGAATTTCGTCGCTTTCCGTCACGCGTTGTTGATTCACGCAGCTCCGGCTCTGGCTGCGCTTGTCGGTAAAATAAAATTTGCTGTCGCGAAAGGTTATGGTGGCATGGCGCCGCGAGATGCTGGGATCGACTTCGCCTTTTTTGTTCAGGCGGAGCACGATGTCATTCAATTTACCGTCGCGCCCAATGCGGGTTTCGCCAAAATTGAGCTGATATTTTTTGCCGAGATAGGGGCCGTGAATGGCGAGAAGATAATACGGCAGTTTTTTCTGCGCCGCCGAAGATTCCCGGCGCACGCCGGCTTTATTCAATACTTCGGAAATTTCTTCTTCAAGGCCGGCAACGTCAACATCGTCATCGAAGCCGTCAAGATCGTTTTCCGAATTGAATTCATTCGCCGCGGTTTTGGCTGTCGTTTGATCCGGTTGCGCCGTTTCGCCGGTTACCGCCTCTTTTACCTCGTTTAAAAAAGCATTGAACGACTGGCCGACGCTCGAAGCGTTTTCCCGGCGCGGCACGGCCGTGGAAAAATTTTGAAAAGCCAGGGTATGCTCGCCGACTTGAATGACGTCGCCGTCAAAGATTTCTTGCAAACTGCCGATTTTCGTGCCGTTGACATAAGTGCCGAACGCACTGCGCAGATCGCGAACAAAATATTGCTGGCCCTTCCGCTCAATTTGAAAATGCGTCATCGAAACCAAGCGATCGGTGACGACGACGTCATTGCCAGGCTCCGAGCCAACCGTAAATGCGGCACTCGCCTCCGGCAACGCAAACTCCCGCAACACCTCCGCCTTGCGCTTCAGAATCAGCTTTGGCATGATAAAATTCTCCCTTCCGCTGGAAGGCTGCTACCCGTTATCCTGTGGGTGATCGATGGTTTATTAATCTATTGTTGTGCCGCCATTTTAAAAATCACCCGGTTTTTGCCTTTGGGTGAAATCGTAAAATTCTTGCTCATTTCCCCGTATCCGGCTTTGCGCGCCGTTAAACGATATTCGCCCGGCGGCAACGCCCGCGTTGAAACGCCGGTATCATCCGTGTCACCGATGTTGATTTCGCGCCCATCTGCCACCAGGGAGCGGCAACGAATCTCCACGTCCTGCAACGGCTCGCCGGTTGCTTCGTCCACGACCAACACTTCGACCCCGACTTGAATGCGTTCCATGCGCGCAATCACCACGCTGCCGGTGGGGGGAATCGTCAACGCCAGATCGCGATAACCGTCTTTGCGCAACTGCAAGGTATATTTGTAAGGCAGCAAAGTAAATTCGCATGGCGTGGTGGCTTTGAGCCGGGTCGTTTTATTTTCATACACCATTTGCAACACCGTCGCGCCCAAATCGATTTCGCGGCCGCCGCTCGCGTCGCGCGCCAAAATTTTTACGACGCGCGACAACGTTTCGCTGTACTGCTCCGGCGATTTTTCATCGAGTTGAATCGTAAACGTTTTCGGCAAAAAGTCTTTCTTGCGCAGTGAAATCGTATGCGTGCCCAAAGTCAGCAGCAGGCGGTTGGTAAAACCGGTCACGCCGACCGGGCGATCACTGCCGTCGAGATAAATTTCCGCATTGGGCGGCGTTGAAGTCACCACGATGGCTTTAGCAAAAACACCTTCGACGGAATAATGCTCGCGATTTTGCTCAATACGTTGAAAGCGCCACAGCCGGCGATCTTCGATGCTTTCCACACCCTCGAGCGTGTTGAAGGTAAAACCGGTGAGCCGCGCAAATCCTGGCCGATCCATTTCGATTTGCAACGGCGTGCCGACTTCCCAAACAACGCGGCAGGGCGTGGTTTGGGTGTACTTGATTCCGTTTAAATAGACCTCCGCGCCCGTCGGTTTCGAGGATAATTCCAGCGTCGTTTTAAAACGAAACACATACGGTTGGTTTTCTTTGGGTGCCGCTTCGCCCTCGACCACCGCTTGGCCGCGCGCCGGCACTTGGATGGAGCGCACGATCGGATCGAACCGCGGTAATGATAAAATGAGTTTATGCACGCCCGGCGAAATTTTATTGATCGCCAGCGGCGTTGTTTGCGGCAACAGTTTGTCGTCGAGTGAAATCTGCGCGTTCGGCGGAAACGAGACGATGCGAATAGCCGGCGGAAAAAGCTTGTTGTAAATTCCGGCGCCGTAGCTGGTCCATTGCATCATCGTATCCAAAATTGAAAACAGCAGAAACGCGCCGAGCACACCGCCCAGCGTGGCGAGAATCAATTTTTTATGCGACCGCGTCGAGATGCGAATGACGTCAATGATCGTGCGGACTTCGTCGTCGTCTTCTTCGGCTTCCTCGATCACCTGATAGAACGGCACGTCTTGAATGGGCGCTTCCGTCGCGCTGCCGTTGTTGGGCGGCTCTGAACGCTGGTTCCAGGTTTCCACCACTTCCGGCGTGGCGACGATCGCGCTGTCCGTAAGCCGGTCTTGGTCGCGGGGCTCCGCCGGCGCCTTATAAGCAAAATCCCCCTCGACGGTTTTTTCCTCAACCGTTTCAATAACAATTGCATCGACTTCAGTTTCAACGGACGGCGCGGGCGGCTGATGAACGCCGTTTTCCGAGGTGGAGTAACTGTACAGTTTGCGCAGAGATTCCGTTGGGGTTTCGTCTTTGGGGGCAGCAACTTCAAGCTTGGCACTCGGCGCGACACTGTCAACGAGGCGTCCCAACTCGTTGGCGAGATCGGGTCCGGATTCCTGAATGGAAAGATACGTCATCAGATCGAGATACATCTGATTCGCCGTTTGATAACGATTCTCCGGATGGCTTTGCACGGCGCGATGAACGATTTGTTGCAACGCCACTGGCGCGGCTTTCTCGCCGAGCAGATCGAAATTCCAATTGCCGGCTTCCAAAACCGCAATGAGCTGCGCTGGATCATCATGTTGGAAAAAGCGCTCGCCCGTCAGAATTTCGTAAAGCACCAGCCCGGCGGCAAAAATATCCGACCGGCGATCGAGACTTTTGGCGCCGTTCAATTGCTCGGGCGCCGTATAGGCGATTTTGCCTTGTAACAAAACCTCGCGTTTGCGCCCGCGCTGAGCATGGGAGCGGCGCCTGGCGCCGGCCAAACCGAAATCAATGATTTTGATTTCACCCTGGCGGTTAACCATGATATTGGCCGGAGAAATATCTTGATGAACGATGTTCAACGGTTGGTGCGTGTCGGGATCGCGGCGCGCGTGGGCATAATCCAGCCCGGCGCAACATTGCGCCATGATATAAGCGCCGAGATGAAAAGGCAGGGTCACCACGCCTTTGCGATGGGCGTTGATCAATTTGCCTAAATCAACCCCGTCGATAAATTCCATAATGATATAAAACTGCCCGTCGTCGGTGTGCTTGATATCATAAAGCCGGACAATGTTGTGATGATTCAAACGCGCCACCGAAAGCGATTCGGCTTGGAACAAATCGACGTATTTGGCTTCGCCGAGCAAATCCGGTGAAATAGCCTTGATGGCCACCGGTTTGC
>CAZVZZ010000054.1:0-14724 GCA_964631505.1 uncultured Cytophagia bacterium
CAGTATCACCTATTCGTCTTGCGACGGTCACCCAAATTTCGCGGGAGGTTTTATGCTGCAATATTTAGACATGGCCATCGCCTTCGCGGCGGTGATGTTGGGCGTCAGTGTTTTGGTCACGGCGATCACGCAGGTGGTCAACGCTATTTTCAGCCTGCGCAGCCGCAGCCTGTTGTGGGGTTTGGAAACTTTGCTGGTTTATATCGACCCCGCATTTAAGGAGCACGTCCGTCAAATTGTAGAAAAAATTTTGCGGCATCCCTTGCTTTCACACACCGGCGGCCGCCGGGCCACGGCAATCCGGCGCGAAGAATTCGTCGCCTTGCTCGAAGAGACGCTTTCGGAGCCGGCCATGAGTGACATCGTGAGCGCGGCCAAAGCGCAACGGCAGTCATTGGTCAATGCCGGGACGCGCTTTCGCTTCAAAGCGCCGGAAGAATACCGGCAAGCGCTGGAAACCTGGTTTGATCGCGTGATGGATCGCGTCTCCGAGCGTTTTGCTTTGCGCGCGCGCTGGGTGAGCGTGAGTTGCGCCGCGCTGCTGGCGTTTGCCTTTCATCTCGACAGCATCGCCTTGCTCGAAAAATTTTCCACCGACGTGGAGCTGCGCACCAGCCTGGTGCAAAGCGCCGACGCTTTGCTCGATCACGCCGATGACGCGCTGGCGCTCTCTAGCAGCGCGTATACGGAAACGATCATTCGTTTGAAAGCCAACAATGAAACCGCGCAACAACTCAGCACCCCGCCGGAATTTTTTACCGCCGCAGCCGCGCGCGATTGGATGCGCACCCAAATCGGCGACAGCCTGCAGGCCGCGCCGCTCATTCGCGAATACAATCAAATTTTAGACACGGTGCTGCGCGAAAAAATCGGCCATTGGGTGAATGTGGCCGATTCGATTCGCAGCGACTTTAATCAGGCGCGGTTTGAGCTTATTCCCAAGCCTTATCCCGGCCTGCAATATCAGCCGCGCGAGATTCTCGGCGTGGTCTTGTCGAGCATTCTCTTGAGCCTCGGCGCGCCGTTTTGGTATAACCTGCTCAAAACGCTTTCCAATCTGCGGCCGCGCGTGGCGCAAATTATTCAGCGCGAAAAGGAAGAGGCCCCCGGGCAAACCGCGCGCGCGTCGAAAGTCACTTTCAATCTTCAGTGAGGAGGATTATGCACACGTTGCAGCTTGACAAGGTCAACAAGTCTTTTGGCAATTTGGCGGCGGTAAACGAATTGAGCCTCGCCGTCGCGCCGGGAACCATTTACGGCTTTCTCGGGCCGAACGGCGCCGGCAAAACCACGACCATCCGCATGATTATGGAAATCATTTTGCCGGATCGCGGCCAGATTCTCATCAACGGCGCGCCGAACACTTCGCCGGTGGTGCTGGACCGCGTCGGCTATTTGCCGGAGGAGCGCGGCGTTTACCGCAAAATGAAAGTCCGCGAAGCGCTCGAATTTTTCGCCGAACTGAAAGGCCTGAAAAAAAGCGTGCACAAAAAGAAAATCGATGCGTGGGTCGAGCGTTTCGGCATGGCCGACGTGCAGACGAAAAAAATGGAGGAACTTTCCAAGGGCAATCAGCAGAAGATTCAAATTCTCACGACGGTTATCCATGAGCCGGCGCTCATCATTCTCGACGAGCCGTTTATGGGACTCGATCCCGTCAATGCCGAGCTGGTGAAAGAAGTAATTCTCGAGCAAAAACAGCGCGGCACCGCAATCGTGTTTTCGACGCATTTAATGGAATCCGCGGAAAAACTCTGCGACGCGATTTGCCTGATCAACAAAGGCCGCAAAGTTTTGGACGGTGAGGTGAAGGACATCAAGCGCGGGTTTGGCCGCAACAATGTCATTCTCGCTTATGACGGCAGGTCTGATTTTCTCAAAAACAACGGCGTCATTGAAAGCTATAACGATTCCGGCAATTATGTTGAAATCAAGCTGCGGCCGGGCGCGAACCCGCAGGCGCTGCTTGCCGCGGCGATGCAACACGCCGAAATTTCCCGCTTCGAAATTGCCGAGCCGTCGTTGCATGAAATTTTCCTAGCCACGGTGAAGGAGTAAAAGTCCGAGGTCGAAAGTCCGAGGTCCGAAGTCATTAGGTTAAATTGAAAACCAAGAGCGCATAATGAATAAAATGTGGACGGTGGCGCGGCGGGAATTTTTGTCGCGCCTGAAAACCAAAGGTTTCATCATCGGCACGGTGCTGGCGCCGGTATTTCTGATCGGCATGATGGTGTTGCCGCAATTTTTTCTTTTTCTGAAATCCGATCGCCTCAAGCAGATTGCGGTGATCGATCAAACCGGGGCGATTCTGGATTCGTTGAGCGCGAATTTGGACGACCGCAACGCTGCGGGCCAGCGCGTGTACAATTTCATCAAACACGAAGCCAGCGCGGAAACACTGCCGGCTTTGGAAAAAACGCTGACGGCGCAAATCCAAAGCGGCGAGCTGGATGGCTACATCGTCATTCCCGCCGACATTCTAACCGCGGGTAAAGCGGAATATCGCGCCAAAAGCGTCACCAATTTTTTTGAGAACAGCCGCATCGAAAACGCGCTCAGCCGCGCGGTGCGCGCGTGGCGCTTTCAGCAAAGCGGTTTGAACGTCGAGCAAGTTCAGCAACTGGTGCGCCGCGTCGGGCTGCGCACCAACCGCATTTCCGCCGACGGCAAGGAAGAAGCCGACCAGGGCCGCACCGAAAGCCTGGTTCGCATCATGGTCATGTTCATTTATGCGGCGATGCTGGTTTATGGCCAGATCGTCATGCGCAGCGTGATTGAAGAAAAAAGCTCGCGCGTCATCGAGTCGGTGGTGGCCTCGATCAAACCGTTTCACTTGATGGCTGGAAAAATTCTCGGCGTCGGCGCGCTCGGCCTCACCCAATATTCGCTCTGGGCGGCGGTTATGGGATTGCTGTCGCTTTACGGCGTCCAGATGGGCAATCTTTTTTCTCGCGGCACGGCCACGGCGTCCAATATTCCCATGCCGGCGGTGGCGCCGGAAATTCTGCTGTTTTTCATTCTCTTTTTCGTGCTCGGTTATTTTCTTTATGCCGCCATTTTCGCCGGACTGGGCGCCGTGGTCAATTCCGACCAGGAAGCGCAGCAGCTCGTCTTTCCGGTGGTGATGCTGGTGGTCATTCCGTTTCTCTGCACTTTTTATATTATTGAAAATCCCAACACGCAGTTGTCCGTTATTCTTTCATTAATTCCATTTTTCGCGCCGATGACGATGTTTGCCCGCATCGTCGTGCAAACGCCGCCGGCGTGGGAGATCGCGCTCTGCCTCGCCTTGCTGGTTGCAACGCTCGTGGGGATGATTTGGCTCGTCGGCCGGATCTTCCGGGTCGGCGTGTTAATGTATGGCAAACGCCCCACGCTGCCGGAAGTCATGAAGTGGATCCGGTACGCCTGATTATCGAGAATTGAGGATAGAAGGTTGATGATCGAAATGGACTTGAAGATTGCGATTCTCGATTATCCATCTTCGATCCCCATTTAATTAAACAAGAGAAAACTATGGAAAAAATGTGGACGGTGTGGCGGCGGGAATATCTGTCGCGCGTTAAAACCCGCGGCTTTATTATCGGCACCATTGCGCTGCCGCTGGTGATGTTGCTCATCTTTACCGTGCCGATTTTTTTATCGTTCTTCGATGCGGAGCAATCCAAACACATCGCGGTCATCGATCAAAGCGGCGCGATTTTCGACTCGCTGCAAACGGCGTTGGCGGCGACGACCAAAACCGGCGAACGCTTGTACAATTTCATTCCGTATAACGTGCCCGGAGAAAACCTCGCCGCCATGAAAGACTCGCTCTTGCAACAGGTGAATCGCGGCGAACTGGATGCTTATCTTATCATTCCGGCCACGGTGTTGGCGGGCGACTCGGCGGATTATTATGGACTGAACGTGAGCAATCGCTCTGAAAATCGCCAAATCGAAAACGCCCTCTCCAGCATCGTGACCGACATGCGCATTCAACAACAAGGATTGGATGCCGAGCGCATTCGCCGGATGAACCGCCCGGTCGATCTGAATGCCTTGCCTGCCGTTGCCGAGGGCGAAGAGAAAAAAAATCCGGGGTTCACCTTTGTGCTCGCTTATTTTCTCGGTTTCTTCATTTATATCACCATGTTCATTTACGGCGCCATGGTCATGCGCAGCGTCATCGAAGAAAAAACCTCCCGCGTCATTGAATCGGTGATTTCCTCGATCAAGCCGTTTCAGTTGATGGCCGGAAAAATTTTCGGCGTCGGCGCCGTCGGCTTGACCCAATTTCTGATCTGGGGCACGGCCATGGGACTGCTTTCGCTTTACGGCGCGATGTTGGCGTCAACCGTGATTTCCGATCCGGAAACGCTGCGCGAGGTGAGCCGCTTCACCGTGCCGCTGACCGCAGTGGGATTTTTCGTGCTCTTTTTTGTGCTGGGTTATTTTTTATACTCCACCATTTACGCCGGCATCGGCGCGATGGTGAATTCCGATCAGGAAGCGCAGCAACTGCTCCTCCCCGTCAGCTTGCTCATTGTGGTGCCGATCGTAATGATCGTTTACATTATTGGCAACCCGAGCAGCCCGACCTCGGTGCTCATGTCGCTCGTGCCGTTTTTTGCGCCCATCATCATGCTCACGCGGATCGTCGTCGAAATGCCGCCGCTCTGGCAAATTTTGCTCAGCATCGCGCTGATCATCCTGACGACGCTGGGCATGATCTGGCTCGTTGGCCGCATTTATCGCGTCGGCGTGTTGATGTACGGCAAACGTCCGACGCTGATGGAAGTGGTTAAATGGGTTAGACATGCGTAGCATGAGCTAACCGCCCGGGGCAGCAGTAAATTTTTAGTAGCAAATTTTTATTGACTCGCGTCGCGCCGCTATTTACATTTATATTGATCATTTGAAACGCGCTGCGTAAAAAGGAAGTTGGCTTCAGGATTGAAGAAAGTTGGCCGCCGGTCGTTTCGGCAGGGCTTTATTTTTGCAGTTGCCTGCAAAATTTATTCTTCTTGGGGCGCAACCATTCCATCACACTTCATTCGCAACAACCGATTTTTGGCTCCGGCGCCAACGAGCCGGCCGGAGCCATTTGCCCGGCGTTGCCTGAAAGTTTTTTGAAAATCGAATAACAAAATTTGTATGCATCGAATTTTAGAACCCAAACTCATTGCCATTTTTCGCCAAGGGTATTCCCGCCAACAGTTCACCGCCGACTTGATCGCCGGAGTCATCGTCGGCATCGTCGCCTTGCCGCTGGCCATCGCCTTTGCCATCGCTTCCGGCGTCAAACCGGAGCAGGGGCTTTATACCGCCGTCATCGCGGGCTTCATCATTGCGGTACTCGGCGGCAGTCGCGCGCAAATTAGCGGCCCCACCGGAGCATTCATCGTCATCATTTACGGCATCGTGCAGAAACACGGGTACGACGGCCTCGCGGTGGCGACCATGCTCGCCGGGGTCATGCTCATCATCATGGGCTATGCGCGCATGGGGGTGTTGCTCAAATTCGTTCCCTATCCGGTCACGGTTGGCTTCACCAGTGGCATCGCGCTGATTATTTTCTCTTCACAAACGCGCGATTTTTTCGGCTTGCAGATGGAAAAAGTTCCGGCCGATTTTGTCGAGAAATGGACGGCCTACATTGCTCATTTCCACACGTTCAGTCCGCACGCGCTCGGCATCGGCCTGCTCGCGTTGCTGATCATTATTTTCTGGCCGCGAATGACGCACCGGGTTCCCGGTTCACTCGTTGCCATTCTCATCACCACCACGCTGGTGCATCTGTTGAATCTGCCGGTCGAGACCATCGGCAGCCGTTTTGGCAGTGTGCCGAATACCCTGCCGGCGCCGCATCTACCCAATTTAAGCTGGAAGCTGATCACCGAAATGTTTTCGCCGGCGCTCACGGTTGCGCTGCTCGCCGCCATAGAATCTCTGCTCTCCGCCGTTGTGGCGGACGGCATGCTCGGCACCCGCCATCGCTCCAACATGGAATTGGTGGCGCAAGGCATCGGCAATGTCATTTCGCCGATTTTTTCCGGCATTCCCGCGACCGGCGCCATTGCCCGCACGGCCACCAACATTAAAAACGGCGGCCGCACGCCGATTGCGGGCATCGTCCATGCCCTCACCCTACTGCTGATCATGCTGGTCTTTGGAAAATACGCGGCGCTCATTCCGATGCCGGTGCTCGCCGCCATTCTCATTTTTGTTTCTTATAATATGAGCGAATGGCATGCGTTCGTCAAACTCTTTCGCAGCCCCAAAAGCGACATCATGGTTTTGCTCGCAACGTTTCTGCTCACGGTCTTGATTGATTTGACGGTTGCCATTCAAGCGGGCGTGGTACTGGCAGCCTTTCTATTTCTCAACCGGATGTCGAATGTCACGCAGGCCAACTTCATCACCAAAGAATTGCGACAGGAAGACGAAGAATTCGAAAACGGCCCCAACGCGATTGCCAAACGCGACGTGCCGCCGGGCGTTGAAGTGTTCGAAATTTACGGCCCGCTGTTTTTCGGGGCCATCGAACAATTCAAAGACGCCATTCGCCAATTAGAAAAACCTCCCCGCGTTTTGATCCTGCGGATTCGAAACGTGCTCGCCGTGGATGCCACGGCTTTGCAGGCGTTGGAGGTTGAATTTAAAAACGCCAAAAAAACCAACACCGCTTTCGTGCTTTCAGACGTTCACACCCAGCCGCTTTACGCGATGCAGCAATCCGGCCTGCTCGAAAAAATCGGCGCGGATAACGTTTGCGGCAACATCGATGATGCGCTCAACCGCGCCCGCCGCATTTTGGGTTTGCCCGTGATTCCACGGCCGACGCCGTTTGTGCCGACTGTGGCGCGGGAAAAAACTGTTGCCGAATAGATCGCGCTTTCGCGGCCATCACAATAAACTTGTTATTTAGACTTTGCCGTTGTACCTTGCAAATAAAAAATCAACCGGGAAAAATTGTTATGTCCACTTTGGCTGCGCCGCCGCGTGACGTAAGTTTGAGCAAAGAGGAAATCAGCCGTTACAGCCGGCATTTGATTCTGCCGGAAGTCGGTATGGCCGGGCAAAAAAAATTGAAAGCCGCGCGCGTGCTGATCATCGGCACCGGCGGCCTCGGCTCGCCGCTGGCAATGTATCTCGCCGCCGCCGGCGTTGGCCGTCTCGGCCTCGTTGATTTCGACGTCGTGGACGTTTCAAATTTGCAGCGGCAGGTCATTCATTCAACCCATCAAGTTGGGCGCGCCAAATTGGCGAGCGCGAAGGAATATATTCTCGGGATGAATCCCAACGTGCAAGTCGATACGTTTGAAACGCGCTTCACGGCGGAGAATGCGTTGGCGATTGCGGCCGATTACGATTTCATCATCGACGGCACGGACAATTTTCCGACGCGCTACCTCGTCAACGATGTGTGTGTGCTGCTCAACAAGCCCAATGTGTACGGCAGTATTTTTCGTTTCGATGGACAGGCGAGCGTGTTTTGGGCGGAAAAAGGGCCGTGCTATCGCTGCCTTTATCCGGAGCCGCCGCCGCCCGGCCTCGTGCCGAGTTGTGCCGAAGGCGGCGTGTTGGGCGTGCTGCCGGGCATCATCGGCTGCATTCAGGCGAACGAAGCTCTCAAAATCATTCTCGGCAAAGGCGATTTGCTGATCGGCCGGCTGCTGCTGTTTGATGCGCTTGGCATGAAGTTTCGTGAATTGAAATTACGCAAAGATCCGGCGTGTCCGATTTGCGGCGAGCATCCCACCATTCGTGAGCTGATTGATTACGAGCAATTTTGCGGCATCGTGAATGAAGATGGGCAATCGCGCAACACGTTTGATATTTCACCGTCCGCATTAGCAAAAAAACTTGAGAACAATCCGATTTTTTTGCTGGACGTGCGCGAGCCGGAAGAGTATGAAATTTGCGCGATTCCTGGCGCAACGCTGATTCCACTCAAACAGTTGCCGGAACGCTTGACGGAGATCGACGGTTCGCGGGAAATCGTGGCGTATTGCCGCACCGGCAAGCGTAGCGCGCAGGCTGTTGCGCTTTTGCATCAAGCCGGTTATGCCTCGGCAAAAAATTTGGCCGGCGGCATTCACGCGTGGGCCGATGAGGTGGATTCGACTTTTCCGAAATACTAACGGCGTGCAAACTTTAGTTTACAAAACGGTTACGGCAAAAATAAAGTTTCGCACTCCGATCCAGCAGCAACTCGCACAAGTTTTCAAAACGCGCCAGAATTTCGGGGCCCCATTTTTGCATATCTGCGTGAATCTGGCGCAGTGGCTTTTCATAAAACAATTCGTGCGGTGTTTTGGAATAAAAACGATCCGCCAAACAGATAATCTTCTCTTCGAGACTCTCCGGCAAATAATCCCGCAGCGGCAACGGCAGTCTTTGCTGAAGAACATTCTCACGCGATAACCCCGCGCCAGTGTGGCGCTCACAAACCAGCGCGTGCCGCGGCAAGCCGGCCCTTTCCAAAATTTCCCGGCCAATCACGCCGTGGCAAATGTACGGTTCGCGGCCCGTGCAAAAAATTTCCGGCGCGTCGCAGCGATAAATACCGATGTCATGCAGCATCGCTGCTTCGTAAATGAAATTCAAATCAACTCCGGATTGCGGCTGGCGCGATTGAAAAGCCGCAGCAATATCGAGCGCTTTCTTGGTGACTAAAATGCTGTGCGTAATGAGAACGCGATATAGCTCGCTGCGAGCATCGTAATATTGATGGATAATGTCGAGGGGATTCATGCTGGTTGCTGGCTACTTGTAGCTCGTTGCTGGTAGCTGGTTGCTGACAAATGCTTGCAGATTACTCATTGCTCATAATAGCCAGGTACATGCTATCAGCTACCAGCAACAAGTCACTTCATTCCTCCCCACACCGCTTCGCGCGTTTCTTTCCAAAAACAATCGACGGCGCGGAAACCGACTTGACGGAGCAGGCTCAAATCAATGTCGAGTGGCAACGGCTGATCGCCGTCGGTCTTTTCAAGCTCGGCCAACTCTGCGGCGATGGCCGTTAAACTTTTTTCTTCGCCAGTTTGCGCGCGCAGCCGTTGCTGAATGCCGAGTTGGCGCAGCGTTTGAAAGCGCGTTTCGAAGTCGCGGTGGGAAGCGACGAGAATGTCGGCATTTACCAACCAGCCGCCGGCGCGCAATTTGGGCAACAACGCGCGATACAATTCCAGTTTTTCATCGGCAGACAAATGATGCAACGCAAACGAGGAGACGACGGCGTCCAACATCGGCAGATCGTCGTCTTTCACCAAATCCTGAAAGCTGCAAATTCTCCAGACGAGCTGCCGGCTTTTATTTCCGAGGCGCGCTTGCGCCTGTTGTATCATCGCCGCCGCGCCGTCGATCGCGATTATTGTTGCCATCGGAAAAACTTGCAGCAAATGCGCGGCGAGAAATCCGGTGCCCGTGCCGAGATCCAACAGTGTGATTCCCGATTCGGCTGAAAACGGCAACATGGCGCTCACGATTTCCGCCATCTTGCGGCGGTTCGGATGCATGATTTCCATTTTGGCGTCATAAGCCGCCACCCGCGCCGCGTCATCGTAGGCGGTGACACTCTGATGGGATTGATTTAAACCGGCATTGTTTGACATGGCGTTACTTGGATTTTTTGAAACCCTGTAATCTCGTCAAAAAACAATTGGGGAAATTGCCTCACACTTCTGCGGTCGCGGCCACACTTTGTTCGAGGTGGGCATAATATTTCTCCCACACCCATTGCACAATTTCCGCCAACGTCGCGTTTTTAACGCGCGGATCGCAGACGGCCATGACGCGGTCGCCCTCGTCAACGGATTCCACGAAAAATCTGTTGCGGATCGGCTTTTCATCGAGACCCTTTAAAATGCGATGATAAAGACGAGGAAAATGTAAACACATAAAGGCGACGACTTCTTTGCTTTTTTTATCACGGCCAATTTCAAGGCCGGGTTGGCCCTCGTCGCCAAAGACGATCCGTCGAGATGAGCCAAAAATAAACTCAACAACGGCGCTGTACATTCTTATTTCCATTTTTTCCATTTGAATCCACCTCGTACATAAAGAAAGTCGTTTGCTGAAATCAAGCCTTGTTCAAGTCCTTTAATATAAGGGATCTCGTACAGAGTTGCCAAAAACCTTAAGTTGGTTATCTATTGAACCGGGGCTGCAAGAAGCAGCTTTCCATACAAGGATTTATAAAAAATATGCGTTTCCGGTTCCTCGTGGTTTGGCGTAATTAAATCCGGATTGTTCAGAATATAGGCGATGTTGTTCTTATGTCTTGAAGCAATCGGATGCTTCTCAATATGCTTTACTGCTTCGACAGAAACATAAGCATCATAACCCACAGGTGTCAAAATCGCATACAGAATTTCATTGATCTGCCTTTTATGATCAACAAAAGTTTTACCGGCGCTCGAAAAATCCCGCGCTGCCAATGCCTGCTCGCGATTGAGCGGTTTCCATTCCCTGATTGCGATGGCGTCCTCCTCAGGTTGTAAATTTATATTAGCATTCCCGGCCCGGAAAAGCAAGAAAATTTTGCGGCGTCAATACAATTTCCAAAAAATACAATTTGCATTTTGCCCGTCTTTCTGTTATCTTATTGTGTTATCAAACAAACAGCGCAACTCGCCCCCACAGCTTGATTTCATCATAAAGTTTTGGAGTTTAGTTTGCCGTTTTCGATTCTGCATTGCGCCGATTTGCATCTCGATGGCGCGTTTACCGGCAGCCGCTTGCCGGCCAAGCTGGCGCGCCAATGCCGCGAACAACTGCGCCTGACGCTGCGCCGCCTCGTCGATCTCGCCAAAGAACGGAACGCCGGCGCCGTAACGGTGGCGGGCGATTTGTTCGAACGCGCCCGGCTCGCGCCGGACACCGCGGCCTTCCTCATCAGCGAATTTGAGCGGCTGGCGCCGATTCCGGTGTTTATTGCGCCGGGCAATCACGATCCTGCCGACGCCGGCTCGCTCTATCAGCGCGGGCGCTGGTCGGAGAACGTCAATCTTTTTGTGAGCAATCGGCTCACCGAACGGCCGTTGACCAAAGAAATTTCGCTGTGGTCGGCGGCGCATTTGTCACTGAGCGAGCGGCAAAATTTCTTGCTGCATTTTCAACTGCCGGCCAATGCCGCGCGTTATCCCATTCTCCTTTTGCACGCCACGCTGGTGGCGACGCCCAATCACAACAACAATGCGCATGCGCCGGTGACCATCGAAGACATTCGGCAAGCCGGATTTCCTTTGGCGCTGCTCGGCCATTATCACACGCCGCAAACGGCGCGCGCCGGCAACACGGTGGCGGTTTATCCGGGCAGCCCGGAGCCGCTCGGTTTTGATGAGCCGGGCCAGCACGGCGTGACGTGGATTCAGGTCGAGCCGGGCCAGCCGCCGCAGATCGAAACGATTCCGCTCGCGGAGCTGCGTTTCGAAACCGTTGATGTGAGCGTCGATGATTGCAGCCATCGCGATCAATTGTTTGACAAAATTTTGTCCATGCCAAAAGCGCGCGATTTCGGCAAAGCGTTCGTGCGGCTGCGGCTGGTGGGCAACGCCCTGCCCTCGCTTTTTCTCGACCTGCCGGTGTTGACCCAGCGCATTCAAAATCATTTTGCTTTTGTGCATCTCGAAAATTTAACGCGGCCGTCCGCGGATTTGCAGCAACTGGCGCAGGAACCGACTGTGCGCGGCGCTTTCGTGCGCGAAGTTTTGGCCGCCACGGAGGCCGAGCTTGCCGAAGCCGAACCCGGCCAACACCAACTTCATTTCGATGCGCTGATTTACGGTTTACAGGCTTTTAATCAGGAGGAGATTGCGCTGCGATGAAACTGCTGGAAATGACGCTGAAAGGATTCGGCCGCCTGCGCGAGGCGCCCTTCAACTTCCATCCCAAAATCAACATCATCTTCGGACCGAATGAGGCCGGCAAATCCACGCTGCAACAAGCGATCATCGCGTTGCTGTACGGTTTTTATGACAGCAATCGCGCGCAATCGCGTGAGCAGGATCAGCACGCGCGTTATCGGCCATGGGGCGCGCGGCAACTCGAGTCGCTGGTATCGTCAACCGCGGCGGCCAAAACAGAAACCGCCGCCTCTCGCCCCGGCATTGTTGCCGAACCGAAAATTGTGGCGGTGACGGAATATGAGGTGATGACGCTCGAGGCCCCGCCGCTTTCCGAACCGACGCTCGCCGCAGCGATCAACCCCAACGGCAAAAATGCGCCGGCGGAAAGTGAATACAGCGGGCGGCTCAAATACAGCCTCGACGCCGGCAGCACATTTCTCATTCATCGTGATTTCAGCCATGACGACGTGCCGACGCAATTGCTGGACGCGATCACCGGCGAGGATTGTTTGGCGCGTTATCGCCGCGGCCGGCACGGCAAAGCCGATTTCATGGAAAAGCAGATCGGCATGTCGCGGCCGGTTTTTTTGGCGACTGCCTGTTTGCAGCAAGGCGCGTTGCGGCCGCTCGCCGAGCGCGAGGCGAACGCCGTCTCCGATGCGATTCTACGGTTGCTCGATGCCGCCGGCGCCGATCATTCTGCGGAGCAGGCTATCGAGCGTCTCGAAAAGAAATTGCGCGAGCTGGGCAGCGATCGCTCGCAGCGCGCGTTGTTGCCGCAGGCTCGCCTCGAGCTGGAGGAATTGCGCGAGTCGTACGCGTTGCGGGTTGCCACCCAACGTGAAGCGCAAGCCGATATCGAGAAGGCGGAATTTTTAAAAATTGAAACCGACGAGTTGCGCACGCAGTTGGGCGGCCTCGAACGCAAGATTCAACAGGCGCAGCTCGCGCAGCTTGAGGCGCGCTTGCAGCGTTTGCAGGATAACGAACAACAGCGCGAAAAACTTGCCGCAGAGCTGCAGGCTTCGGCGCCGTTCAAAAATTTTCCGGTCGATGAGAAAGAGTTGTTCTTTCAATTGATGCAGGATTTCAATCACCACGAGAAGCTGCGGTCGATGCAACAGGATGAGCGCGCCGGGCTGGACGTGAAATTGCTGGCGCTGGCGGAAAAAACGCGCGCGCTGCACGTGCCGGAAAACATTTGGACGACGATGGTGTTTGAGGATTTCCTGGCGCTGCACACGCGCTGGCAGGCGACTTTTCAGGAAGTCATCGAAAATGAAAATGCGCGCCATGAGGTGAACGACGCGCTGCAAAACGCCGGCGTCAGCGAAAACGAGCGTGCCGGTTTTTCGGGTTTGGATTGGCGGCAGATCGAGCAATACAAAACCGTGGAATCCAAAGTGAAAGCGACCGAAGCCGAAGTGGAAGACGCGCGCGAAACCTACGATCGTTATCAAAAAGACCGCGAGCGCTGGCAGAGCTACGCCGCGTTGGGCGCCCTCGGTTTGATCGTGGCGCTCATCATCGATTTGGTGACGCGCATGTTCGGCAGCGAGGCGCTCGGTTTTATTTTGCCGATGTGTGTGATCGCGTTGATCGGCGTCTTTGTTTTATACGGCCGCTGGAGCGCGATCAGCCGCGAATTGGGCGCGAAGCTGTTGGAAGTGGAAAACCGCTACATGGAGGAACGGCAGGAGCTGCGCGAGATTCAAGTGCGCTATCAAATCGATTCGATTCAGCAACTCGAGGCGCACCGGCTGCAGTTCGAGCGGCTCGGCAGCGTCATTCAGGCGGAAAAACAGTTGCAGGATAAAATGAGCAAGATCGAGCAGCCGTTGATGAATTGGATGACGGTGCTCGGCATCGGTCACATCGCGCCGGAAACGTTGATGGACGCGGAAAAGCGCCTGCGCGAAAGCCATCAACTGTGGAGCGAAAAAAACGCCGCCCAGCAGCGCCTCGCGCAGATCGACGAGAAGCAAAAACAAATCGAGCAAATTTTATCGCGCTTGACCCACGAGCTGGAAGAAGTGCTGCAAAAAGCCGGCGTCGACGAGCCGGCGGGCGAAAAGGCGTTTCAGAATTTTTTGAGCGGTTGCCAGAAACGCGAATATCTCGAATCGCTGCAAATGCAATTGCAGCAAACCGAAGCGCTGCGCGCCGAGATTCTGGCGGGTGAAACCGCGGGCGCGCTCATGACGGCGATCAAACGGCTGCGTGATGATCTGGCGCGCAGCGCGCCGGCGGCCGTGAAAGAGACGGGAAAAACCGTGATCGTGCCGGTGAATGAAATCTCGCGCGAAGAATTGCAGCGTCAGCGCGAAACGCTGCGGCAGGAAATTCACGCGAAAGAGCAAACGCTGGCGATTTTGCAGGAACGCGTGGCCGCGCGTTTGCAGGGTTTGCCGCCGCTCGCGGAGATCGAAGAAGACATTGCGCTGGTGGAAGCGGAAGTGACACGGCTGGAAAAAGCGCGGGAGTCGCTGGAGATGGCGCGCGATTTCATTGCGCAGGCCGCACAGAAGCTGCATCGCGATTACGCGCCGCGCTTGAACGAATTTTTGGGCCGACATCTCGGCCAGCTCACCGGCGGCCGCTACACCAGCGCGCTGGTCGATCCCTCGGATTTTTCCGTGCGCCTGCAAGGCCCGGCCATTCCTGCGCCGGTGGAATTGACGCGCCTCAGTCTCGGCACGATCGAGCAAGTTTATTTGCTGCTGCGCGCCGCGGTGGTGGAAATTTTTGCGCAAAACGGCGAGTCGATTCCGTTGATGCTCGACGACCCGCTCGTGCATGCCGACGCCCAGCGCATGACCAGCGCATTGCAAATTCTCGACGCGTTGGCGGAGTCGCATCAAGTTTTCTATTTCACCAAAGATCCGCA
>CAZVZZ010000055.1:0-14678 GCA_964631505.1 uncultured Cytophagia bacterium
AATGGAATTTCCAGGATGGAATTATGCAACGCCCGCTTACGGCCTACCTTCTCTTTCTTTTGCTGCTGACCGGCGCCAATACGGTGCAACGCCATATAATAACCCCGGATTTAGACGACATCGAATCGCCCGCAGCTTCAAGCGCCGCAACGCTTGAAGCCGATCAACGGCTGGTCTTCCTTTTGCAATATTTGGCGAGCGATTATGATCGCGCCGTTTCCGCCGGCCAGATCGTTGACACGTTGGAATATCACGAAATGCAGCGTTTTGCCCGGCAAATCGTGACTCTTTACGACGCGGCGCCCAACCGGCAACAGGCCACCTCGCAACAATTGCACGCGCTGGAAATGAGCGTGGCGCAAAAAATCCCGTTGCCGGGTATTCGTAAAATTTGTGCCGAGGCCGTGGCGCGCGTGGTGCAAGAAAAAAGCGTCGTGCTTTTTCCGCACGTGGCTCCCGATCTTGCCGACGGTGAAAGCCTGTTTCGGGAGAATTGTGTTTCGTGTCATGGCGAAAGCGGCGACGGCACGGGGCCGGCAGCGGATACGTTGAATCCGAAACCGCGCGATTTTACCGCGCCGGCGCGCCTGAATGTTTGCACGCCGTCCCAATTTTATCAAGCCCTCACTTTCGGTGTCGAGGGCACAGCGATGGCGTCGTTTGCCGAGGCCTTCACACCGGAGCAGTGCTGGAATCTCGCGTTTTATTTGATGACGCTGCGCCGCGATTTTCAGCCGGATGCAACCGCGAGCGGATTAACCTTGACGCTGCGGCAATTGGCCACGAAAAACAACCTGGAATTAGCCGGAATCTTATCGTATCAACAGCGGGGCCGGCAGCCGCAAACCGCCTGGCAGACGCAGCGCGGGGTCGATTATTACCGAAAAAATCCGCCGGACCTGACGATGGACGAATCACTGACGCTGGCGGAAAAAAAATTGCGCCAAAGCTTAGCGGCGTTCCGGCGCGCTGATTCGGCGGCGGCGATTCTACTGGCGGAGGAAGCATATTGGCTCGGCTTCGAGCCGATTGAAAGCAAGCTGTTGTCGCGGGTCTATTTGCGATTCGAACGCGTCCACACCGAATACCACTGGTGCATAGAGGAAAAAGGACCGTTAGAAAAGGCGGAAGCCCTGGCGCGGGAGCTGCTTGAAATTTTGCAACAAGTTCGCGCGCGCCGGGGTTTGCGGCAGCACGCTTTGATGCCAACCACTGCAGAATAAAATTCTGCCGGTCAGAAAAATCGTACTCGCGAGTTTATACGAAATAGGCTACTGCGATGAATCGTCGGTTTCTTGATTTAATTTTTTTCTTCAACTTAATTGCCGTTTTCGCCATTTCAACGTCGGCCGTTGCCCAAAAAGGTATTTGGATCAGCACGGCGGAGCTGGCAAAATTGCCAATGTCCGGCCCGGCTTGGAACCAATTGAAAACGGAGGCGGATAAAACGGCAAGCAAGCCGAATTTGTCGAATCAGGATGATGAGACCAACGTTAAAATCATGGCAAAAGCGCTGGTGTTTGCGCGCACGCGTCAGGAGCGCTATCGCACGGAAGTGATCAACGCGTGCCTGGCGGCGATGGGCACGGAAAAGCGCGGCCGCACGCTGGCGTTGGGCCGCGAGCTGGTGGCGTACGTGATGGCAGCGGATCTTGTCGGGTTGCCGCCGGCAGAAGATCTGCGTTTTCGCGCATGGCTGCGCAGCACGCTGACGCTGAATCTCGAGGGCAACACGTTGCGTTCGACGCATGAATTGCGCCCGAACAATTGGGGCACACACGCGGGCGCCAGCCGTCTCGCGGTTGCCGTTTATCTCGACGATCAAACGGAGATCGCGCGTTGCGTGCAAATTTTCAAGGGTTGGCTCGGCGATCGCGCGGCGTATGCGGGTTTTCAATTCGGCGATTTGTATTGGCAGGCCGATCCGAAAAAACCGGTGGCGATCAACCCGAAGGGCGCCATGAAAAACGGTTATCCGATCGACGGCGTGTTGCCGGACGATCAGCGCCGCGCGGGAAAGTTTAATTGGCCGCCGCCCAAAGAAAACTATGTTTTTGAAGCTTTGCAGGGCGCGCTGGTGCAGGCGGTGATTTTGTCCCGGCGCGGTTACGACGTGTGGAACTGGCAGGATCAAGCCTTGTTGCGCGCTTATCAGTGGCTTTACGTGCAGGCGAAATTTCCAGCCAGCGGCGACGACGGCTGGCAACCGCATATCATCAATTATTACTATCGCACCAAATTTTCCACGCCGGCGCTTTCGACGCCCGGGAAAAATGTCGGCTGGACGGATTGGACGCACGCTGGCCGTGTGGCCACCGCTACTGAAACCCCGCAAAATAATTTCCAGCCGCAGGCGTTTGTGCTGGAGCAGAATTATCCGAATCCGCTTTCATCGGCCCATCGCGCTACACAAATCGCTTTTGTGCTCAAAACCGCCGGGCCGGTTGCGCTCGAATTATACAATTTGTTGGGGCAGAAAATTCGCACGTTATTTGCCGGCGACGTGCCGGCGGGACGGCAAGTGGTGATTTGGAACGGGACGGATGAGAATAATTTGCGTTTGCCCAACGGCGTGTACGTTTACAAATTAACCAGTGGACAATTTACGGCGACGAAACGATTGATCGTGGCGAGATAAATCGTAAAGCGTGAAACGTAAGTTTGCGCGCACGCGCCCCGGCATTTTATGATGACAGAAAACTTTCTGCGGTTAAAACAAAGCCCCGATCTCTCCAAGTCAGATCCGGGGCTTTATTTTTAGGTCTAATTTAAAATCTGCGCGTGGCAGCGCGTCCAATTATCTGCCGGTATTGAGCGCGCGCTTGAGCATTTCCATTTGAATCGCGCGCAATTCCTGATCCATCGTGGTGAGATCGGCGAAGCGCCGGTCCGGTTCGCGCTGGATGGCTTTCATAATAAAATCATTCCAGGCGCGATGATGCGGCCGCTCCTGCTCCGCGAGCGGCGCGATGCGCGCTTTGGCGAGATCGCGCGGTGATTGAATGCTGCCCGAGGTGTTATATGGATGCTTGCCGGCCAGCAACTCGTAGGCGATGACGCCGAGCGAATAAATATCACTGCGCGCGTCGCCGCTTTCGCCGAACAAAATTTCCGGCGCTAAATAGCGCCAGTGCGACGGAAATAGCACGCTCGCATTGGCGCCGTCTTCAATGAAACCCGGCAGGCGAAAATCGGAAATCTTCAGCTCCTGCGCTTCGCTGAGCCAGATATTTCCCGGCTTTAAATTTAAATGCGCCACGCCTTTGCTGTTGGCATAAATCAACGCCCGCACGATTTTCTGTAGCATCGCCAAAATTTCGCCATCCCGTTGTTCCTCGCGAAAACTCAGCTCGGCGAGGTTTTTACCTTCGATATACTCCCGCCCCCAGAACAACATGCCGTTGTGTTCGCCCATGTCAAGTACAAACGCCAGATGTGGATGCGTGAGCCGCGCGACCACACGGAGACGCGTATACAGCGCTTCGCGTTGTTTCTCGTCCTGCAAAAACGGCGCGGCGTCCGCCGGTAACATAACTTTCATAATCAGCGGCCGCGCCAGTTGTACATCATGCGCGAGGAAGGTGCCGTAACTGTTGTGCTTGAGCAAACGTTGGCGCACTTCATAACGGCCAAAGGCATAAACCTGCCCCGGTTTAAGCTGGGAGAGCGGATTGCGCCAGACCACTTCCGTGCACGTGGTTTCACGGCCCGGCAGCAGCTTCACGCCTTCCATCGGGATCAACGTAAATCCGGCGCCGCGCTGTTTAACCAGCTCGACGTCTTCCATACGCAACAACAATGTGCCGACACCGGTCTCGGGGGTGAGGCTTTGTTCGGCAAACCGCATGAGATGCGTCGCCTCAACCAATGCCGTGAGCGTGGTGAGATCGCCCTCACCACCAGCGTGTGGCGCAACTTGCAAACCGCCGGCCAGCAGAATACGTTCGGCTTCCGGCACGGCCGTGTTGTAATCTTCCAAGCTTTGAATGAAATCAACCATCGCGCGAATCTGCGCCGACGGATCCGTGGCAAGACAGATGAGGCAGGTTCCGGAGGCCAACAGAATCGTCTTGGGCAATTCCGCCAAATGCGTGCTCAACAGCTCGCGCAGCCGTTCCGGCACTTCGCCGCCGTTCGCTTGAAACATTTGCACCAACAAGAACCCCCGCCATTCACCGGTCACGGTTTCGGGCGCGCCCGGCGATTTTGATAAGGGGCGCAAGATTTCTTCAGCCAATCTAAACGGCTTCGCCGCGAAAACGGTGTCGTCTCTTTTCGGTTTGCTGGTTTTATCGTTGTCCAACAGCAAACTCAAACGCATCACCAGGTAATCGCGCAAATCCATCATGTCCGTCGCCGGTGCCAGAGCGGCAGCGGCTTCGCCTATGGTTTGAATGGCTTCAACACTCTCCACGCGCTTTCCCGCGGTCAGCGCGGCATAAGCATGGGTCATCGCCGTTTCGCGAGCGAGAGGCGCGACGTTGCCGTTGAGGCGCGGCGCTGATTGCAAGGCTTTCATCGCCTCGTCAAACTGGCCGTCCCACCACAGCTTTTCCAAAAATACGCGAATCGCCTGCCGGTCGTTGCTGTGAAAGATGGCGCGCTGTTCTTCCGCTCGCGCCTTATCGTGCCAACCGGCAGCTTCATAATATTTTTTCAGAAACAAGCGGATTTGTTGCTCATTCGGCGGCGCCAGTTCGGCAACATTCTGGCATAATTCAACGGCGAAAGGCGTGACGATATTTTGATGGACAAAGAGCGAGGCCAAACCGAATTTTAACGCGCTTGAATCCGGGTTGCTGCGCACGGCCTTTTCATACAGGTCAAGCGTCGGCGCGGAAGCGTCGTTCAGCCCCAGCGCGGCAATCGCGGTATCCAACAGCAATTCGGCATTGTCCGTATCCAGCGCCAGAAGCTGCTTGAATTTATCAAACGCTTCGGCATACTGTTCTTTCTGCAGGTAAGCCCGGCCTAAGGTGTACAGCAATTGCTGCAGCCGGTTGGTAGGTGTTGCTTGTTCGACGGTAGGCATTCGACATGACCCTTATCAGTTTCCCTGGTTGTGCTTCAGACGTTCGGCTTTCAGCGCGCTCTCCAGCACGGCAATGGCATCCGAATCCGTCCTGCCTTCAGTGAGGTAATTTTGCGCCACCAGCGCGTTGATCTCCTCGCGTTTTTGGGTGGCAATATTTAAATTCAAAATGGCTTTATAAATTTTCATGGCCGGCTCATCCTGGCGCCGCATCAGCAAATACAGATTGGCGAGGAGCGGATAAAGCCGCACCCGCTCCGGATGCCGTAACAAAATTTTCTCGTAAATCTGCGCCGCCGCCAGCAGATTGCCGCGCAACAGATGAAAGCGCGCCCGTGCGGTCGGCGAGAAAACGGCATAACCAAGCAACGGCAACAACACAATCACCGCCAGCGCGCCGCCGATGGATAACAGCGAATACCCTGCCGGCTCGCGCTCCACCGGCTTTTTTCCTGCCAGCAGCAGTTGCGCACGGGATTCCGCCAATAGCGTGATCGCGTCGCGATAGTTGGGTTGTAAGAGCTGCAATTTTTCCAAAGCCACCACCGCTTGCATCCAATTTTCCTGCGAACGCGCCGCCAAAGCTTCCTGGTATAAATTTTCAATCACCTCGCCATTGGCGGGCGCCGGCGCTGCCACCGTTTGCGTTTGTTGTTGCAGCCGCTGTTCAATCTGGGCAAGCAACTCACTGGTGTTGCGATAGCGCGAGTTCAAACGGCGCACGCGCTCGAATGCGGCCAAAGCACTGCCCAGATCATTGCGATTGAGTGCATCCACGCCGTCAACGTAGTAGCGTGCGACGATGTTTTCGGCGCTTTCGTTTTTCAGCGCCCGTTCGGCTTCTGCCAACCGTTCGCGCGTCTCCCGGAAATTTTCATCCGTTTGCAGAACTTTCTCAAACGCCAAGATCGCCGCCGTCCAATTTTTCTCACGCAACGCCGCGGTGCCCGCGGCATAATCTTCTTCAAGTTTAGCCTGCGTTTGTTGCGCGGCCAATTGTTGCTTGAGATTTTCGAGTTGCGCCGGCGCATCTTTGTAGGCGTTGTTCTGCTGCAGCAAGGCTTCGTAGGTGGTGATCGCTGCGGCGAGATTTCCGGCTGCCGTTTCCCGTTGCGCCTGCTCGTAGAGCGCCGTCCAAATTTTTTGATTCGTCTCAAATTTTTTCAGCGAATCAACCTGGGCTGCGAGCTTGACGGGTTTATTTTGTTCGGGATCTTGGCGTTGCAACTCTTCAACCAGGCTCTGCGCTTGTTCCAAATTCCCCTGGCGCATCGCTTCTTCGGCGGCAAGTTGCAGGCGTTTCGAGGTCTGCGCCTTCTCCACCAGCGCAATGAAATTTTGAAAATTTTCGACGTTATCATTCAAGCGGCGGCCGTCGCGCAATTCCACCAGCGCTTCTTCATAGCGGCCCTGCTCGTACAAATTGCGGCCAAGCTCAAAAAAAATTCCGGAACGGGTGGCGCGATCGCCCGGGACGGTTCGCGCGTTTTTCAGCGTCTCTTCACTCTCCCGCAACTTGCCCTGCCTTTTATAAATCTTTCCCAGCTCGAATAAAATTTGTTGTTTCAGCTCGGCCGAAAGTTTTTCCGGCTTGATCGCATAAGCGCGCACAAACCATTTTTCCGCGGCTGCGTAATCCTGCTGCTTTTTATAAGCCAGGCCAAGGTTGAACTTTGCCTCCACCAGCGACGAATCCAGCGCGAGGGCCTTTTCATAAGCGGCAATTTTTTTGGCAAGATCTTTTTCGGTGAGACCGGCGCGTAACCAGTTCAACGCCGGCGCGTTCGAGGTTTGCGCTTGTGTGCGCGTGAACGGCGCAAGCCACAACCACAGGGTAAAAATGACGAGATATCGGATGCCTTTCATATTAGACCTCCGCAGGTAAGTGGTTTAAAAAGTTATTGACTAAATGATAATTATAGTCTCATTGCCGGCAAAATGCGGAGAACGCTGTTGGACGCATTTATTTACGGTTGCGCAACTCGACTTTGAGTGCCTGCTCCAGAACGTGAATGGCATCTGCATCAGTGCGGCCTTCAGTGAGAAAATTTTGCGCTACGATCGTGTTGATCTCGGCATGCCGCTCGACGTCAAGTTGCAATTGCAAAATCATTTTATAAATTTTTATCGCCTGCCCGTCCCGCCGGCCCAGCACCAGATAAATTCGCCCCAACGGCGGATAAAGCTTGATTCGCTCCGGATGCCGGGCGAGCGCTTTTTCGTAAACCTGCGCGGCCGCCGCATAATTGCCGCGCAGCAAATGCAACTGCGCCCGGCCGGATGGCGACAGCGCGAAGAAGCCGATCGCCGGCAAGACGAGCAACGCAACGAACCCGCCGAAATAAAAAAACGTGCGGTCATTCGCCGGCGCTTCCACGGCTCGCGGTTCGGCTTCGGTCGAGGCGTGAGCCGCAACGCCGGCGGTCGTCGCCGGTGCCAGGCTGAGATAGGCGCGGGCTTCGGCGAGGCGGTCAACCACGTCGCGATAATGCGGCGGCAATTTTTCCAGGCTCGCCACCGCCTGCGGCCAATCTTTTTTATTGAAGAACGTTAATGCGCTGGCGTACAACGAGTCCGGATTCGCTGCCGGCATTTCATGCGTAACGCCGGTTGCCGGCTGCAATTTTTTTTCAATCGCTGAAATCAAGGTCGCCACGTCGCGATAAGCGGGATCAAGGCGACGAATCTTTTCAAATGCCGTCAGCGCCGCAGCGGCGTCATTGCGCCCCATGGCCGCAACGCCGTCCGCATAATATCGGGCCGCGAGGGCGTCCGTGTTCTCCCGCTCCAGCCCGGCCCGCGCCTGCGCCAGCCGTTGCGCCGCGTCGCGAAAGCTGCTGTTCTGGACAAGGATTTTTTCAAACGCCGCCGTCGCGCCGGTCCAGTTGCGTATTTTGAGCGCTTCCATGCCGCGCCGATATTCCGCCTCTAATTCCTCGCTCTGTTGCTTTTGCGCCAGTTGGCCCCGCAGTTTTTGCAAGCGGACGCTCGCGTCTTGATAATCGCCGGCTTGCAGCAGTTTTTCATAGCTCGCGATTGCCGCTTCCGGCTTGTTTTCCGCTTCAAGCTTCTGCGCCTGCGCATAAAGCGCGGCACGGCTGCGCGCTCCCGCGGCTGCGGCCAATCGCGCCTCCAGTTCGGCGATTTTGGCGTCGACATTTTTTGCGGCGGGATTTTTTTGCTTGCTTTCGAGCAGCAGCGCTTTGGCTTCTTCCAGCTTGCCTTGGGCAGCGGCGCGATCGGCCGCCGCAACAAGCTGCTGGGTGGCCTGCGCCGTTTGCGTGAGTTGAATCAGATTGGCAAAATAATCGCGCCGGTCCGGATACAGCCGCTGGCCCTCCTGCAATTCCAGCAGCGCTTCCTCGTAGCGGCCTTGTTGATAAAAAAAGCGGCCCAGCTCAAATGCAATCGTGGCGCCGCGTTGCGCGTCGGTCGCCTGGCCTTTGGCCAGGCGCAAGGTCTCTTCAAAATTTTTCGTCTTGCCCTGGCGATTGTACGCCGCGGCCAGCTCATAAAGAATTGCGACTTTGAGGTCGCCGCCGGCTTTGGTCTCTTTGGCGCGCAGCAAATATTGCTCGGCGCGGCCGTAATCCTGCTTCTCCTTGTGCGCGAGCGCGAGATTGTACAGCGCTTCGGCAAAATTCGGGTCGGCCTCGACGGCTTTATTGAGCGCCGCGATTCTTTTTTCCACCTCCTTCTCTTTTACGGCGGTTTCATAAAACTGCCGCGCTCGCGAATTCTGCGCCGGCGCGGCGGCGTACCCGAGCAGCAAAAAACTCAGCCCCACACAGCAGGAAAAAATTTTATTCATTTTCATGGTTCACGCTCCATTCCCAAATAACCGCAAAGGGCGAATGATTGTTCGGCAGAATAATTTTTTAATTTCCATCGCGGCTTCGCTTACAACGATTGCGACAAGCGTGCAATGAGCAGCCGGCCGACGATTGGCGCGCCGACAAATTCCCGATAATGCCGGTCGAACAAATTTTGCGCCGCCAGCAAAAATTTTGTCCCGCTGCCGACGTCGCAACTGAAATCGAGATCGGCGACGGTATATGTTTGCAAAGCGCCGATATAAACGCCGGAATTAACCGGAAAGCCTTCCACGTAGCGCAGGCGCAATTGCGTGTTCAAGCCGTTGGGAAGATTGCCGTACTGCGCGCTCAGACCCGCTTTATGGCGCGGCGCGTTGAGCGCGATGTCGTGCGGCTGCGTTGCGCTCTTCGGGAAAAAATCGTCGCTCACGTAAGAATAGTTGCCGCTGAATTTCCAGTGCGGCCCGGCGCTATAGGTCAAGCTGAAATCTGCGCCGGTGAGCGAAACGTCGCCGAAATTCCGGTATGTGAGAATGATTTCGGTAGCGCTTGCCGTTTCTTTTGGCGCAATCAAGCCAAACGGAATTCTTGCGGCGGAAGAGACCAAGCCCGTCATGATGGCCGTCGCCTGCGCCTGCGCTTGAGCCAACGGCACGCCTTTCGCCACCAGCGCGTTGACTATCGCTCCGGCCGCCGGTTGCAGCGCGCCGGCAAGCTGTTGCGGATTGGCAAACACGTTCGGCGTTTCCACGATCAGCGGCCCGCCAAACGCTTCGACGCGAGTGCGATATACCTCGGCCGTCAAAAAAATATTTTCCTTCAACAACGCCTTGTAGCCGATTTCAAACGAGTTCGTGATCGTCGGCTTGATCGGCTCGACGTTTTTCACGTCCGCCACGAGGTCAAAACCGGCGGTGGTCGGATTCAGCGTGCGCAAATCGCCGGCTACTGTCGTGTTGAGTTGCGCCGGCAAGCTGGCATTTAACAACGCCTGCAAATCCGCCGGCGAACCGGCGATCAACAGTTGCCGCAACACCGGCCACACCGAGTTCACCGTTGCCGGTAAAAAGGCGGAGTTGGGAATGAACGGCGACATCATCAGCGGCCGGCCGTCGTTGCCGCGGCGAAACGTGAACCCCGATTCAAACGGCACCCCGAGCGCGCGAATGACGTACGGCGTTTGCGGAATTTTGCCGGCGACGAGATCGAGAAAAAGATTATTCGTGGTCGGCGTGCTGAAGGCGCGGTTATACGTGAAGCGCAGATTTTGATCCGCATTCAGATCATACACCAGCGCGGCGCGCGGCGAAATCACCCGATCCTTCATGCGGTTGTGATCATCGACGCGAAGCGCGCCGATCAAATTAATTTTGGCTGCCAGCTTTGCTTCGGTTTGCAGAAAAGCGCCGATCTCGTTGACGTTGTCCTTCGATTCGTTACGGCCATAAATCGTGCCGCGGCTGTCGGGCCGCGTTTGCAGCAGATCGATGCCGTACGTCAAGCGCAATACGTTGCCGAGCGACAGCTCGTGCTGAAGCTGTCCGGCATAAACCACGGACTTGTCAACCACCGGCACGCCGGTGCGCAGCAAATACGAATCGCCCGCGTCGATGCGATTGTATACCGCCTGCACAAAAAGTTTTTTATACAGCAAACGTTGCTGCAAAAAACCGAGGCCGTAATTTTTTATTTGCACCGCGCCGAGTCCGGTCAGCTCGATATCGCTGACGCGGCTGTAGCCGGCCGTAAAAATGGAAGTGAGATTGTCGTTTAAACGAAAATCCATCCGCGCTTCGCCGGCAATTTTTTCGACATCAAAATCGCGGCCCGGGGCGCGCACTTTATTGCCGGCAACGCCGAACGAGTCCGGCTCCTGCGCGTCGTAGTTTTCCCAATCTTTTCCTTTGTAATATTGGCCGGAAATTTTGTAACCGAAGCGGTTGTTGAAACTGTTGGCATGGCGCAGCGCGCCGGAGAAAGCAACGCGTTCGCCGCCGCCGGCGCTGAGCGTCGTGCCTTCGGAGCCGAACGGCGATTTGGTGATAATGTGCATCACGCCGTTGGCGCTGTTTGGCCCGTACAAAGCGGAGCCGGGGCCGGAAACGACTTCGATGCGCTCAATGTCTTCATTCGCGGTGGGAATCAAATTGAACGCATTGAACCGCAGCGCCGGCACGCGCGCGACGCGATAATCGGTGAGCGGCAGCAACGCGCCGGTGAAAACATTGTTGAAGCCGCGCAGCACCACGAGCGACTGATTGATGCCGGTGCTGGCAAAATCAACCGCGGGCAGCGCCTTCAAATGCTCGGCCGCGGTGAACGTCGACCGGGTTTCGATCTGATTGGCCTCCACCACAGAAATCGCCGCGGGCGCCTCGAAAATTTTTTCCGGGCGCCGCGACGCGGTGATGATCACCGGATTGAACTCGATGCCGATGTGCGTCAACGGCACCTCCAGCGCTTTCACGTCGCCGGCGGCCAGCGCAACCTCAGCAATCGTTTTTTTCGCGTAGCCGATATACGAAACCGTGACGGCGTAAATTCCCGCCGGAACGTTTTGCCATTCGAATTCGCCATTAGCGCCGGAAGTGAGGGCGCGTGAAATTTTGCCGTCCAACGACGCCACCTCGACATTCGCGCCCGGCAAATTTTCTTTGGTTTCGGCGTCGGCCACCACGCCTCGCAGCATGGCGGTGGTTGCGCTCGCCGGCATTGCATTCATGGCGGCGTCGTCATTGCTATTTAACGAAGCCGGTTTAGCCCCGTTGAGGTCCTGCACCACCACGAAGTCTTCATGCGTTGCCGGCGCGACGGCTTGATAAGCAGTATATTTGATAATGTAATCCTGCTCGACGCCGTCCTGGTACGGAATGCGCTTGCCGTTCAGGTTGACGAATTTGCTGCTGCAATGCACGATGGTGATGCTTTCCAGGCGGCGAGGAAAAGCTTGGGTGGCCGTTAGCGGCGTGGTGCAATAGCGAATCACGCAATTTTCAAAGCGGCATTGCTCGTCAATGCTGGAGTCGGTAAATTCGACGCCGATCCAATCATTGCCGCTGGCGGGATTGGCGAGGGCGAAGCCGGTTTCGTTAAACTCGTTGTCATCGACCGAAGTAAAAACGATGCGGCTCGCCGGACTGCCCAGCGCGCGCAACACGCCGTTGACTTTGAAAGAAAAATAGCCGGCGAATTTCACGATTACCCCGGGTTCGATCGTGAGTGTTGCGCCTTCGGGAATGACGATGTTGCCGGTGACGATGTAGGGGCTGCCGGAAGCCGTCCAGCGTCCGGATTGTTCGCCGCGCACTTCGGCGCTGAATAGCGTCGAGGAGGTTGTCAGCAGCAGGCCGGCAACCAGCAGAATGAGTCGAGATAACAAGCTGAAATGGTGGCGTGTTTTGAACATAACGAATTTTCTCGATTAGGTATTTTAATTTTGCGAACGCCGCTGCTCGGCCTGCAATGCGCCTTCCAAAACTTCGATCGCATCCGAATCCGTGCGGCCTTCAGTAAGATATTTTTGCGCGACCATAAGATTGATCTCTTCGCGATTCGCCGCGGCGAGATTCAACTGCAGAACGGTTCGGTAAATCTTCATGGCGTTCTCGTCGCGCCGGCCCTGCTGGAAATAAATATTCGCCAGCACCGGATAGAGCTTGACCTTGTGCGGGTGACGCGCCAAAACGTTTTCATAAATTTGCGTCGCCGCCGCAAAATTGCCGCGCATCAGATAAAAACGTGCGCGTGACACCGGCGATAGCACAACGAAACCCAGCAACGGCAGGACAATGAGCGTAGCGACGCTGCCCACATAAAACACCGGACTTTTGCCCGCGGCTATTACTTTTTTGGGGGGAGTGGCCGCCAACATGGCATTGGCCCGCGCCGTGGCGAGCCGGTCAATCACGTCGCGATAGGACGGCTGCAGTAAATGGATTTTTTCAAAATTAATCATGGCCGGCAGCCAGTCCTGACGGTCGACGGCAGCCACGGCGACGTTGTATAAAGAGTCGAGATTGGCTTGCGGTCGCGCCGCCGGCGGATTTTGTGCTTGCGCCATCACACCGGCAGCGAGAAGCTGGCACAGTGCGAACAGCCCGAATCTTAACTTTGCTAGATTAAGTTTCATAAAGCCTCTGCAAATTTTATCGGCTAAAATTCGGCGACGTCTCAAAACGGAATCGTCGCACCGTTGTGGTCATTTTGGGGTTAAAAGGAATTAGGGTGAAACCGGCAATCGGCATGGCGTTGTAATCTTTCTCTTAACAGAATCGCAACAAAGGCATTCTTGCGTAAGCCGCCAACACAACCGGTCGAAAATTCGAAATAGTATTCTCACACCCTTCGAGTCGTCATCAAACGGAATGGAAAAAGTTGGGTAAAGCAGATTGATTCCCTATCAATATCAATCGACGACGTAAAGTTGTAGCCTCATTTTGGCCGAACTGCGTAAATTTTTAGCAGAATAAACGCTTGCATCTTGACAACGGCAAGACTAAATTAGAGCACTGTCCAATGACGCGTTATTCTTATTTTAACTTTTGATCACCCAGGAAACTGCCCAATGACTTCCAGGCAACGGTTGCAACAGACGATGGCGTTAGGAATCCCCGACCGCGTACCGGTTATGTGTCAACTTGCGGTTGGCCATTATTTTCTGCACGCCGGCGTGAAACCGCTGAACCTCTGGTATACTTCCGAGGGCTTCGCCGAAGCGCTGGTTAAATTACAGCAGCGTTACAAATTTGACGGCATTCTCGTCAATCTGCCGGGCCGCGATCCGGACTACGAAAATTTCATTCGCCAAATTGTGCCGGGCGAAAACGAAGACCGCATACACTGGAAGAACGGGAATTACACGACGCTGCCGCACGACGACAATCCTCATTATTACATGAGTGACGGCACACGCTATTTCCCGACCTTCCACGAGATCGAGCCGGAAGCGTTGTTTTATGTCGAGCCGTGGGATCTGACCGACATCACCTATCCCTTCACCTGGGGCTTCGAGAGCGAGCCGCGGCCGTTTGCTGATTATTTTCCGGATTATCATTTCGACACGATCAAATTGGTGCAGGCTAAAGCCGGCGCCAATGTTTCGGTGCATGCGGAAATCTTCTCGCCGTGGTCGCAGTTTTTAGAATTGCTCAATTATGAAAGCGCGCTAATGGCGATTCTTGACGATCCGGGCAAAGTCAAAGCTTGTCTCGCGCGTCTCGCCGAGGGCGCCATTGACCTGGCCAAAAAACAAGCGGCTTGTGGCGTCGACGCCATTTTGATTTCCTCGGCGTTCGCCGGCGCCGGCTTGATTTCGCGGCAGCATTACGCCGAATTTGTTCTGCCCTTTGAGAAAAAAATCGTTGTCGAAGTCAAAAAAGCTTTTCCGGTTCTTCCTATTTATACGCACACCTGCGGCAGTATCGGCGACCGGCTCGATTTGATGATGCTATCCGGCACGAACGGCATCGATACGCTCGACCCCCCGCCGCTCGGCACCGTTGAATTGGCCGACGCGAAAAAAATCCTGGCGGGAAAAACATTTATAAAAGGAAACATTGACCCCGTCAATACACTGCTGTATGGCAATCAAACCGAGGTGAGAGCAGATGTCCGGAAAAGAATTGAGATTGGCAAACCCGGCGGCGGTTATATTCTAAGCTCGGCTTGCTCCGTGGCGCCGCGCACGCCGCCGGAGAATATTGAAGTGCTCGCCGAGCTGGCGGAAGAGTTTGGAAAGTGCGAATAAAATTTGCAAAAGCGAACGGATAGAATGAGTTTTTAGATTGAATGAAGCGCTGCTAAAAATTTTTCTTCGTCATAATGAAATCTTG
>CAZVZZ010000056.1:0-14483 GCA_964631505.1 uncultured Cytophagia bacterium
GGGGTGGCATCCGCCAGCGTAATTCAACTATCGAGTAATTTCAGGAAAATAATTGTAGTGAATTCATTTGAAAAAATTCTCGTCACCAGCGCGCTGCCGTATGCGAACGGGCCGCTGCATCTCGGGCATATTGCCGGCGCGTATTTGCCGGCGGATATTTACGTGCGCTATCAGCGCATGCGCGGGCGGGACGTACTTTATGTTTGCGGTACCGATGAGCACGGTGTGGCGATCACCATTGCCGCGGAAAAAGCGAAAAAGTCGCCCAAGGAGTTTGTGGATTTTTATTGGGCGCAAATGAACGACACGTTTGCGAAAGCCGGCATCAGTTTCGATATTTTTTGCCGCACCACGACGCCGGAGCATTATCCGATTTCGCAGGAATTTTTTCTGACCATGCACCAAAAGGGGCTGCTCGTTGAAAAAGGCGTGAAGCAGCTTTATTGCCCGAACGACCAACGCTTTCTCGCCGATCGCTACGTCGAAGGCACCTGCCCCCACTGTGGCAAGCCGGGCGCGCGCGGCGATCAATGCGAGTCCTGCGGCAAGTGGATCGACCAAATCGAATTGCGTGAACCGAAGTGCATGGTGTGCGGCGCACGGCCAGAAATCCGTGAAACCAGACATTTTTTTATTCCACTCGGCCGTTTTCAGGAACAGGTGAAAAGCTGGCTTGATACGAAAACGAACTGGCGCGATAACGTGCTCAACTTTTGTTACGGCTGGATCAAGGAAGGACTCAGTGATCGCGCCATTACGCGTGACATCACGTGGGGCGTGCCGGTGCCATTGCCGGGCTATGAAGGCAAAGTGCTTTATGTTTGGTTCGATGCGCCGATTGGCTACATTTCGGCGACGCAAGTTTGGGCGAAGCAGATCGGTCAACCCGACAAGTGGAAAGAGTATTGGCAAAATCCTCAAACCAAGCTCGTGCATTTTATCGGCAAGGACAATATTGTTTTTCACGCGATTGTCTGGCCGGCGATGTTGATGGCGCAGGACGGTTATATTTTACCGGCGGATGTTCCGGCAAACGAGTTTCTCAATCTCGAAGGCCGCAAGCTATCGACGAGCCGGAATTTTGCGGTGTGGCTGCACGAGTATTTGCAAAAATTCCCGCCTGATCCGTTGCGCTATGCACTCGCGGCGAATTTGCCCGAAGGCAAAGACGCGGATTTTTCGTGGAAAGAATTGCAAACGCGCAACAACAGCGAGTTGGCGGATATTCTCGGCAATTTTGTGAATCGTACGCTGACCTTTGTGAAAAAAAATTACGGCAACCGCGTCCCCGCCGCCGGCGTATTGAACGAACGCGATCAGCGCACGGTCGATCTCATCAAGTCGTGGCCACAACGACTCGGCGAGTTTTATGAGCGCTACGAATTTCGCCGCGGCACGCAAGAGCTGATGGATTTGGCACGTCATGCCAACAAATATTTCAACGACGAAGAGCCGTGGCGCACGCTGAAAACCGACCGGCAACGTTGCGACACCACGATGCACCTTTGCCTGCATCTCTGCAAAGCGCTGGCGGTCTTGATGGCGCCGACTTTGCCGTTTTCCGCCGCACGCTTGTGGCAGATGCTCAATTTATCCGGCGCCGTGGAAAAACAAGATTGGCTCACAACGCCGGTGGCGCCATTGCCGGTCAATCATCAATTAAACGAACCGGAAATTTTATTCACGAAAATTGAAGACGAGACGATTGCTCCGGAAATCGCGCGTCTGCAAGAGGCTTTATTGAAAATGCAAGACCCGACAACGACAGCGGCAGCAGCAGTTGCACCAGCAGAAACAGTGGCAGCGCCCGCAGCTGTTGCAACACCGTTGATTTCCATTGACACCTTCAAACAAATCGACCTCCGTGTGGCGGAAGTGCTCGCCGCCGAAAAAGTGCCGAAAGCCGATAAGTTGCTCAAATTGAAAATCCGCGTCGGCGCGGAAGAGCGGCAGCTTGTCGCCGGCATCGCGCAACATTATCAACCCGAAGATCTTGTCGGCAAAAAAGTCGTCATCGTCGCGAATTTAGAACCGGCCAAAATCCGCGGTCTCGAGTCGCAGGGCATGATTCTCGCCGCGTCTACTGAGGACGGCAAGCTTTCGATTGTATCGCCGGAACGCGATATTACAAGCGGCGCGAAGGTGAAGTGAATCTTGTTGCTGGTTGTATGTTGTTGGTTGCTTGCAAAAGCAACCAACAACCAGTAACGAGCCACAAGCTACCAGCAACGAGTAACGAGCAACCAGCATGTTCATCGACACCCACGCCCACTTGCAGCTTTCTCATTTCGACGCCGACCGCGATGAGATGATTCAGCGCGCGTTCGATGCCGGGGTGGAGAAAATCATTGTCGTCTCCACTGATGTGGCTTCGAGCCGGCAAAGCCTTGACCTTGCGGAAAGATTTGCTGGGCTTTATGCCGCCGTCGGCATTCATCCCACCGATTGCGCCGCAGCAACCGAAAATGATTTTGCGTTAATCACTGCATTGGCACGGCATCCGAAAGTCGTCGCTATCGGCGAGATCGGCATGGATTTTTACTGGAAGCCGTTTTCGCTGGAAGCGCAGCAGTGCGCGTTTGTGCGTCAATTGCATTTGGCGCGCGAATTGAACAAGCCGGTGATTATCCACAATCGCGAAGCCGGCGCGGCGATTCTGCAAATTCTGCGCGATGCCGGTATCAATACGCTTTCGGGTGTGTTCCATTGCTTTTCGGAAAACGTCGATTATGCGCAGCAGGTGTTGGCGTTGGGCTGTCATATTTCTTTCACTGGAAACCTGACCTACAAAAAGTCACTCTTGCCGGAGGTCGCCGTAAACGTGCCGCTGGAAAAAATCATGCTGGAAACCGACGCTCCGTTCATGGCGCCGGTGCCGCATCGCGGCCAGCGCAATGAGCCGGCTTACACCGTGCCGATCGCCGCGAAATTGGCGGAGATTAAAAAAATTCCGCTTGCCGAAGTGGCGCGGCAAACGACGGCGAATGCAGTGCAACTATTCAAGCTGGGCGCATAGTGGAAGGCGCATGGCGCAACAACGCTATGCGCCATGCTCCATGCGCCATGCCCTATGAACATACCTCTTGACTTTTCTCCGAAAAAATCACTCGGGCAAAATTTTTTGATCGACGAGAATATCGCCCGCAAGATCGTGCAGCATATCGCGCCGCAACCGGAAGATACCATCGTTGAAATTGGGCCGGGTTTCGGGGTGCTGAGCAAATATCTCATTGCGGTAGGCTGCCGTTACATCGGCATTGAAATCGATGAGCGGCTTGTGCCCTTGCTGCAAAAAACGTATGCGGCATTTCCGCGGGCGGAGATTCGGCATCAAGATTTTCGGAAAACCGATCTCGCGGGGTTGGCGCCAGGAAATCAACTGCGACTTGTCGGCAATATTCCATATCATATCACCAGCAGTATCGTGTTTGCGGCATTTGCGCAGCATGAAGTTTTGCGCGACATGACGCTGACCGTTCAGAAAGAAGTCGCGGAGCGCATCGTCGCCGAAGCGCAAACTGACGGCAAAGAGTACGGCATTCTCTCCGTGATTAGCCAAACGTTTGCGAAAACGGAAATTCTCTTCACGATGTCCCCGCACGTCTTTCGGCCCAAACCGGAGATCGATTCCGCCGTGGTGCGCTGGACGTTTCAACCGCCGCCGGAAAATTTGTTGGACGCGGATTTCTATGTGCGCATGGTGAAAGCGATTTTTGGCCAACGGCGCAAAACGTTGCGCCGCAGCCTGACCGCATTTTTAGGCAAAGAAATTTTCGCGGCGGTGCCGGTCGAATTGCAAAGAAGGCCGGAAACGCTGTCGATTCGGGAGCTCATTCAATTGGCTAATGCTTTGATTTTAGGACAAGACAACGATGGAAGATCTGGATCGCCAGGAAATTCTCGAGGACGTAAGCTATCTGATTGAGGCCAAACAAGCTCCGAAACTGCGTGCAATTATGCTTACCGCGCATCCGGCGGATATTGCCGAATTGCTGGTGCATCTGGAAGGTGAGCAGCGCCGGTATTTGTTCGACACGCTCGATTTGCGCACGGCGGCGGCCGTCATTCTGGAAGTTGATGAATCGACGCGGCAGGAATTGATTCAGTGTTGCGACGAAGATCGGCTTTCCGGCATCGTCGAGGAAATGAAATCCGACGACGCCACGGATTTCATTCGTGCGCTCGCGCCGGAGCTGGCAGCAAAAATTCTTAAACAAATCGAGCCGCAGGAATCTGCCGAGGTTCGCCAACTGTTGGCGCATGAAGAAGACACCGCCGGCGGCATCATGGCGCTGGAGCTGGTGGCGGTGGCGCAGGAGCGCACGGTCGAAGAAGCGATTTTTGAAATTCGCAAGAAGGCCGATGAGATCGAGACGATCAACCATGTTTATATCGTCGATAACAAAGGCCGGTTGGTCGGGATCGTGCCGTTAAAAAAATTGATCCTCGCTGAAGCGTACACGCCGCTCCGCGAAATCATGAATCGCGACGTGATCTCCGTGCAGGTCGGCACCGATCAGGAAGAAGTCGCGAACCTGGCGCGCAAATATGATTTGTCGAGCGTGCCGGTGGTCGATAGCGAGGGCCGGCTCGCGGGTCGCATCACCTATGACGATATCGTCGACGTCATGCAGGAAGAGGCCGCGGAAGATTTGGCGCGCGTCGCCGGCGTCGATGAGGCGGAAGAGCCGCGTGAGGCCTCAATTTTCCGAATTTGCCGGCTGCGTTTACCGTGGCTGGTGGTCGGACTTTTAGGCGAGATTCTCGCGGCGTTCGTGCTGACCAATTTTTCCAGCGCCTTGGATAAAGTGATTTCGCTGGTTTTCTTTATTCCCATCATCACGGCGATGGGCGGCAACGCCGGCATTCAAGCTTCGGCCATCGTCGTGCGCGGCCTCGCCACCGGTGAAATTGATTTTTCTGACACGCTCCGGCGGTTAAGCAAAGAATTTCGGATTGCCATTTTGAATGGCCTTTTGTGCGGCCTGATCATTTTTTTAGTAGTGGCGATTGGCTGGAAAAATCCGAATATCGGTTTGTTGATCGCAACCAGCTTGATGATCGTGATTATGTCGGCTTCACTGGTGGGTGGCACGGTGCCGCTGGCGTTGAAGCGTTTCAATGTTGATCCGGCGATTGCCATCGGCCCGTTTATCACGATTTCCAATGATATTCTCGGCTTGCTGATTTACATGTGGATTGCGATGCTGTTTTTGGACTATCTATAACAAACAAAACTCGATGGCGCTCGTCAAAGCTGAAGGCCTCGTGGTGCGCGCGATGAACTTGGGCGAAACCAGCAAGCTGGTGACGCTGTTCACGCGCGAGTCGGGCATCTTGAAAGTGATCGCCAAAGCCGTGCGCTCCAACAAGAGCCGCATGGGCGCGGCGCTGGAGCCGTTGACCGTCGCACGTATCGTTTATTATGAAAAAGAAAACCGCGAGCTGCAATTTTTGAGTCAAGCCGAACTGGTGGAGTTCTTTCCCAATTTGCCGGCGAATTTGGAAAAATGGGGGTATGCCAATGCCTGCGCGGAATTGGTTGTGCGTACGCCAACCAGCCGCGAGGCCACGGAAAAACTTTATCCGATTTTGCTCAACACCCTGCGCGCGCTGAACGCGCCGGCGAGTGAGGGCCGTGTTTGTTTTTGGGCCTTTCAAATGAAGCTGGTTGGCGTGCTTGGCGTCGCGCCGAATCTGCGGCGGTGTTTGCAATGTAGCGCCATCAGCCCGACGGCTGAACCCGGCAGCAGATCGGTTTATCACTTCGACATTTCCCGCGGCGGCTTTCTCTGCGGCAATTGCGCCTCCGGCCGCAGCGCGCACGAGCTTTCCGGTGAAACGTTGCATCTGCTCGCTGAATTACAAACCCTTCCCGCCGAAAAATTCTCATCTTTTAAGATTTCTCCCCTGGCCCGCCGCGAAACCGAAAGTTTTTTCCGCGCCTATTTTGCTTTTCATTTGGAAGAAATCGGCAAGCTGACCGCGCTGAAGTTTGTACGTGAAGTTGTAGGACAGGCTACGCCCAGCGGGACGGCTTCGCCTGTCCAATGATTTCACCAAAGAGATTCCTTGCTTTTTTAGGAAAAGTGCGTAAATTTTAAAAGTGGTACCAATTTCCGATTAAAAGGCTTATCGTATAATTGTGAATTCAATTATGTTGACAAAAACAATCGAAGTACATGAATCGCAAACGCGTTTCGCAGAATTGTTGTCTGCGGTGTTGAGCGGTACTGAGATCATCCTGACACAGAACCAGATACCCGTGGTCCGCCTCACGCCGATCCCGCCCTCAAATGCGCCGCGCACGGCTGGTCTGCACAAAGGCGCAATTTGGACAAGTGATGATTTTGCCGAACCTTTGCCGGAAGCGTTTTGGACAGAAAGTCAATGAGAATATTATTGGACAGCCATGCTTTCATCTGGTGGGATAGTCAACCTGACAAGCTCTCACCCGCGGCGCTTGCCGCGTGTCGGGATCGTGCCAATACGCTTTTGCTCAGCATTGCCAGTGTATGGGAGATACAAATCAAAATTCAGCTTGGCAAATTGAAGCTTAAAATTCCGTTTTCCGAAGTGATGAACGATCACCTCAAAACCAACAATATCGAGATGCTAGCAATAACGTTGCCCCATATCTTTGCTTTGCAAAATCTACCCATGCATCACAAAGATCCCTTTGATCGCTTGTTAATCGCTCAGGCGAATATCGAGAATATTGCCGTGGTCAGCAACGATCTTGTTTTTTCGCAGTATCCGGTCAAACTACTTTGGTAAGAAAAACTGCACGATTTGTTGTTTAGTCGATCCAGCTCAATAATTGTTGTTTGATATTACAATAGGAGTTCTCATGGCAGCAATCGAAAAACTGATGGATAAACTGGTGTCGCTGTGCAAACGGCGCGGCTTTATTTTCCCTTCCAGCGAAATTTACGGCGGCTTGAACAGTTGCTACGATTACGGACCGCTCGGCGTCGAGCTGAAACGTAACATTAAAGAGTACTGGTGGAAGGCGATGGTGCAAACACGCGACGACATCGAAGGCCTCGACGCCTCGATTCTCATGCATCCGCGCGTGTGGGAAGCCAGCGGCCACGTGGCGAATTTCACCGATCCGATGGTGGATTGCAAAGAATGCAAAGCCCGCTTCCGGGCCGATCAAATCGAAGGCGCGATGTGCGGCTCCCCGGGCTACAAAGGCCGCAAGGCGAGCAAGTGTGCCGACGAGGGTAAATTTACCGAGGCGCGATTGTTCAACCTCATGTTCAAAACCCACATGGGCCCGGTGGAAGAAGCGGCCAACGTCGTTTACATGCGCCCGGAAACCGCGCAGGGCATTTACGTGAACGTATACAACGTCATGCAGGCCTCGCGCCAGCGCATTCCGTTTGGCATCGCGCAAATCGGCAAGGCGTTTCGCAACGAAATCACTCCCGGCAATTTCACGTTTCGCACGCGCGAGTTTGAACAGATGGAAATGCAATTTTTCGTGAAGCCGGGCACCGACATGGAGTGGTTCGAATACTGGAAGGCGCAGCGCATTGCGTGGTACGACGGCCTCGGCGTGCGCAAAAACAAATTGCAATTTCATCAACACGGCCCCACGGAGTTGGCGCATTATGCGGCGGCGGCGTTCGACATTGAATATGAATTTCCGTTCGGCTGGAAAGAATTGGAAGGCATTCACAATCGCACGGACTTCGATCTCAAGCGCCATGCCGAATACAGCGGCAAGGATCTGAGCTATTTCGATGATAGCACGCGCGAGAAATATATTCCTTATATCGTGGAAACCTCGGCGGGCTGCGACCGCACGGTGTTGACGGCGCTGATCGATGCGTATGATGAGGACGTGATCGAAGGCGAAGCGCGCACGGTTTTGCGTCTCGCGCCGGTGATTGCGCCGATCAAAGCCGGCGTGTTTCCGCTGGTGAAAAAAGAAGGCATGCCCGAAGTGGCCGAAAAAATTTATCGCGAGCTGAAAAAACATTTTCCGGCTTTTTATGACGACGGCGGCGCCATTGGCCGGCGTTATCGCCGCATGGACGAAGCCGGCACGCCGTTTGGCATCACCATCGACGGCCAAACGTTGCAAGATCAAACTGTCACCGTGCGCGAGCGCGATTCGCTGGTGCAAACCCGCGTGGCGAGCGACAAGCTGCTGCCGTTCATTCAAGAAAAGATGGCCGCGTATAAACGAATCGAATAATATTGGTGTTAAATTTTTGATAAGAGGCTTCATCATGGTCAAACAATTTACCCTTGAATATTGGTTGGACGACGGCTGGTATGTCGGGCGCTTAAAAGAAGTTCCCGGCGTTTTTAGTCAAGGCGAAACCTTGCATGAGTTAGAAGAAAATATTCGAGATGCATATCAACTCATGATGGGCGAAGAACCAATTATCTCGCGCACGGATGTTCAAACGAAAGAATTGGCGTTAGCTGTGTGAAAAGACGAGACTTCATTCGGGAATTGGTTGACGCGGGATGTTACCTCAAGCGGCATGGCGGTGGACATGACATTTATGCCAATCCGCAAAATGGTAAAAGCGCCCCGGTTCCACGCCATACCGAGATCAAAAACAGCCTTTGCGATGCCATCCGAAAACAACTCGGACTCAACTAACCGAAATGAAGTATGGACTGCCTAATTTTAAACGAAGCCGAAGTCAAGCACTTACTTGATCTCGACGACATGCTTGAGGCGTTGGCGGAGGGATTTAAGGCGCTCACTTCGGGGCAGGTCTGCGCACCGCCAAGAAACGAGGTGAAGGTTCCCGCCGGATTTTTGCTTGGCATGCCAGCGCATTTGCCCGGCGAGAATATCGCGGTCAAGCTCGTTTCGGTATTTCATGGAAACCATAAACTCGGCATTCCGGGCCATCAGGCGCTCATTTGTTTGTTCGACGCCGAAACGGGTTCAACGCGCGCAATGATGGACGGCACTTATATCACCGCGGCGAGAACCGCCGGCGGCGCGGCGCTGTCAACGCGATTGTTGGCGCGCGAGAACGCCAACACGCTGGCGATTATCGGTGCCGGCATTCAAGGCGAATCGCATCTCAAGATCTTGCCGCGCGTCCGTTCGTTCAAAGAAATACGCGTTGCTTCACTGCGCTTCGCGGATGCGCAGCGCGTTGCGGCGCTTGACTCGCACGCCATTGCCGTTGACTCTTTCGAGCAAGCCGTGCGCGGCGCGGACGTGGTGTGCTTGTGCACGACGTCGAGCCAACCTGTCGTTCAGCCGGAGTGGCTGGGAAAAGGCGCACACGTGACCTCCGTCGGATACATGCCGCCCGGCGGTGAATTGTCGCGGGCGATTATTGAGAAAGGCCGTTTGTTTGTGGAAACGCGGCTGGCGTTTGCGCCAGCGCCGGTCGGATGTGATGAGCTGAAAGGTCTCAACCCTGAAATGGGTACCGAGTTGGGAGAAGTATTACTCAATCTTCGACTCGGACGCCAATCGTCCGAGGAGTTGACCGTGTATAAATCAATGGGGCACGCGGTGGAAGATGCGGCGGCCGCCAATCTGGTCTATAAACGTGCGAAAAAAGAAAGTGTTGGGATAGTCGTGAAACTGTAAATTGTAATAAAAAATTTTCAAGGAGGAAGGTTCAAATGAGTCCAACCAAAATCAAAATGCGGCAGGTCGTCGATTGGCGCGCCGCGATCTGGGCCGGCCTGATCAGCGGGATCATCTTTTTGGTGATCAACATGCTGCTGATGAAAGTTTATGTGGGCAGTCCGTGGGTAACCGTGCGCCTCGTTGCCTCAGCGGTGATGGGCGCGCGCGCGTTGCCGCCGCCGGCCACTTTTGACGCCACCATCTTCGTCGTCGCCATCCTGGTGCATCTGCCGTTGTCGATCGCCTTTGCCAGCCTCATCGCCGCGATTCTCCATCGCTGGGGCTTGCTGGTCGGCATCATCGGCGGCGCGATATTCGGCCTCGCCCTTTACGCCATCAATTTCTACACATTCACCTTTTTCTTCCCGGCCTTTTTCCCAATGCGCAGTTGGATCATGGTCGTGAGTCACGTGCTCTTCGGCGCGTGTGCCGGCGGCATCTACGAGAGCTTGGAAGTTGAAAAATTCGTGCCGGCTGAAGCGTAGCACGATGCCATCCTTACATCATCACGGAAGGGAGCTTTTATGCACCAACAAAATATGCCGCGCGTGCAATTTGGCAATCGCGGTTTCGGACAAGGCGGTTATCCCGGGGCGCGGCGCGGTTGCGGCGGCGCTCGTTTGCTTATCGGCCTCGCAATGGCCGCGTTTGCGCTGATTTCATATTTCGGTTCGAGCGTTTATAATCCGGTTACCGGCGAGAAACAACATGTCAATATCACCGAAGAACAGGAAGTCGCGCTCGGCTTGCAATCCGCGCCGGAAATGGCGCAGCAGCATGGCGGCTTGCATCCCGATGAACAATTGCAGGCCACGGTGGATGCCGTCGGCCGCAAGCTCGTGGAAAATACCGCCGCGGCGCAAGCGCGTTATCCGTTTGAATTTCACCTGCTCGCCGATCCACAAACCGTCAATGCCTTTGCGTTGCCGGGCGGACAAGTTTTCATCACGTACGCTTTGTACAGCCGCCTCGAAAGTGAAGGCCAGCTCGCCGGCGTTTTGGGCCATGAAGTCGGACACGTGGTTGGCCGGCACAGCGCGGAGCATATTGCGAAGCAGCAGCTCACGCAGGGACTCACCGGCGCCGTCGTATTATCGACGTACGATCCGAGCGACCCCAGCAGCCAGCGCACGGCGCAAATTGCGATGGTGGTCGGCCAGTTGATCAACATGAAGTTCGGCCGCGAAGATGAACTGGAGTCCGATCAGCTCGGCGTGCGTTTCATGAGCGAAGCCGGCTACGATCCGCGCGCGTTGATCGGCGTGATGCGCATTTTGGAGGAAGCCAGCGGCGGCGGGCGGCCGCCGGAATTTTTCAGCACCCACCCCAACTCCGACACGCGCATTGCGGAAATCGAAGAAGCCATTCAGAAGCAATTCCCCGGCGGAGTGCCGGAAGGGTTGAGGCCGTAAGGCCGTGTAACGTGAAACGTGTAACGGTCTATGATCGAAGATTTTTTAATATTCCCGATTATTTTCTAACTGACGTTTCGGTCAAAAGCACGTTACACGTCACACGTTACACGAAACAGCACCCAGCTTTTATTTTAACCAGGAGACCAACATGCTGATCAAACATGAAAAGGACAGCCCCGAAATCATCGCGAACGACGGCTGCCGCTTGCGTGAGTTGTTGCATCCGGATCGTGACCGCGCCGATATTTCGTACTCGTTTGCCATTGCCTATGTCGATCCCGGCAAATCGACGTACCCGCATTATTTGAAGCAGACGGAAGTTTATTTCATTATACAGGGCATCGGGCGCATGCACATTGAAGATGAAGCGCAGGAAGTGAATGAAGATGACGTTGTCGTTATTCCCAAAGAAAAGAAACAATGGATTGAAAACATCGGCCAAAACGTGCTCGTGTTTGCGGCGATCGTCAGTCCGCCGTGGCGCGCCGAAGATGACGTGCGTGCGTAACCCCGACTGGGTTTTGAAACTGGTAAAAACATTGAAATTTTAAATTGCAAATTTTTAATTTGCGGTTTTCGCAACGATACGTTGCCGACATAAAGTAAATTTTGTTGTGATCGCGCCAACTCTTAGCCATGAAAAGGACAATTAAACATGGCAGTAATTCATATCATCCGCACGCCGGCCACGCCGGAGCAGATTGCCGAGATGCGGCAGGTGTTTGAAGAGTTCATCAAACTGGCCGTTGATGTCGATCGCGCTATTTTGGCTGGGGGCGGTGAGATGCATGCCGATTGCGAAAGTTTGCTGCTGCAGGACGGCAGTGGGCAAAAAAATATTTGGGGAGCCGATTGGGTTCCCGATGAGGCCGAAGTCAGATTTGAGTCATTCATTAACATTCGTCCGAATCAGAACAACCCGGCGATGAAGATTCTTGATCCTGCTATCCGAGATCAGGTCGAAAAAATCGTCAGAAAATTATTGGAGAGCGCATGATCGACGAAAAGGCTTTAAAAGAACGCTATCTGCGTGACGCCGTTCCAGCCCGCTTGGGTAATTTAGCTTCAAGCATTAAGCGCCTCGGATATTTCGTGAGCAAAGAAAAATACGATACGCGCGTTCAGGAACTTTTTCAAGAATGCCGTTTTTTTTCTGAATGGACTGCGCCGGACGCCGAATTTGAAACGCAAGCGGCACTTGCGGCTTTGCAGCTTGATTTACAATGCTGGCAAAATGATTTCAAAAATGTAACTGGGGCCGATGATTGGCGTGCGAAAATCAACGTCGCCTGCGAGCAGTGGGCAAGCCGCATCCTCGAATTTTCCGGTTTGTTGAAAACTGGTCGAAACGGCGTTGCTCAAGTTTGAATGCCGTGAAGTGGATAACGGTGCATGAAATTTATAATAGGAGAAACGCAATGATTTCGTATCGCGTAGCAAAAAAAATCGGCGTGATAGTTTTTATCCTGCTGGCCTTTACCGTTCAAGCACAGCAACAAACGATAACGCCCGAAATGGTGGTCTCGCTCAAAATCGTTGCCGCCGTGACAATCGATCCCGCCGGCAAAAATATCGCGTATATTGTGACGACGCCGCGTGGCGCGGATGAAGATGCGGGCGGGCGTTACAGCGAGTTGTTCGTCATCCCTGCGGCCGGCGGAACAGCGCGACAATTTACTTTCAAACCCAACGCGGCCGGCTCGCTGCAATGGTCGCCGGACGGCAAATGGATTTATTTCGCTTCGCGCCGAAAAGAGTTTGACGAGCAGAGTGAGGTGTATCGCATTCCCATCGACGGCGGCGAAGCGCAGCTCGTTTCCAAAAGCAGCAACGGCGTACGCCAATTCAGACTCTCGCCGGACGGCAAATGGCTCGCGTACACGATGACCGACGCCGTCACGGCTGCAGAAAAGAGCGAGAGCAAAAAAGGTAACGACGTACAAACCGTCGACAAAAATTTTAAACAGCATCGGCTGTACATTCAAGCCGTCGGCAACGCTGAAAGCAAAGCGCTGACCGGCGACATGTCGGTGTGGGAGTTTGAATGGTCGCCGGACGGCAGCCAACTCGTTTTTCAAGCGAGCGCCACGCCGCGAACCGATGACTCATACATGTTCAAAAAAATTTATACAGTGCCATCCAACGGCCAAACACCACCGAAAATTTTAACCGAGACCAAAGGCAAGCTCGGCAACATGGCGTGGTCGCCGGACGGCAAGCAAATCGCCTTTCTCGCCGGCGTTGATGAAACAGACCCCGCGAATGGCAGCATTTTTGTTGTGCCCGCAACCGGTGGGCCCGCGAAAAATCTTTCGGAAAATTATGAAGGCACGGTCACCCACGTTAGTTGGTTGGATGCCGCAACGCTGATTTTCTCTTCCACCGAGCGCAGCCACACGGCGCTGAACACGATGCCTGCTATCGGCGGCACGATCAAACGCTTTCTCGAACCGGGCTACGGTTTATCGAATTTTTCGGTTTCGGCGGACGGCAAAATGCTCGCGTTGGCGGCGCATCTTTATAAGCATCCGAGCGAAGTTTTCACGTATTCAATGCTCACCAGAAAAATGACGCGTTTGACCACCAGCAATCCGGAGTTGGATAACGTTCGTTTTGCCGGCAACAAAGAAATTTCCTGGAAAGCCAAAGATGGTTTGGAAATCACCGGCCTGCTGATGTTGCCGCTGGATTATCAAGCCGGCAAAAAATATCCGTGTATCGTGCAAGTGCATGGCGGGCCGGAGAGCGCCGATCTCGATGGCTGGGCGACGAGTTACGTGCGTTGGAGCGAGTTGCTCGCGGCGCGCGGCTACGTCGTGTTCAGCCCGAATTATCGCGGCAGCACCGGTCGCGGCGTGGCGTACACGAAAGCCGATCACAAGGATCTTGGCGGAAAAGAGTTCGATGACGTAATTGACGGCATCGATTTTCTCGTGCAACAAGGCTATGTCGATCCCGAACGTGTCGGCATCGGCGGTTTTTCTTACGGCGGTTATTTTTCCGCATGGGCGGCGACCAAGCATACCGAGCGTTTTAAAGCCGCGTCAATGGGCGCCGGTATTGCAAATTGGGTTTCGTTTACCGGCACCTCGGACATTCCTCAAGAAAACTCGATGGTACACTGGAATCTGGACGTGTTCAAAAACATGGAAAAGGCGTGGAGCCGCTCGCCGCTGGCCTTCGTGGAAAAATCGCAAACTGCGCTGCTCATTTCCCACGGCGATAAAGACGACCGCGTGCCGATCAGCCAGGGCTGGGAAATTTATACCGCGCTGAAATTGCTCGGCAAAAAGGTCGAGTTCGATATCTACCCGCGAGAAGCCCACGGCTGGGCTGAGCGCAATCACCAACTGTTGTCGATCAAACGGAATTTGGAATGGTTTGATCAATATGTGAAAGAGACGGCAAGTGCGGCGCCGCGGTTGCCATAAAATGTTTTGTTT
>CAZVZZ010000057.1:0-14353 GCA_964631505.1 uncultured Cytophagia bacterium
AAAAACCGTTGCGTTGTTTTTTCCGGTGGACAGGTTTTTCTTTTATCGGTTTGTAAAAATATGCCAACCCCCAAAATTCTCATCATCGACGACGAGCGCAATATTCGCCGTTCCCTGGAAATGATTTTAAAAGGCGCCGGTTATGAAGTGAGCGAGGCGGCCTCAACGAGCGAGGCTGCGCGCAAACTGGCCGAGCAAAATTTCGATCTGGCTCTGCTCGATATCGTGATGCCGGGCAGCGAGATGGACGGCTTGCAATTTTTACCGACATTGAAGCAGCTTAGCCAGCGCCCCGCGGCGATCATCATTTCCGGCAATGCGACGATTCAAAACGCCGTGACGGCGACGCGCGAGGGGGCGTATGATTTCATTGAAAAGCCGATTTCAAAAGATAAACTGCTGATTGCCGTAAAAAATGCGCTGGCGCAACGGCAATTGACGGAAGAGAATGCACGCTTGCGCCGGGAGATGACCGGGAAGTTTGCGATGATCGGCGAGAGCGCGGCGCTGCAAAAAATTCGCGAACAGATTTCCCGCGTTGCGCCGACGAATACGCGTGTGCTCATTCTCGGCGAGAGCGGCACCGGCAAAGAGCTGGTGGCGCGCGCGATTCACGACGCGAGCGAGCGCCAAGCGCAGGCTTTTATCAAAGTCAACTGCGCGGCGATTCCGGAAGATTTGATCGAGAGTGAATTGTTCGGCCATGAAAAAGGTGCGTTCACGGGCGCGAGCGCAACGCGCGATGGAAAATTTTTGCAAGCGGATAACGGCACGCTGTTTCTTGATGAAATCGGCGACATGAGCTTGCGCGTGCAGGCTAAAGTTTTGCGCGTGCTGCAGGAAGGCGAGTTCGAGCGCGTCGGCGGCACGCAAACGCTACGTGTCAACGTGCGCGTCATTGCGGCCACCAACAAAGATCTTGAAGAGGAAGTTCGGCGCGGGCGTTTTCGCGAAGATTTATGGTTTCGCTTGAACGTCGTGCCGATTTACCTGACGCCGTTGCGCGGCCGCAAAGAGGACATTCCGGCGCTGGTGCAACATTTCTGCGAGCTGTATTGCCGCGAAAACGGCTTTCGCCAAAAGCAGATTACAGCCGAGGCGATGACGCGTTTGCAAAATCATGATTGGCCGGGCAACATTCGCGAACTGCGGAACGCCATCGAGCGGTTGGTGATTATGACGGCGGCGGAGACGATTGCTGCGGCTGATCTGCCGCTCAATTTGCAAGTTTCGCAGCCCATGCTCAAAAGTTCATTTCAGCCGGGACAAACTCTGCGCGAGGTGCGCGACCAAGTCGAACGCGATTATATCCTCGCCTGTCTCGACTCCACCGGCGGCAACGTCACGCAAGCGGCGCATATTCTCGGCATCGAGCGCAGCAATCTCCATAAAAAAATGCGCGCGCTGGGAATCGACCGCGACGCCAATTAGAAGCCACTGGTTTCCTCTTTGGCCCGCGCTTTCTGCATCTTTTTGATTTCGGCTGCGACCTCTTCGAATTTTTGAAATATACTTTCCAGTTCCAGCGCCTGGTTGCGCCGTTCCGCGTGCCAGGCGGCAAGCTGCAAAGCCTCGGCGGCTTTGGCGGGAGTGCCGCGCGCTAAAGTGAGCGACAGCAGTTGAGCGCAATGCAAGTAACATTCGGCGAGGTAGGTGTGGCTTTGCCACGGCGCCGCTTTCAGGTGCTGGACTAATTTTTCCCACAGCGGGAGGGCTTCGGCCGGACGTTGCAATCTTTCCATCATCAGGGCGCGATGATACAGCACGCTCGGATGCGCCGGATAGCGCTCAAACAGCCACTCGTTGACTTCCAATGCTTTTTGATTTTCATGGCTATACAAGAGAATGTTTTGCAACGTCAAAGCGGCCTCCACCGACGAGTAGCGCCCCTGCTGCCAAACCTGTTTAATGATGACAAAAGCCTCTTCGCGTTCATGCGCATATAAGTCTAAACCCAAACCAAGCTTTTGGCTTTTCCAATATTTGTAAAGTCCGATCGTCAAGGTGGCGTCAACGAAAGTTTCATCCTTCTGCAACGCGCGATTCATCGCATGCAGCGCCACCGCGGCATCGCGCAGCGCGGCGGACCATTCGCCGTGTTGAAAACGATAAAGCGCGTGCAGGCCGCGCGCCGAGCCTTGCATGAAATACATCTCGGCCGTGGGATGCGCCTTGATTTTTTTTTCGGCCAGGCGCACGGCGTTTTTGCCCAACGAATCAAATTCCGCTTCGCGCAGGCGCACGCGATAATTGCGCATTTGGGCCTGATAAAGACTCATTTGCAAGACATCGGCGGTGGGATCATCCGGCTGTTGGCGGCGAAGCAGCGCGCAAGCGGAAAGCGCGCTATCGTATAATTCGTGGTGAATTTGCTGCAGAACGCGACGGACCAGTTCTTCACGGTGGGGTTGGGCAAATAGGCTGCTCGCGGTCCAAACTAAAAATACAGCCAACCAATTCGGGGCAAGTTTTCGTTTCAATAGGGTCGCAGTTGAAGTTCGCGGCTCAATTTTCTATTTTGCAATATAAATCATTTTTCTGCCAAACGCAAAAAGAAATTATTCCGGCTTGTTTTTTTATAAAATTTGTTTAATTTGAATTCAAATTGATTGCACTTGATTTTAGGGAACACTTATGACTGCACAACTACGCTGGCTTGGCCCCAATCTGCAACTGGAAGGCATGACGGCATCCGGACAAATCGTCAAACTGGACAGCACTTCCGATAAAGCCGCGGCGATTGGCCCCTCACCGTTGGAGTTGGTGCTGCAGGCGCTCGGCGGCTGCACCATGATGGATATTGTTTCGATTCTGCAGAAAATGCGCCGGACGATCACGGCATTGGCTTTGGAAATCAACGCCGAACGTCGTGAGGAGTATCCGCGAATTTTCACGCACATTCACCTGCTTTATAAGCTCGTCAGCCCCGATGCAACGGCGAGCGAGTTGGAGCGCGCCATCAAGCTTTCGGAAGAAAAATACTGCTCGGTATCCGGCATGTTGCGACCGACGGTGCTGATCACGACCAGTTATGAATTGCGCCGGGAATAAAATTTATATAATTGGAAAGTGACGAAAGGAATTTCACAATTTAATGGCTTCATCCGGAGGAGAAACTCTTTCGCGCCGCGCCGTTTCTGCGATGGACGCCGGCGCGCCTAAACGTTTTCTCATGTTCCGCGCGTTGCGGCATCGTAACTATCGGCTTTACTTTGCGGGACAAATCATTTCGCTGAGCGGCTCCTGGCTGCAAACCATCGCGCAGGGCTGGCTGGTTTTTGAACTGACGCATTCCGCCTTTTGGCTCGGCTTCGTCGGCTTTCTGAATTTTCTGCCGCTGTCTTTTTTCTCGCTCCTCGGCGGCAGCATCGCCGACCGTTTTTCCAAACAAAAACTCCTGCTGACTTTGCAAATTCCGCCGCTGCTGCTGGCACTGATTTTTGCCATCCTGATTTGGACGGACAACATCAGTGTCGGCTGGATATGCGGGCTGGCGTTCAGTTTTGGCCTCGTGAATGCATTTGACATTCCGACGCGGCAGGCCTTTGCGATCGAGCTGGTCGGCAAAGAAGATCTCGCCAATGCGCTCGCGTTAAATTCCGCGACGTTTAACACGGCAAGATTGCTCGGCCCGGCGGTCGGCGGCATCATCATCGCCACGCTCGGCGCGGGTTGGTGCTTGTTCATTAATAGCGTCTCGTACCTTGCCGCGATTTGGGCGCTGACGGCGATGCGTTTTGAAAATATGCCGGCCCGTAAAACCGCATCGAAGCCGTTCGGCCATTCGATTCGGGAGATTCTGCTTTATGTGCGTCGCACGCCGAGAATTTACAGCCTGCTGCTGTTGGTGAGCGTGATGACGATTTTCGGCTGGTCTTTCTGGATATTGATTCCGGCCTTTGCCGCACAATTACGCGAAGGCGGCGCGGTGGAGCTCGGCAAACTCATGTCCGCCGGCGGCTTCGGCGCCTTGGGCAGTGCCTTGTTGGTTGCCGCCATCAATCATCGATTTTCTTCGTGGCGTTTGCTTTTTGCCGGCGTGCTAATTTTCGTCGCGGGCGTTTCGGTGTTTGCTTTGGCAAAAAATTTTTATTTGGCGTTGGCGGCAATTGCCGTTGCCGGTTTTGGCGTCATTCTGTTTTATATCAATGCGAACAGCTCTTTGCAACGGCGGGTGCCGAATCATTTGCGCGGCCGCATGATGGGCGTTTATGCGTTTTCTTTTGGCGGCCTTTCGCCGGTGGGAAATTTGCTTATTGGCTTCGTCGCCGAAAAAATCGGCGCGGCGCCGGCGGTGATTGGCGGCGCGGTCATTTGTTTGATCGTGGCCGTCATCGTTTTCATCTCATTCCCGCGCCGGGGCGAAGTTCGACTTGCGCGCAAAGGATTTCTAATTTACCGATAACTCCGTGCGCAAGCCGAACTTCGCTTCACTCACTCACGCGTCGATTTTAAAAAATAATAAAACGACACGGCAAAACTCGCCTCGAACACGGTGGTAGCGATACCGGCGTAACGATCATAATCGGCGGTGCGTTGATAAAACCGCTCGCGATTTTCCGGCAAGCCGGCGGTGAGATATTGATCGTAGAAATGATCGGCTTTATCTTTCAACAAAATGGCGGTGATGCCGGAGGCTAGGCTCAGGCCGGCGGCGGCCAACGAAAGGCGGCGATTACGCTGCAGATGCAAACGGCGCCGGGATTTTTCAACTTCCTGAATCGACGGCAGATGTTGTTCGCGTTTGAGTTCGACGGCGTAAAGGCGAATTTCTGCGGCGCTGTTACCAACTTGCAACTGTTCGGCCTGATAACCGGCGTGGCGGATTTCAATATTCGCAAGTTCTCCTTCCGGCAGTCGCACGATGAGCGGCGTGGTTCCCTGCAAAATATGGTTGACCCAAACTTCCGCGCCAAACGGCGTTGAGTTGATCGAATAACCGCGCTGAAAGCGTGTGACAAAAGTTACCGTGTCGCCGGCTTGCAACGAGCAGCTTTCCGTCCAATCAAAGTCGAGCCAGCTCTCCGGACGCGTGCGTTTGACGGCCAGCTCGTGTTTGCCGGGCGGCAACGGCCAATGGCGCAACGGTGTGACGCCGATCTGTTTGCCGTCGATTAGCACGGGAAGACCGGCGTGTTGCGATTCCACTGAAATGGCGGCGCTTGCAACCAACGTGGCTGGTTGAGCAAAAACTGTGGCGGTAATGATTAATAACGCGATACTGCAGCACGCCATAGACAAGATTTTCATTTTTAAAATTTTTAGATATAATGCTTCGATATTCATGTCAAAATATAGGCGATCTCTATCTTTCAGTCAAGGTAATAATTTGGTTGATTACCGTCCGGGCGCTCCGAGCGTCCGGACGGTTTATACCGGGATAATTTTTCCGACATTTGCGGCTTGACTTTCCCAGAACATTTGTGTATCTTTTTCGCCATGAAAACAACCCGTCGAGAATTTTTGCAACGGACCACGTTGACGGCGGCAAGCCTTGCGGTCAGTCCGTGGTCGCTGTTGGAGGCGAAGGCCTCATCGCCCGAGGCCGAACGCGGCCTGCTTTTTGACACCGCAGATTTGCCCCGTTTGCAGGAAACCATCAAGCATCCGCGCTTTGCGCCGTATTGGAATTCGCTCCGGAACGCTGATCTTGAAAAAGACAAAAAGTTTTTGCGTGAGGAATTAAGCCTGGTCAATCACGTCAAACATTTTTTGGAAGCGCGCCTGATGCTGGAGCGCAGCTCGTTTGTTTATTTGTTGACCAAAGATGAAAAACATCTTGACGTCGCCAAGCTGGCGATTGAGCGGATGTTGCAATTCAAAAAGTGGGATTATTTTCTTGAAGGCGGCGAGCACACCATCGGCCTGCAGCGCGCGCCGGAGACGACCATCGCGATGTGTTTCGCTGCCGAATGGCTCCGCGAGGCTTTAAGCGCCGAGACGATTCGTGAGATGGAAACGCAAATCGCGGAAAAAGGCGCGCCCGCCTGTTATCGCACGCTGTACGGTATGAAGCATCCGGATCGCGTGCGCGGCTGGGGCTTTGATCCCGACAGCGACTACAAATTTCGCTTTGATCTTAGCCGGTGGCCGATTATTCTCAATTCCACCAATCTCAAAGTCATTCCCATTGCCGGACTCGGCTTGGCGGGGTGTGCGTTGTATGACAAACATCCACAAGCGCCGCGTTGGGTCGAGTTGGCGTTGCAAAGTGCGCGCGCCTTTGCGCCGATGTTTGGCAACGACGGCAGTTATGAGGAAGGCGTCAGCTATTGGGGCTACACCGCACTGCACCTTATATTGTTTCTCGAGGTGCTTTATCGCAAACGCGGCATCGATGAGCGTCATTTGATCAACAACGCCGGCACCGTGCGCTATGCGCTGCAAATGTCGATGCCGACTGTTGGCAAGCCGAACGATGCCGTTAATTTCGGCGACGCCTCGACCATCGGCGACACCTCTGTGGCGGCGTGGGTCGCGCGCGAAAAACGCGATTCCATTGCGCAATACGTTGTTTCCGCCGTCGGCGAAATTCGCAGCCATTACGCGATTATGTGGTACGATCCCACGGTCGCGCCGCAAACGCCCGGGCCGGATTTGTACGACGCGCGATTTGCCAACGATTGGGTGGTGTCGCGCAGCGGCTGGGACGAACGCAGCAGCGTTGTTGCATTGCGCAGCGGTATGCCGGCAAATCACGAACACGCGGATCGCAACAGCGTTATTTTTAAAGCTTACGGCGAAAGACTGTTGCACGATCCATTCGGTGCGGCCTATTCTTACACGTTGCCGCATTGGCTCCTACGGCAAACCGAAGCGCACACGGCGGTGCTCATCGACGGCAAAGGCCATCAATATCACGACGGTCATGAGGGCACGAACGCCTCGTGGGCCGAAGCGAGAATCATCGATTACCAACCTTCGCCGCAACATCTTGTCGTCACCAGCGATGCGACGGAAGCGTATCATCTCGTAAATCCCGCGGTTGATTTGGTGCGTCGCTCGATGATTTTTGTGAAGCCGAATATTTTACTCATATTTGATCGCGTGCGATTGAAAGCGGCCGCGGCCAAAGTGCAACTGCGTTATCAAATTTACAACGGCGACGGCAAGGGACTCGCGAAGCTTGAAAAGAGCGCGTTTCGCATCGAGCGTCCGCAAGCGAGTCTCGCCGGTTCCGTTCACGCGAGCAATGCAATCGTGTTGCGCACGGGCTTGCACAACGTGCCGCCGGATATCGGCGTTTATCCTTATATCGAAGCCGAGTCAAAAGCCGCGGCCGAGCATCTGCTGCTCACCGTTTGCACCGCGCAAGAAACCGGCAAAGTTTCCGGTAAGCGCGTGGTTAGCATTAGCGATTCGCTGTGGAAGGCGCTGATCGAGCACAATCAGAAAAAGTATGAAGTGTCGATTGAGGTGAATAGTGACCTGCCGATGATCAATGTTAAAGACACAAAATGATAGCGCTCCCTTCATCCCGGCAGACTCCGGCCGTGCCGGAGTTTGTCCTTGACGCCGCCCGGCATGACGAAGCAGTGCGCTTGTTTCGGCGCCGATACGGCATTTTTCCGGGCCGCCAACCGGATGAAATTTTGCTGCAAAATATTCTCGCCGGTTTCGCCAATTTGCCGTATGAAAATTTAAGCAAGATCATCAAGTTTCATCGCCACGGCGCGGACGAGGCCGGACGGCTGCGCCTGCCGGAGGAGGTAATTGAAGATCATTTGCGCCATCGCCTCGGCGGAACCTGTTTTTCGCTCACGTTTTTTTTGCAGGCCATTCTTCTGCACCACGGCTTTCCCTGTTATATTGTCATGGCTGATATGAAGGCGGGAAAAAATATTCATTGCGCGATGATCGTTCTGTTAAACGGCGGGAAATACCTCGTCGATCCCGGCTATCTGCTGTGCCAACCGCTGGCGCTCGATCCGAACCGGCCGCGGCTCTACCATACGGAATTTACCGGCGTCGAATTGCGCTTCAATCCAGCGCACGAGACTTATGAAGTGTTCACGTTCAATCGGCAGGAAATGAAATGGCGCTATCGTTTTTGCGATCGCCCGACGCCAGCGGAAGAGTTTCTGCAACATTGGCAGGCGTCATTTCACCGTAACAGCATGCATGCGTTGTGCCTGACGCGCGCGACCAACGAAGAGTTGATCTATCTTCGCAAGGATTTTATGCGCATCACCAGCTTGGACGGCAAGCGCAATGTTTCGCTTAAAGGCAACTACTACGCGACGATCGAACAATGGTTCGGCATCGCCCCGGAATATGTCGAGCAGGCGCTGTCCGCAATCGCAGCGCAAGCTGCGCCCGTAAAGCCGTCCCGCCGGTCAGGACTTGAATTGGAAATGGGCCGGTGAGAATTTAAAATTGTAAATTTGTATTTTAACATGGCCGTACCAAACTCACCGCCGCCGGTTAAGCTCATCATCGCCGCGCTCTATTCCGACGAAGATCTTCTCACCGTTGCGCGTGACCGGCTCATTGAAAAATTCGGGCCGCTCGATTTTACCAGCCCAAATTTTCCGTTTGAACTCACCGATTATTATGTTCCGGAAATGGGGGCGCCGATCGTGCGGCGCTTTTGGGGATTCGCGCCGCTCATTTCACCCGGCGCGCTCGCGCGGGTTAAATTGGCGACCAATGCTTTGGAGAACGAATTAGCCGTTGATGGCAAACGCCGGGTGAATCTCGATCCCGGCTACCTTGACCCGGACAAATTGGTGTTGGCTTCGGCGAAATACAACGGCCAAAAAATTTATCTTGCCGATGGCATCTGGGCGGATTTGACGCTGCATTACGAGAAAGGGCATTTCACGGCCTATCCGTGGAGCTTCGCGGACTTTCGCCGCGGCGAGTATGAGAAAACGTTTTTGCGTTTGCGGGAAATTTATAAAGCGCAGTTGAAACGCGGCGGGGCTTAAAAAACGATTTGCGCCTGCGGCCCACGCAGAAATTCCAGCTTGCCGTCAATGCCGTTAAGGCGGAGATCGAAATGATTGAGAATGTCGCGGCCAATTATCGCATAATTGTCATTGCCGACAATGACTTCAACTTCGCGAAAAACCCAGTTGTGAATTTCAATATTAACACGATAAAGGGCGGTAAATTCACCTTTGCCTTTATAGCCAGAAACATGAATCGTGCCGGTGCGCGGCGGCTGTAATTGTTCCGCCATTTGCGGGGTAATTACCGAGCAACCGGCGCCCGGATCAATCAAGGCCGGATTGTTCACGAAAATTGTGCGTGCTTTGCGACTTTGTACAACGATATTAACGAAAGGTGCAGGCGGGTCAATCTGACGATTGTAATTATAGAAAAAATTCACTGCCATTTCCTCCCCTTTTGCGGAGAAAGCATTTTGACGACAGGAAGTTCTTCATCAACCAGTTGTATATAAACTTCAGCTTCGGGAAATTTTTCCACGAAACGCAAGAGCACTGCGCGCCGCGTGTCGCCGACTTCAACAACTTGCTCATTATAAATTGCCACCCATTTCCCGCGGAGAGTTTTTAAAAGCTCAGGAAGTTTCAGGAAAAAAGTTCGCTCGTCGCGCAACCACGGATCGGCCTCTACTTTTGGAATGGGCAACTGCGGCGCTTCGAAGACTTGATCTTCATCTTGAATTTCCGGCATAGTGCACCTTTTTAAAAAATTGCAGTTATCTTGTAACCGCAAAATACGAAATTGCAAAACACGATTCAAGTCTTTTTTGAAAATATATTTTCATGACCCTCAAAGAAAAACTCCGCGAGTTGGATCGCGTGCAGCCGAAGATGGCAACGCCGGAGACGAAGCGGCCCGGCACCGCGTTGGAGGATTTGCTCGGCGGCAATGAGCACAACGGCTGCTTCGTGGTCGAGCGGCGTTTTCCGCTGCACAACGTACACGGCAACGTTCGGCTCAAACACATTCAAGAAACGGCTGCCACGGCGCTGGCGATCGCCGGCAAAGATGCGAGCCTGACCAGGCTCGATCTCTCACGAACATTATTTTTAGATACGGAAACGACGGGGCTTGCCGGTGGGACGGGCACGACGGCTTTTCTTGTTGGTGTCGGCCAGTTTGATGAAACAGCATTCGTGGTGCGGCAATTTTTTTTGCGCGGGCCACAGGAAGAGACGGCGATGCTCACGCAATTGCAAAGCTTAGTTGCGCAAAATCACGGCCTGGTCACGTTTAATGGCAAGAGTTTTGATATTCCCCTGTTGCGTACGCGCGCGGTGCTCAATCGCCTGCCGCTTGATTTCGAGCGCCTGCTACACCTCGACGTGCTGCACGCGGCGCGGCGGTTGTGGAAAGAGCAATTCGGCGATTGCTCGCTCGGCGGGCTGGAGAGCCGCGTGCTGCAATTACGGCGCAGCCACGACATTCCCGGCGCGCTGATTCCGCAAATTTATTTTGATTTTTTGCGCCACGGCGAGACGATGCAACTGCCGGAGGTGTTTTCACATAATCGCCAGGACATCGTGAGCATGGCGGCGCTGCTGGTGCGAATCGGGCAGCTTGTGCAACAGCCACTACGCCAGGATAACGACGCGCCGATTACGCCACACGAACTCCGGCGCGTCGCGTTGTTGTATCGTCAGCTCGGTGATTTTGCCGCGAGTGCAACGCTCTTCGAGCAACTGTTGACTGAAAAAAAATCGCCCGCCGGTTTGGAAGATCATCTCGCTCTCGCCCTATGTTACAAGAGCCAGCGCCGGCATGAAGAGGCCAATCGCATTTGGCACCAGATCATTGCGCAAATGGCTTTTCATCCTTTGCCTTATATCGAGTTGGCCAAACACCATGAGCATCGCGAACGCGCCGCCGCTGTGGCCCTGGAATGGGTCGAGCACGCGTTGCGCAATTTACAGTTGCAGGAGGAACTGGGGCGGAGGAATGAGTGGGCGGCTTACAAAAAAGACCTGCTGCATCGCCGGAAACGGCTGCTACGCAAAGCGCCGCCGCGCTGAAAAATTACCGAGGCTGGCCCAATTCAATCCTGATTCAATTCATTCGGATCCGGCTGATACGGATCATCGCCGTACGGATGCGAGTGTACCTCGCTGCCTTCCCAGATCGGATTACCGGGATCGTTCACTTCATTGTGTTCATCATAACAATCGCTATCGACGATGCTGTTGCGGCTGATTTCGCCGGCACGATCGTCAAAATAATCGTCGAAAACTTTTCGCCAAAGACCCATGATCAACTCGCCTCAATTGAAGAATGGTGATTTGAGGCGTCCCTGCCATGAATTAAAACCGCTCGTCGCTACGATTCATCGCCGCGCGTGGCGCTTCGATATTTTAATGGTGCAGAGCAACTTCGGGTTGGAAGAAGACGACGTCACGTTGTTCCCTGTTCGTCGTCTCGCAGAAGACCCCGATTTTGCCGGGACAGTTGGCTGTCGGGGAAAATCGGGGCGATTCTCACGGCCAGACGGGCAAACCAGTTTCAGTCCGAACTGACTTCATTCGGATCGGGCACGGTGGGGTCGGTTCCCAACGGCGTCGAGTGAACGTCGCTGCCATCCCACACGGGATTGCCGGGATCGCCGATTTGATTGTTGTCATCATACAAATCAGGATCGTTGCTGTCTTTCCGGTCATCATCGAAATAATCATCAAGGACACGATTAAACCAGCTCATCGTAAAGCCTCCTACGGTTATAACTTCCTGTCATCAGTTTGATACGCCCTATCCCTACAGCGCGAAAAACGTTGCCCTCGTGAATTAGCCAAACCTGCATTCCAAGCGCAAGCTGTCACTGTCCGTGAGCAACTGTCACTTGAATACAACACCGAATAAAATAAGCCGCCCGCGGCACGTTGCACCTGCACCGCAGGCTGGTTATAAATTAAGTGGTTGTGTCAGATTGAAATTCAAAACTACAAGGGATAAGTACATGCAAAAAGTGGTCATGCAGATAATCGCAGAACAATTTTTTGTAAAAAAAAGAAAATTTTAATGGTCAGCGAAAGCTTGGCATGATGGGGAGGGGATCGCCATCAACCGGACGAGCCGGGATCAAGCAAATTTTTACGCCGCTTAAAGAAACTATCGGCGCTTGATGGCTTCGGGTTTTCATTGATGCCGTTGCATCGATTGGGCAATTAAAAAGGGCCGGAAGCTAATTCTCTCCGGCCCTTTTAAAAATTCGGGCTTCAGGCGGCCTCACGTGCCGCGCATTTGGCGCATCATTTTTTTCAGCATCTCGCGGTCAAGCTGCAAGAGTTGCGAAAATTGTCCGGCGCCGGCAATGCTTTCGCCGCCGTCAATGGCGACGCATTCACCGTTGACATACGGCGCGCCGTCGCTCACCAAAAACGCGGCGAGATTCGCCAGCTCGCTGTGTTCGCCGAAGCGGCCGAGTGGCACGCGCTTTTTGTATTGCTCGCCAAACTCGGCGCTGGGAAACAAACGCTTCCATGCGCCTTCAGTTGGAAACGGCCCCGGCGCAATGGCATTGAGGCGAATGCCGTAAGCACCCCATTCCACCGCAAGCGAGCGCGTCATCGCCAGCACGCCGGCTTTGGCGCAGGCCGAGGGCACGACGAACGCCGAGCCATTCTCCGCATAAGTGGTGACGATGTTCAAAATCGTGCCCGGAGATTTTTGCGCGATCCATTGCTTCCCTAGCGCCTGCGTGCAATTGAACGTTCCATACAAAACGATTTTCACCACCGCATCAAAACCGCCGGGCGATAATTCTTCGGTGGCCGCGAGAAAATTTCCCGCGGCGTTGTTGACGAGAATGTGCGGCAGGCCGACTTTGGCGACGATTTCCGCCATCATGCTTTCGACGGCCTGAAACTCGCGCACATCGCAGGGAAACTTAAAAACTTCCCGGCCATGGCCCGCTTGTTGAATTTCTGCCGCGCCGCTGGCGAGCCGTTCGAGCGAACGCCCACAAATGACCAACGTCGCCCCCAATTCCGCAAAACGTTTGGCCATCGACAAACCCAATCCCGAACCGCCGCCGGTAACCAAGATGATTTTCTTTTGCAATAAATCAGCTCTGAACATGTTTGCTCCTTGTCAGTTAAACAGCACCACATGAATCGCGCCAGCGCGAATATCGCGAAAGCACGGTTATTCAAATATAAGCGCAGACCGTTTATGCTGCAAGGAGATTTCGTAACTGCACTATTTTCGATTGCATCCTGCTCAAGCTCACGAGGGGTTTGATCCGGTTAATTGATTCAATCATCCACGTGAAACCGGATTCGTACCCTCGGTGTGGGAGGCCGATCTCATGAATTCTCATCGCATCGCTGTTTTATGAAAACCATATATCGATATGCGGCTTTGCAGGCTTGCCTCTCGATCAAATCGAAAAGGAGTATTTGACTTTTTAATTTTTGTATGCTATTTTATTGCGGCAAAATGGCGGCTCTTGGCTGAAACTACTGCCCAATAGAGAGCCTTTGAGTCAAATGGCACTCCTAATTCGTACCTTTCATGAACACTGCTTCTGAACGCGTGGCTTCATTTCCAGCAGGATTGCTGGCCACCAAACTGTTTATTCCGCCGGCGCGCGTCGATCTCGTCTCGCGCACACGCCTCACCGATCAATTGAATGACGGCCTGCAGCGCAAACTCACGCTCATCTCAGCGCCCGCCGGCTTCGGCAAGACCACCCTGCTCGGCGAATGGATTCCACGCAGCCCGCGCTGTGTGACGTGGGTTTCGCTCGATCAAAGCGACAATGATCCGCTTCGTTTTTGGAGTTACGTTGTCGCGAGCCTGCAAATGTTGAAGAGCGATTTGGGAAAGCACACCCAGGCTTTGCTCGAGGCGCCGCATCCGCCGGCATTCGAGATCATGCTGACCAATCTCGTGAATGAGATCACTGCTTTTCCCGACGTCTTCGCGCTTGTGCTCGATGATTATCACGTCATCGAAGCGCCGTCGATTCATCAAGGCCTGGCCTTTTTGCTGGAGCATTTGCCCCGCAACATGCATGTGATCATCACCAGCCGCGCCGATCCCGCGCTGCCGCTTGCACGTATGCGCGTCCGCCGCGAAATGACGGAATTGCGCGCACACGATTTGCGATTCACGCTCACTGAATCCGCCGCCTTTCTCAACGAGGTGATGAAAATCGGCATCGAAGAAAAAGATATTGCGGCGCTCGATCATCGCACCGAGGGCTGGATTGCGGGTTTGCAACTCGCTGCGCTCTCGCTGCAAGGTCGCAACGATGTCTCCGCTTTTATCACAGCTTTCACCGGCGACGATCGCTACATTTTGGATTATCTCATCGAAGAAGTCTTTCAGCGCCAGCCGGAGCACATACAGAACTTTCTGCTGCAAACTTCAATTCTCAATCGCATGTGCGGTTCATTGTGCGACGCGG
>CAZVZZ010000058.1:0-13886 GCA_964631505.1 uncultured Cytophagia bacterium
ATTTTAAGCCGTTTTGATCCGTGATGATTTTAGTGTCATCAAAAGAAAAATCTTCACTGCGGTAAATGCGATACCCTTCAAAGTCAAAACCTTTGGCCTGCTGGCCGGTGCCGCGCGCGAGAAACGGATCGAATGAGGTTTCGGCGCGGGTGTCCCAATACAGCGTCACTCTTTTATCGCCCGGCACCGCCACGAGACGCGGCTTCAACGGCGGTTTGGCAAAACGGTAATCGGCTTCAAAAACCTGTTGCGAGGTTTCGGCGTTTTGCACGAGATCTTGCAAATTATCGCCGAGCAGCAGCGCAATCGAAAAACGCTGGCTCTCGCCGGCGGCGAGCTTGAACGGGCCGCAGCCGTAAATGAACACGTTGTCGGCGCCCTGCTCGATATCGGTATTCTCCAGATTGCCGCTCATTTTTTCCCACATCAACTCGTCATTTTTCGGGCGATTGTTGCCGCCAAACAGAATAGCGTTGAAGCTCGTGAGGCCAAGTTGATCAGATTCGGCAATATCGCGAAAACCGAAGTTCGGTTCGCTGCCCGCGAAACGCATGCGCGGCAAACGCGATTCCGATGACGGCTCGCCGAAATCGTATCTCCCGTTTGCGTTGGTGTCGATAAAAAAAAGCTGCGAGGGTTTGCCGTCGCCTTCGCCGTAGTCGTTCGTCGCCGCAATGCCGTCGACGCCGACATCGTCAAACTCCGCGTTCCAATCGCCGTCTTCATCGCCGGACCAGTGCAATTTCGGCTGGCCGTAAATGCCGATCGGCCCGAGCGCGAACACACCGGCGTCGTTGAACGGACTTTCGTCGATCAATTGATCGCCGTCATTGTCTTTCCCATCATCGCTGAGCGTCGGGCTTTCCAAAAATTTATAGCCGAAATAACCGGTGGCTTTACCGCCCTGGCCGCGGCCGTCTTGATCATACGCGTACAGCATGTTGCGCGCGTTGAACGGAAAGCTGGTGTTAAGCGGCCCGATAAAGCCGGCGTAATCATCGGCAAAATCATTGGCGCCGCCGACGTGCGGATCGCCGAACATGCCGAGGTAAACTTTATCCAGATCGCGGCCGCTGAAATTGGTGATGGTGTAAACGAAAAAGATGATGTCTTCGGCGAGCGGATTGTTGAATTGAAAGAAGCGGCATTCCATTTCCACGCCCAGGCCGCGCAGCGTCGTGTCGTTCGGAAACGGATAATATTTAAACTCGGCGTTGCTGACATCATCCAGCTTATAATAAGCTTCTTCATCCGGGGCGGTGGCGTCGTCGCCGAGAAACGCCGGCCAGACGTACCGGCCCAGCGTCGGATTAAACCAAGCCTCCGGCCAACTGTCCGGCTTGCCATCGCGATTGTTGTCCTTCGCCGTAATCGTGGCAAGCTCCGGCGAGTTCGGATCGGAATAACCTTTCTGTGGCTGCCAGCCCCATTTCACGGCCGTGCCTGGCTGGTAGTCGCCGTCCGCCGCCAGGATAAAACCGTCATCAACAATATGAACCGTATCGCCGTTGACGTCCACCACTTCCGCCGCGAGGAGCGGGCCAAACTCATACGCATAGCCGAGACGTTTATCCGGACTTTTCGGCCATTGCAAATCCAGATCGGCAATGCCGGGGCGCGAGATCGAGCCGTAATTATAAATCACCGTAGTGATCTGGTTGCCGCTGATGATAACGCGCTTCTCTTTTTCATGGCCGGGATGATGCGCGCTTTTGCGCAGGCTTTTCATGCGCTCTTGCGCGGCGCGCACTTGTTTCATCCATTTGTCCATGAACTCCCGCTGCTGGGCGGGCGTCATGTGTTTGAATTCTTTTTCCTGGCCGAAGGCGGCGGTGACGAGCATGACGGTGATTAGCAAACAACGAGGCAATTTAAAGTTCATACTTTCATCCAAAAATTTAATTAATGAAACCCGCGACGTTTCGTTTCAAATTGCAGGCATTGAAAAACAACTTTAACCCGGCGGCAGCGCACCCGGGAAAAAACGCAGTCGGAAAACGCTTTTAATCCGCGTGGGTTTTTGATCCGTGTGTAAACTTTCAGATTTTTTCCGGGTTTGATGGCATTAACGCCTAATGCCCTCTTCAACTTCCAGCAACCAGCAACGAGCTACCAGACTCACACCACCCAGGCCAGAATTTTCTTGCCGGAAACCTTGTGCTCTTTGAAGCTGTATTCTTTGGTCGCAGCGGTGCGCCGGTCAAAAACGACCAGATAACCGCGATCCAAATTTTCGCTGCGCAGATATTTTACCAGTTGGCTCAAACCGGTTTCATAACGGCGCTCGCCATACCAGAGTTTGAGTTCAACCACTTCTTTCTGATCTTTATAACAACAAACCACGTCGATCCGGCCTTCGCCGGATTGGACCTGTTTGAAGGTCCAGCCTTTGCCGTTGACTAAAATATCCAAATAACTCAACAATAAGAGCTGGCCAAAAACTTCTTCAAACTCCGGTCGCCTGGCAACGTCGGCGCCTTTGGATTGCATGAAGACCTGAAACTTATCGAGTACGCGCCGAAAATCCAATCGCCCGCGTTTATCATGCAGGCGATTGCCGATCACAATCTCGCCAACGGTTGAAGTTTTGATCTCCTCTTCAAAATGCCGATAAAGCGCCTGGACGTAAATGAGATTGGCGATTACGAGCTGGCCGTCGCGTTCCGCAAAGACGCCGTATTTAACGCCCAAATCGATGTCGTCGCGGAGAATATTGAAACCGCTCCGCTCGCCTTTAAGCAAATTCAGCACGATCGAAAAAAACTGCGGCCGGCGGGCATTTTTAAAAAGGCTTTCAAAATTTGGATTGCGCGCCGCCAGCAGCCTTTGAATGGCCGCTTCGGCGTGTTCAAGCCGGATCTGGCGCTTGCGATTGCGCACCAACTCCTCCACCATGAGGCGCGCCAGCATCGACACCAGCCACGGATGGCCGCTGGTCACCTGCTGCACGCGCAGAATCACCTTCTCATCAAAAGCTTGCCCGGTTTCCTCGGTGTGCTGCTGAAAATACTGCTGAATGTTTTTCCTGCTGAACGGCGGCAACTCGTAGTCGATCGCGATGTTGAACGGCGACGCCGAGCCGATGGATTGTGTTTCCTCGCGATAGCGCGCTTTGAGGTTTTTGATGTCGTGCACGCCCACCAGGCAAACCGCATACGGCGCCGGCGCCCGGTCGCGCGCGAGATACATTTCGCGCAAGCCGGAAAGAAAACCGACGACGGTGTTTTCCGGCACGGCGTCAACTTCGTCGATGAGTAAAACGAGTTTACGCGGTAACAGTTGACAGGTCTCACGCAACCAAACAAAAAAATCATTGCGGCTATCGATTTTGAAATCAGCCGGAACAGTTGCTACCGTCTGTAATCCTTCAACGATGCGTTGCGCCACGTTGTGATAAAACTCAGCTTCCGTCATATCGAAGCGTTGCACGAAACTCTCAAACGACAGCAGCGCCGGCGCGTAATGTTTTGACGCCTGCAACGCGCGCGCGAAAAAATCCAGCAGCGTCGTTTTGCCGAATTGCCGCGGCCGATTGATGACGAAATAAGCTCCATCTTTCGCCAGCGCCATCAGTTTCCTGATCTGCGGCGCGAGATCGACGTAATAATGTTTTTCCGGAATGACCTTGCCGGTGATGTTGAACTTCCGCATGTGTTTCGTAAATTTTAATATAACACGCTAAACCCCACCCGCACTTCGCGCGGTTCCGAGAGCCACTCGGCGCGACGATAGAAATCGTCCAGTTCCCTCAGTGGCGGAAACAAATGCCGATTCTCCTTGAATTGCTCCCGGACGAATTTTAACGCGCTGGCATTGGTTTTTTCTTCAATCGCCGACAGCGCGCTGCCGCTGCTGCTCCACACGAAATTCTCGTTGCGAATGTCGAAAACATTTTCAATCTGCGTAAAAACGGAAAAATCGAATTGGGCCAGCTTAAAAAACTTTTCCGCACGGAAATCGACATTAAGAAAAGTCGGCCGGCGCGCGGAGTTTTCACGGAATGACACCGGCGACAAGGATGCGGGCAGCACCGGCGTGTACGGACTGCCCAGCCACAAGCTCGTCAGCGCGCTCAGATTCCAGTTGTTGGCCTTGCCCAACGAAAATGTGCCATTGAGCGTGTGTGTGCGGTCGTGATCGAGAAACACAAACGTCTGCTCGGTTTCCTTGCCGCTTTTCGCGTCGAAGAAATTGGCGGTCGGATCGGAGAGATTGCCTTCGGCGACTTGATAAGTGTAATCCAACGACGCCGAAAACGGGCTGCCAACCGCGCGGCGTTTCAACAACGAAAAGGTGAAACCGCGCACGTTGGCATAAGCCACATTGGTGAGAATATTGAAAACGCGGTCGCCGACCGTGCCGGCCAGCACCTGCCGCGTTTGCAGTAAATTATTCACGTCCTTGTAATAAACCGCCAGCTCGAATTTGAAATCATCACCAAGCTGCTGCTGCAAGCCCATTTCATACTGAATACTGCGCTCCGGCTGCAAATTCGGATCGCCGTACGTCGGCGTAACGATGTAATTGTACGACTCGAAGAACGGATTGCGGTACAAACTCGACAGCGTCGGCATTTGATAAAAATGCCCGTAAGAAAAACGGATGATGCCGCGATCCGTAATCGGATAGCTGAAGGAAATGCGCGGCGACAGGCGAATTTTCGAGGACGCCTTTTGCAGATTCTCGGGCGCGTCCGGATTATCGACGTTTGCCACGAGATCGGTGTTGTAATTCGCTTTGGTATCCAAATACTCCAAACGCAGGCCGGCGTTGAGGATCAACGTGCGCGACAATTCCATTTTGTCGAGAATATACGCGGCAAACTGCTGCGGCCGGCGCAAATAAAAAGTGTAATCGGTGTAATCCGGATTCAAGGAACGATACGGCACGATCGGCGGTTGCCCATTTTTCACCATCGTCGTGTCATAAATCAGCGTGAAAAATTCGCGTTCCAGCCGGTGCAACCGCGCTTCGGCGCCGAATTTGATTTCATGATTGCTCAATAACTGACTGACCGCGTCCAATTTCACATTAATCGTGCGCGCATCCAGGCGATCATGATTCAAATCCGTGCCGCCGGCGAGAAAGCCGATGTTGGGAATGGCCGTGGCCAGGTCGCTCGGCACATAGCGCAGGTCGCGAGGATCTTCATAAACATAACCGCGATCGACGCTCTCGCTGTACGCGCCTTTCAGTGTGTAAAAAAACTTGTTGCCAATCGCATGGGTCAAGCCGAGGCTGTGGCTTTGCCCGGTGCTGCGGTAGGTTGGCCGGCCGTCTGGATTGTATTTGTACGCGCGGCTGAAACTCTGGCTGCGGCCGCGATCAAACAGCAGGTCGTAAGTCAATTTAATTTTATTCGTCGCGCGATAACTCAGCTTGGCTGTCGCATTCGTGCTGATAAACTTGTTCATCGGCACGTAACTGTTGTCGCCGGAAGGTTGACCGTCGCCATAAGGGTCGATGCGTAAAGTCGAGCCATCGATGATCAAACCATCAGTCGGCAAATACAGCCGTTTGCCATACAGATAACCTTTGTTGTCAACATAAACGCCGGAGGTGAAAAACGTCAGCTTGCCGCCGGTGAACGGCACTGGCCCGGAGAGGGTCGCTTCGGTGCGGCTGTTGTTGAAAGGATTAATGTCACCAATGTTCTCAAACAAGCTGTCGTCGTCCGAGGAAACGTTGTCGCCGGTCCAAAATTTCAAATTGCCCTTGTAATTCGGGCCGCCGTCTTTGGTCACGAAATTGATCACGCCGGAGAGCGCGTCGCCATATTCCGCGGAAAACGTGCCGCTGGAAACCGTCAACTCTTCAATCGCGTTGGTGGCAATACCGACGGCCTGCGAGTTGTTGAATGCATTCGCGACGCTGATGCCGTTGATCAAATACGCCACTTCATTGGTGCGGCCGCCGCGAATGTGAATGTTGCCGGAGTTATCGACCGTGATGCCGGATTGTAAGCGCACGACGTCCTGCACCGCGTCCACCGGCAGGTTGTCGATAGTTTCGGAATTGACCGCAACCGTCGTGTTGGTCAAATCCTGCCGCACCAGCGGCTGGCGTTCGCCGATGACTTCCACGATGCCGATTTCGACGGAGGTGGCTTTCAGCTTTTGATTGAGCGTCGTGGTGAAATCAACGCTAACACGGACTTCTTTGACGCGCACGGCTTGATAACCGATAAAAGAAAACGTGACCGTGTAAACGCCGGGCGGCACATTGAGTATCACGTAGTTGCCGTTCACGTCCGTGGCGGCGCCGAGCGTTGTGCCGTCGATGACGACATTGGCGCCGGGCAAGCCTTCGCCGTTATCCGCATCCGTCACGCGGCCGGCAAGCTTGCCGGTGGTGCCGGCATGTGCGGAAGAGAATAGCGTGAAAAACGTAATCAGTAAAAACGTGAAAAGATGAAGCAGGGCAATAGGCAGGCGATCGGTAAATCTGGAGGGCATTCTCTCTCCTTATTTAAAACTGTTCGTTGTTGCGCCCAACGGGCGAAGTCTTCACGCGCTAACTTTTGGTGTGACAAAACCGATTTTAAATTTCACGACGTAGCCCCATTCGGGGCTAAGATAAACTTTGAGAGAGAAAAAGCATTCGCCGATGATTAATGGCGTCCTAAAAAATGGCGAGAAGACAATTCGCTTTCCTGCGTCTAAATTATTTCTCTCCCTCGCGAAATTGGAAAAAATATAATCATTTTTAACGAGGGTGTCAAGGAATAATTCGCGTTTGCAACAATCGGTGCCGTTGCCGTTGCGAAGGCTTTAATTCTGCCTGTACCGGCTTAATTTCAAAAATGGTCGTGGACTGTATCAAAAGTTAACAATTTGGAACAGGCACAGCATATTTGGAAAGCATGGAAAAAACGAAACAATCGTATGAAAATTAAAGACTTACTTGATAGTAAAAATATTGGTCTGATACTTGCAGATGAATTGTCCTGAATAACTGAAAGGTGACAAGTGTCTCAACGACTCAGATGGGTGAGTCATTGTCAGTAAGGGCTGGATGACAGAGCGTCTTCCGGGGAACTTAAAATCTTCCGGCTGTACTTGTGGTCAACAAAATGTAGTGGAAACAAACGCCGCTTGCCAATATTGCTTCCTTATATACGTCCCACAAATTTGCCATCCTGTTCTCTGCGCTTTCATATTTTTGCCGGTATTTCGATGTTGACTCACTGGCATTAATTTACTATATTATGCCGTTCGATGTGCGGTAGCTGCTCTTTGGGAGAGACGCGGAAGTCTTATCCACGGCGGGCCGGTCGCGCGATCAACGGCGCCATGAACTTCAACTGTGATGAGTGTGTTATGACTGATCCTCGATTTGCACGGCTGGCAGAGGTGTTGACTTCGCATTCGACGCGCCTGCAAAAAGGCGAGCGGGTTTTGATCGAAGCCTTCGACGTTCCTGATGCCTTTGTTAACGAGTTGATAACCGCCGCGGTGGAGCGCGGCGCGATTCCGATTGTCGAGCTGAAACACAATAAAGTTTTGCGGCAAATGTACCGCAAGTACGGCGAAGAGGCGTTCCATCTGCTCGGCGAGATCGAAAAATTCCGTATGGAACGCATGGACGCTTACATCGGTGTGCGCGGCAACGACAATATTTGCGAAATGTCGGACGTGCCCGGCATCAAGATGAGCTATTTGCAGCGCCATATTTTTCAGCCGGTGCACCATGACATTCGCCTGAAAACCAAATGGGTGGTGCTGCGCTATCCCAATTCCTCGATGGCGCAACAGGCCGGCATGAGCTCCGAGGCCTTCGAGAATTTTTATTTCGACGTCTGCACGATGGATTACGATCGCATGACCCGCGCCATGCAGGCGCTGCGTGAGCGGATGGAAGGCACCGATCGCGTCACCATCCTCGGCCCGGAAACCGAATTGCAATTCAGCATCAAAGACATTCCGGCCATTCCCTGCGGCGGCGAATACAACATTCCCGACGGCGAATGCTTTACCGCGCCGGTGCGCAACTCGGTGAACGGCGTCATTCACTTCAACACGCCGACGATCTATCAGGGCGTGACGTTTTCGGATATCAAGCTGGAATTTCGCAACGGCAAAATCATCGACGCCACCGCGGATTCGGCAACGAAATCGGCGCGGTTGAACGAAATTTTCAACACCGATGAAGGCGCGCGCTACGTCGGCGAATTTGCGTTGGGCTTCAATCCGTTCATCACCCGCCCGATGCTCGACATTCTCTTCGACGAGAAGATTGCCGGCTCGTTCCATTTCACGCCGGGCAATGCGTACGAAAACGCCGACAACGGCAACCGCTCGCAGATTCATTGGGACATGGTAATGATTCAAACGCCGGAGTTCTGCGGCGGCGAGATTTGGTTCGACAGCGAGTTGATCCGCAAAGACGGCCGCTTCGTGCCGTCGGATTTGCAGTCGTTGAATCCGGAAAACCTCAAAGGCGAGTACGAGGATTTTCCCGCGGCGGTTTCCAAACGGCGCCGCAGCCGCGAGCGCGTGTTGGGTGATGAAGTGCTGGTGTAAGCCGGCGCCATTTTTATCGGTCAAAACAGTTAAAGTCAAAATGATGACATGGGGTCAATCATTTTGACTTTAATTGTTTTGGCTCCAAATTTTTTTGCATGTTGGTTTAAGGCTGAGGAGAAAAGCGCGCATGAAAATCGTCATCGAATACTGCGGCGTGTGAAACTATTTGCCGCGCGCTTCCAGTTTGGAAGCCCAACTCAAGCAGCAACGCCCCGATCTGCAAATCGAGCTGCTCGAAGGCCGCGGCGGCGTTTTTGAAATTTCGGCCGCCGGAAAGAAAATCTTTTCCAAAAAACAAGTGGGACGGTTTCCCGAGGCCGATGAAATTTTGCGACAAATATAATATTGCTTCGATAAAACTGCGAAGCTTTTAATGGCAGAATGATTTTACGGCAGGATAATTAAAATCATTCTGCCATTTGGTTTTGTCGCGTTACGCCTGACGAGTAAAATTTTAAAAAAATACCTTTTGCCTTTTAAAAAATTCTCTTATATTCTCATATTATACATTGCATTGTGCCGAGGTTGATGATCTTAGAATCAATATGCGAATTGCCCTCTTTGCCTTGATGATATTAGGAGGCGTCGGCTGGCATGGCTTATGGCGCCAGGCGCCGGCTGATCAGCATCGACATGATGGGGAGCAAAAGAGATTTAATGCGATGGCCGCAGGCGCTTTTCAAGTCCACCTGCAAACGCTGCCGCCAATGACTCACAAGATACCTGCACCCAATCTCACCTTAACCGCCCACAACCCCTTCGCCAAACTGCAAAACCACCTCCGGCAACTGGCCGACAGCTTACACGCTGAAATCGGCGTTGCCTATCGCGATCTTGAAACCGGCCGCGAGTTTTTTTTCAACGAAAAGCAAATGCTGCACGCTGCCAGCACCATGAAAGTGCCGGTGATGATCGAAGTTTTTCGGCAGGCAGAGAGAGGTAAATTCCGTCTCGATGATTCGCTATTGATTAAAAATGAATTCCAAAGCATTGTGGACGGATCGCCGTATCGTTTGGATTTGAGTGATGACAGCGACTCGACGATTTATCGCGCCCTCGGCACGAAGGTGACGGTTCGCCGGCTCGTCGAGCAAATGATAACGGTAAGCAGCAATCTCGCCACGAACATTCTCATGCAAAAAGTGGGCGCGGAAAACGTGACGGCAACGCTGCGCACACTAGGCGCAAACAACATGCAGGTGCGCCGCGGGGTTGAAGACGGCAAGGCCTATCAACGCGGGCTGAACAATCAAACCGACGCGTTCGATCTGATGCTGACCCTGCAGACCATCGCGGAAAAACGCGCAGCTGCCGCTACGGCTTGCGATACGATGCTGGCAATTTTGCAACGCCAAAAATTTCGGGACGGCATACCGGCGGGTTTGCCGCACGGCACGCGCGTGGCCAACAAAACCGGCTGGATTACGGGAATTACTCACGATGCCGCCATCGTCTTTCCCCAACAAACGCTTTCGCCCACCAAGCCGCGCCGTCCGTACGTGCTGGTGGTTTTAACCAAGGGCATTCAGGAAGAAAAAACGGCCAACCGCCTCATCGCGGAAATTTCGCAAAAAATTTATGCGGGCCGGACTGAAAGCGGCGGGCGCCATTAAACCAGGCGCTGCAATCAAACTTCGCTTAAAAACGATGCGTCTATTTTTTTTAAATAGCGTGATGAAAAAAAACACGCGTCTCGTTTCCGTGCTGGCGGTGGCGATATTGGCCCCGGCGGCGCTGTTTGCGCAATTTTTGCAAATTCGCAATTACAGCACCACCACCGGCCTGCCGCAAAGCGAGGTGGTTTCCATTTATCAGGATCGCGCCGGCTACATGTGGTTCGGCACTTATGAAAGCGGCCTGGTCCGTTATGATGGCCGCGCCTTCGTGCGCCCGACACTGCCCGACAGCTTGATTAACTGCGCGGTCAACGCCATCGTTCAAGATCAAAACAACACCTTGTGGCTGGGCACCGACAAAGGCTTGATTCGCCTCCAATCCAATCCGCTCCGCGGCGATTCCACTTGCCGGGTTTATACCGTTGCCAACGGCCTTCCTTCTAATGACATCACCAGCCTTCTTGCCGATAGCGCCGGCGCTTTGTGGATCGGCACGCGCGGCGGCCTTGGTTATTGGGCCGGCGCCGAGACCATCCACCCCAAAATTTCCCCAAGCGCGCCGACGAATGAGATCACGCAGCTTGCGCGCGCGCGCGATGGCAGTATTTGGGCCGGCACACGCGCCGGGGTGAATATCTGGCGCAACGATCAACTGGAAACGCTGGCGCTTGCCGACGGCCTTCCGAGCAATACCGTCCAAGCCTTGCTGTGTGATCGCGACGGCACAATGTGGATCGGCACGGCCGCAGGATTGGCGCGCGTCACGAATCGCCAAATCCAACGCATTGCCCCGTTGCAAAACGCCAACGTTATTGCGCTGGCCCAGGATCATGAAGGCCGTTTATGGGTTGGGAAAACGGAAGGCTTAACGCAATTTGATCCGAATATTTTTGCGCAAGCGTCCAACGCGACAACGAATCATTTGGCCGCTAACGGCGGCAGCCGGCAACGTGGTTGGCGCCACTTGGGCCGACAACAAGGATTAATCGTCGATCAGCTTGCAACGCTGCACGTCGATTACGAAAACAACCTGTGGATCGGCACCTGGGGCGGCGGCATTTACAAGCTCTTCGGAAATTATTTAGAAAATTACGTGACGCAAAACGGCCTGCCCGTCGCCACGGTTTACAGTTTTATTGAAGACCGCCGCGGCCGGATGTGGATCGGCACCAACGGCGGCGGCATTGCGATTGTGGACGGTGATTCTCTCGTCATTCGTGATCAGCGTCACGGCTTGCCGCATAACATCGTGCGCGCTTTTGAGCGCGAGCCTTCCGGCGCGGTTTGGATCGGCACGCAGCAAGGCGCGGTGCGTTTGGCCTCGGAAGATTTCATCGATCGGCTGCCGCGCGGCCAACTTTTCACCCGGCAAAACGGCTTGCCGGCGGATCGAATCAATGACATCTATTGCGCGGCCAATGGCGAAGTCTGGTTCGCGACCATCGGCGGCGCCGCCTGCTTTGCCAACGGCCAATTCAGCGTATTAACCCGCGAGCACGGCCTGCCGAGCGACAATGTTTTCACCATTCATCGCGACCGCCGTGGGCGGCTGTGGATCGGCACCCGCGAGGGTTTGTTGCTCATCAATGGCGACGAGAAAAAAATCTTTCGCCGGCACGTGGCGGGATTTCCAGCGGATGAGGTGTATTGTATTTTTGAAGAGCAGAACGGCCGGTTGTGGTTCGGCACGCGGCGCGGCGGCGTGGCGCTTTATGACGACGATAAATTTTTTACCTTCAACAGCGCCGGCGGCTTGGCGAACGATATTGTTTACTTTATTCGCGCCGATCAGCGTCAGCGTTTGTGGTTCGGCACCAACTCCGGCGTCGACGGCTTTGAAACCGAGCGCCTGGTTGAATTTCTCAAAAAGCCGGCGGCAAGCGGCGCCGCGCCGGAAAAGCTTAAACCGTTTTTTCATCTCAGCGCCATTCACGGTTTGGCGGACAATGAATGCAACACGCGCGCGTCTTGGTGCGATCGTGAAGGCAATCTGTGGTTAGGCACCGCTTCCGGCGCCACCAAATTTTATCCGGAGCGGCTGCCCGGCAGCACGCCGCCGCCGCGCGTGCACCTTGCCGGCGTTACCGCCGGCGACCGTTTTTACCCGTTTTCTCAAGACCTGTCATTACAGGCCAAAAGTGCCATCACGTTTCATTATCGCACGCTGTCCTTCATCGACGAAAACTTCACCCGGTCGGAGTATTATTTAGAAGGTTTCGATCCCAGCCCGTTCAGCACCACGAACGACATGCCGGCGCGTTACACCAATCTGGCGCCGGGAGATTATACGTTTCATCTGCGCGGCACCAATGCGCTGGGTTTTTCTTCCGCCACGACGACGGCTTGGCGCGTTAAAATTTTGCCGCCGTTTTATCGTACGCTTTGGTTTACCGCCGTTAGCTTGTTGCTGCTGGGCGGGCTGATTTATGGCGGACATCGCTGGCGGCTGCGACACATGCAAAAACGCACCACCGAGCTGGAGCAGGTGATCGCAGAAAAAACCCGCGGGTTAACCGAGATCAACGAATTTCTCGCCAACATCAAAGATTCATTGCCGATCGGCCTGTTGGTGGTGGATGCGCGGCGCTTTGTGGTGGAAGTGAATCAGGCCGGCGCCGCGTTATTCGGCTATCGTCCGAAAGAATTGAGCGGCTCGGAAATTCACAATCTGCTCGCCAGCGAAACGATGACGCGCGACATGCTGTGGGCGGCCTTGCGCGAAGAAAAACGCGTGCGCGAATCCGGTAACGGCCGTCTCGAAGCGGTGCTGCATCCGGGCGGGATTGAAATCGACGGCTTGCACCACAGCGGCAAAAAATTTCCGTGCCGGGTTCACGCCTGCAACGTTGAAGACGAGCGCGGCAACCTGCGTTACGTCATTCTCACTTGCGAAGATGTGAGCGAGCAGCGCCAACTTGAACAAAGTTTGGTGGAAAATCAAAAACAGCTCGCGCTGTTGGATTTGCTCGGCGGTATGGGGGACATTTTAAACAACAAGCTCGCCGGCATTCAAGGCTATCTCGATTTGTTGAAAAATGCACTCACCAAAAGCGTGGCGCGCCGCGAAGATTCCGGCCAGATCACGCCGGTCAATCCGCTGGAAGTCATTACTTGGGCCCACAACTCCGCCGGCGAAATGAATGCCATTCTCCGCCAGCTCATCGAATTTGGCACGTATCTCGCGCGGGTTCAAGCCGCCCCGCTCGATTTGCGCGAAATTCTCCAGGCGTTAGCGCGCCGCTGGAATAAAATTCTCGTTCTGAAGCTTCCGGATTTGCCGGTGCCGCTGTGGATCAACGCCGTTCCCAAAATCAAAGCCGGACTCGATGAAGCCTTGCGCAACTCGCGCGAAGCCGAAGCCACCGAAGTCGTCATTCATCTCGAACAAATGGAAGACCAGGCGCGCGTGCGTTTGATTTTGACGGACAACGGCCGCGGTATCAGTCCGGAGCTGATCAGCAAAGTCTTTTTGCCGTTTTTTAAAACCAAAGCCACCGCGCATCCGGGCTTGGGCTTATGGAAACTTCGCCAGCTCGTGCAACAAAGCAGCGGTTCGGTGGAAATCAATTTCGTGCCCCGCGGCGGCACCCAGCTCGTCATCGTTTTGCCGCTGGCCACCCCGGAACAAATCTCCCGGCAGCTCGAAGAAACAGCCTCGGTGCCTACCGACTAAATCCCACACGGTATGAAATAAAATGGAAAAGGCAATCCACTGGCATGGATCGCCTTTTCCTTAGGTCACGCG
>CAZVZZ010000059.1:0-13421 GCA_964631505.1 uncultured Cytophagia bacterium
AATATAATAAAAATTTAAACAATTGTAAAGTTTATTTTTTTACAGTCCCTTATTGTACATTTTATGAAAAAAAACTTTTTAATTTTTGTTTATTTATTAATTTTATATTTGCCGTTGCACGCGCAGGAGTCTACTATCTACGTCAGCGTGCTGGCAAACCGGCTGTTCGTGGTTGGCGCGGCCAACTCGCAGACCGGCATTTATTATCAGCGGCCGAGTGAGGACACCACATGGCATCATCTCGGTGCAAAAAATATTCGGGCCTTTGGGTTGGCGGTTCATGCGCCGGCGCGGGGGCAATTGCTTTATATCGCGTCCGGCAATGGGGCGCATCGCACGCTCGATGGCGGCAAAAGCTGGAAAGTGACGACCGGTTGGGAAATCACCGAAGTGCTGGCGGTATGCATCGATCCGCGCAACGCGCAAACGGTTTATATTGCGACGGCGTATGGAATTTTTAAAACCAGCGACGGCGGTGCGTCCTGGCAACAAATGAATCGCGGACTGGTCGATCCTTTTTCCACAAGTGTGATCATCGATCACGCCAATTCCGACGTGGTTTATTGTGCAACAGAAGGCGGTGTGTTCCGGAGCACGGACGGCGCGCAAAATTGGCAACGGCTTGGCTTGAGTGTGTCCAACATTCGCGTCATTGCACAACATCCGCGTGATTTACAAATGCTCGTCGCCGGTACGGAGAATCACGGCCTTTATATTTCGCGTGACGGCGGCAAAGTTTGGACGAAGAGCGAGGTTGGCGTCAATCATAGCACGTTTTACGCCGTTGCCTTCGACCCGAATCAACCGGAGGTGATCTACGCCGGCGGTTTTGTCTCCGGGGTGTATAAATCAACGAACGGCGGCAAGAGTTGGACCGGTTCGCACGAAGGGTTGACGAATTTGACCATTCATTCGCTGGGTGTTGATCCGCATAACAGCAATTGTGTTTATGCGGGAACGGCGTGGAGCGGCATTTTTCGCTCGGACAACGGCGGCGGGTCGTGGCGCAAAGCCGGATTGAGCGGCGCGCAGGTGTGGACGATCTCGGTGCAAGCGTTTTGAAATGGCAACGCTTAAAATTTACCAACGGATAGCAACAACCAACGGATTTTTATAGCGGAGTTTTTATGAAGCGTTTTGTCACTTTTTGTATTCTTTGGTTGAGCGTTTTTTTTCAAACGCTATCGGCTCAAACCGCCACGCGCGAAGAATATCTCAAAGATTTTGCCCAGCGTGTCAAGTATGTAACGTCGTTTTATGACACGACCAAACAAATGAGTTATTATGCCGCGGCGGTGAAGTACGCGCATCGCCGCGACTTGGCGTTTGCAGACAGCACGATCATCACGCTGCTGAAAAAGCCAAGCGGTGACATGTTTTGGATGTTTCCGGTGATCGGAACATATCTGCACGGCAAAGATAAAATGTCACCGGCGGCGAAGGCGGCAATGCGGCGGGCGTGGAAAACGTACGCGCCCTATCGCGGCGACACGGAGAATCATTGGTGCATGTATTACGCGTCGCTGTTTTTGGCGGCGGAGCAATGGCCGAATTTGCCCGGGACGGAATGGTACAACGGCAAAAGCTCGACCGAGAATCGTGACGAGGCCAAGGCGTATCTCATCCATTGGATAAAAATCACGACGACAATCGGACAGGGGGAGTTTGATTCGCCGGATTATTTTCCGGAGTATGTGGTGTCCATGAGCTTGCTGGCGCAATTTGCGCAGGACGCGGAAATGAAAAAACGCGGCGCGATGATGAGAGATTACTTGTTTGCCGATTTTGCCGCGGAGCATTTACAGGGCCAGTATATCGGCGGCTTCAGCCGCATTTATGAGCCGGCGGTTTACAAACCTTTGCTGTCGCCGGCCTCGGCTTTTGCCTATTTGTATTTCAACACCGGCGAACCGTCGCAAACGAGTTGGATCGTTTTGCCGGCGCTATCCGGCTACCACTTGCCGGAAATAATTTACCAAATAGCGAACGACCGAACGACGGCATACATCCACCAGGAACGCAAACGCGTGCGCAACGTGATTCGCTACGGCGCCGAGAAAAATCCGCCGGTTTACAAATACACCTACATGACGAAGGATTACGGCCTTTCTTCGTTGCAGGGTGGCATTTTGCAGCCGATTCAACAACACACGTGGAGCGTGCGTTTCACCAGCGGCAAACCATTGACGGCGGTTTTCGGTTTGCATCCGTACTGGTCGGGAATCGAGTTGGGCATGTTTTTTCCGGAAGAAATTAAAACGCTTATCACCGACGTCGTCGGCTCAAAAGGCACTTACAATAAAGAAGACAAATGGACGAGCAGCTCACCTTATGAACGCACGTTCCAACATAAAAATACTTTGCTTGTGTTGTATGATATTCCGGCGGGCACGACGGCAGAGCATATCAACGGTTTTTTTCCCAAAACACTCGATCAGCGCCTGGTTGATGCTTCCGGCTGGATCATGTGTCAAGCGGGCGAGACCTTTATTGGCTGGTATCCGCTGCAACCGGCCGAATGGCGCGAGGAGAAAGAGAATTGGCGTTTGCGCAGCCACCAACTGCAGAACGGTTATGTGATCGAAGTGCGATCGCAAACGGAAAGCGGCTCGTTTACGGCGTTTCAAGAAAAGCTGCGCGCGCGCCGGCCAATCGCCCAATTGCAGCCGCAAAAAGTAACGGTGGAATACGTCAATATCGATAACGCAAAAATGTTTTTCGCGTTTCCCGAGATTCGGCAACTGAACGACCAGCCGGTCGACTTGACCCAATACAAACTCTTCGCCGGGCCTTTTCTCAATGCGGAAGTCGGCAGCGAGAAACTGACGATGACTTATAAAAACAAACGGCGGGTGCTGGATTTTAAAACGCTGCAGATCATGGAATGAGGCCGGCGTAAATTTTTAAAAACGTAAGTATTCAAACGGAATGCGGCTAAACCAGCATGATTGTTTGGCCGCATGATCTTTTCTTTTCAGTGGAGGAGCAGCTCTTCCGAAATCTCGTTTTTAGTTTCTGAATGCGCCAGGAAAATTCTTAAACCGGATGGTGCAACGAGCATGGAAGCTTTTTCTTCCTCAGGCTCCAATTCGGGCATGATCTTGCCGGCCAAATTAGTGGCGCGCAACGCGGGGGCGTGCCGCGTTGACGAACCGTTGCCGTTGGTATGGCCCTCGCCATTTTTACCGGCGGCTTCATCGTTAATAATGTCAAACAACGCCAATTGCGCCGAAGTGCGCGGCGCTTCCAATGCAGCGGCCGCTGTGATTTGGGCGAGCCGTTGTTTGGTCTCTTGTTGATTGGCCATGATTTGCTGCAGCATGAGCTTCAACTCTTGCAATTGCCCTGAGAGCACGGTCAAATCAATTGGCGGCTCTGTTGCGACCACCGCCGGTAAATTGGACGGCGTCTCCACAGTGGCCGTGACCGCAGCATCACTTGCGTTCGGAATTTCTTCGGCAACGATAGGTTGATGGACCTCCGGTTCTGGCGCGGAAGACGGTTGCAAATGCTGCAAATGCGGAAAAGCCGTGGCGGTTGTTTTGGCTGCGATACTTTGAAAGCGCCGGCGCTGCGACCATTTCATCAACCAACTCATGCCGCCAAACATGAAAATAAGCACAATTCCCAACACCACATAAAAAATCCCGAATGCATGAGGTTCTTGCGCCGTGGCCAAGGAATCAATAGCCGTGGTGTTTGCGAGCGGCAGCGCAATTTTCGCGCTATCGACACTCGGTGTTGCCATGACAAGCGAATCGATTTTTGGAGAGAAGGCGCCGCGGAGTCCCGCTTCGGGTAAAATTGTCAGGGAGGCCGTTCCGGATAATTGAGCCGCATGATCCATATTTTGAAAATGAATTTTTATGACCGATGCAGATGCGCCGGCATTTTGCCGTGCGAGTCGTATTTGCAAAGGAACGGCGGAAAGTATTTTCAGCGAGTCAGTGCTCACCGCCCATTTATAACGCGGTATGGTGACTAAACGCAGCGCCGTGTTGGCTTCAAGACGGCAGAGATAACGTTGATTTTTGCAGGAATCAGGTACAGCCACGGTGACGATCGCCTCGAGACTGTCGCCCCAGATCGGTTCCGCCGTGAGCTGCAAATGCGCTTGCGGCAAAAGCACCAAGCGTTTGCCCGGTGTCGACGCGACGCTGGAATCTTTTTTTACGCCTTCCGCCGCCCGCGCCGTTGGCAGCAAAACTAAAACGGCGGCGATGTTACAAAAATATAAAATCAGTTTCGTCGTCATTATAAAATCCTCTATCAATAGCGGGAGTGTCGTCAAGTCGTGCATCCCGGCAACAAGAAATCCTGTGGTAGCTGTCTCGTAAAAATATAGCCGAGAAGAGTGGATTCGCGGAAAATATTTTAAGGAAAGTTTTTTAAACGGCGGGGGTGATATTTCCTGCACGATTCAGGTGTTGCTTTAAAAAGTAGCGGCTGTCCGCTGGGCGGTGAATGATACAGGAAACGCGGGCTTATTCGGTTAATTCCGAAACTTTGACCAGGGTATAATTTTTTTCACGAAGAGCGGTGATCAATCGCGGCAGCACGGTATAGAAGTGATCGCCGTCTTGCCGATGGCTGCCCAGATGCGTGAGGATAATGCCGCCGTTCAGGCCGGTCGTTTCTTCATCTGCCAGTTTCATGAGATGAGAAAAAATTTCTTCGGAAGTGTGATAGGCTTTCGAAGTGGTGTCCGCCACCCAATCCATGGTGTCCAGGCTTTCCTGCCAGTTGCGACCTTTTGTCCAGCCGACGTGGCGATAACCCAGCTCGGCTGCCCACTGCCGAATTTCGGCGTTGTGTTCGCCGTAGGGCGCGCGCCAATACGGCGCCATTTTCGCGCCGGTGGTTTCTTCAAAAAGTCTGGCGGTACGCGCAAGCTGCTCCTGCAAAAATTCACGCGTCACGTTTGGCAGCGCCGCGTTGCGTTTATCCGCGGCATACGTGGTTAGATGGGGATGATTCCACGTGTGGTTGCCGACTTCGTGGCCTTCCTGCACCATGCGGCGCGCCATTTCCGGAAATTTTTGAATGAAACTGCCGGTTAAGAAAAGCGTCACCTTTAAGTTCTGTTCTTTTAAAATATCGAGAATCTGTGGCGTCGCGTTGTCCGTAGAGCCGCCATCAAAAGTCAACGCCACTCTTTTTTGGGTCAAATTGCCGCGGCTCAAGTCTTTCGTTAAAGAAAGCGGCAGCAAAGGATTGAACGTGAACAGCAAATTTTGTTGTGCGATGCTTTTGCCGTCGCTACCAAACGCTTGCAACGTAAATTGATTGGTTCCGGGCTGCAGTTTAATTGCCGGCAAAACGAACTGCCCGGCGTTGGCGAGCGCGACCGCGCAAACGCGATGTTCCTGACGCAAGCTAATAATATGGTTATCGGGAGCTTCACCTGCGATGGCTATTTGCTGGTCGCTCACCACGGCGGTGGCCGGACGAGTAATTTTTAGAAGAACAGCATTGCCGTTGGGATGCGCGGTATTACCATTGCCCTGTTTGGCGATACTGGGTGGATTTTTCCAGGTGTGCTCGAGCCGGTCAAGGCGGCTTTGCAGTTGGCGATTTTCACGCCAGAGCAAGGCCAGGCCGATCAACGGCGAAGCGAGCAAAAAAATGGCAACGAGGCTGATGAGCAAGTCATAATACTTCACGGCGCGGCGCAGACCGCGGGATCGGCGCAGCCCGGCTTTCGCGGCGACCCACGGCAGCAGCCAGCGCCACAACGGTTGCAGCGTTTCGGCAAGCGGGCGAAAAAATGAATTGAGGTTGACGCGCCAGACGAAGCGGCGGTAGCAACGCTCGCTGCAAAAATAGTGATGCTGGCGGCGGAATCGGCATTCGGGGCAAATGTATTGCGCGCAGGTGAAACAGCGCCGTTGCGCGGCGACTGCGGGGTGGTTTTTGCAAAATCCAGTGGTCATAATGGGGTCACAGTTTCGTCCTCAAAACCGCGATGGATTATTTTAAAACTATTTTGTTGAAAAATCAAGGAGGAAAGCGCGTATTTTTTTCAAACTTGACAATTATGGATTTCCTGTTAAAATTTCATTTCCGAGGATTTTTGATTGGCGCAAAATGCTGCGCGGAAATTCCTGTTTGTGTCTGAAATTGCAAACGCCACTTGTTCATTTCACTGAAGGAGATCGCAATGAAGCAACCGATTCAGATTCCACCCGGCGAGAAAATCCGGCTGGCAGATTTTGACCCGGATCATACCGGCAACTACAAAGATAAAGACGAAGCGAAAGCGGAAACCGAAAAAAATATCGAGCGCATGGCCGAGTTGCAGGAAATTTTATATGCCCAGGGCAAACACGCGCTGCTGATCATTTTGCAGGCGATGGATGCCGCGGGCAAAGACGGGACGATCAAGCAAGTGATGTCCGGCGTGAACCCGCAGGGTTGTGTGGTGACCAGTTTCAAAGCGCCGACGCCGCGCGAGCTGGCGCATGATTTTTTGTGGCGTGTGCATCAACACGCGCCGCCGAAGGGCTATCTCGGTATTTTCAATCGCTCGCATTATGAAGACGTGCTCATTGTGCGGGTGCATAATCTCGTACCGGAGAAAATTTGGCGCGAGCGCTACGACCATATCAATCATTTTGAAAAACTGCTGGCTGATCACGGCGTGACGATTCTAAAATTTTTCCTGCACATTTCCAAAGAAGAGCAGAAAGCGCGGATGGAAAAACGCATTGCCGATAAAACCAAAAATTGGAAATTCAATGCGGCCGATTTAAAAGAGCGGGCGCTTTGGGATGATTATATGCACGCCTACGACGATGCCATCAACAAATGCAACACGCCGTGGGCGCCGTGGCACATCATTCCGGCAAACAAAAAGTGGTATCGCAATTTGGTGATTTCCGCCCGCATCGTGGAAGCGTTAGAAAGCCTGGACTTGCGATATCCGCCCGCGCCGGAGGGAATTGAGAAAGTCAGAATTGAGTAAAAATGCAGGAGACTGTTAAAAAATAAATCGGGGGAACGTGGCCATTTCGAGCGCCAGCGAGGAATCTTTCGGGTGAAAGTTTTCTCACTGCGCTCGAAATGCCAACTTCTGTCAAAGCCTGCCGATTGAACAAACCGGCAGCGCTGAAACAGACAAGAAATTTATTTCTTCCGCCGCCGCAAGAACACCAGCGGCAGGAGGAAAAATGCCATGTTCGCGGGAACTTCGACCGCCCAGCGCGTCGAAGAATCCATACCCTCAAACGACAACGCCGGTTCGCCGCAGCACCCTTCTGCCGGCGGCTGCTCGTTGGTGACTTTAAACGTATACGTCTGGCTCACCGAACGATTGTTGGCGTCGTCGCGCGCCACGATCGCATAGCTGATCGTCGTTTCCAACGGCCGGCCGGGGATACTCGCCGCATACGAATCATTGCCGCTGCTGGTCATCGTCACGCTGTCGCTCGTCGTGCTGTTCACCGAATACACCAATTTGACATCGGTTACGGTGCCGTCATCAACCACGGAGGTGCTGACGTTATACGGGCCGGTAACGTTGTTCGTATACGGCAAATCCGTGGTGAGTGCGATCAACGGCTTGTTGGAAAACGCATTCGCGATATTCAAACGCCCGCCGGTGGCCATGCGATTGACGAACGCATTCTTGCGGTCGGTGGAGCCGAGCAGGCGTACCATCACTTGTTTCATATTCAGCGCCGGGTATTGCGCCCAAATCAGCGCTGCGGCGCCGGCGACGTGCGGCGTGGCCATGCTCGTGCCGCTGAGCAATTGATAACGATTCAACGGCTGCGCGCTGAGAATGCTTGAACCGGGCGCCGCGAGATCAACGGTGTAACGGCCGTAATTGGAAAAGCTTGAAAGCGCATCGTTGCGATCGGAACTGGCCACCGCCACGACATTGGGTACGTTGTAAGTCGACGGATAGTTCGGGGTGCGATCCGTGTTCGACGACTCGTTGCCGGCGGCCGCGATAAACAGCGAACCGCGATCGTTGGCAAATTGAATCGCGTCTTGTAGCGTGCGCGAATTTTCGCCGCCGCCCCAACTGTTGCTGGTAATTTTCGCGCCCATTTTCGCGGCGTAAATGATCGCTTCGGCCGCATCTTCCGTCGTGCCCGAGCCGTCGCGGCCGAGAAATTTGAGCGCCATAATTTTCACGCGCCAGTTCACGCCGGCAACGCCTTTGCCGTTGTTGCCCGTCGCGCCAACCATACCGGCGCAGTGCGTGCCGTGCTGATTGTCGTCATACGGATCGTTGCTGTCCGACGCAAAATTCCAGCCGCGATAATCGTCTTTATAGCCGTTGTTGTCGTCATCAATGCCGTTGTTTTCTTTGCCGCCGCCGGATTCGCCGGGATTGCGCCACATCTGATCTTTCAAATCCTCGTGGTCGTAGTCGACGCCCGTGTCGATGACGGCGACCAGCACGTCGCTGCTGCCCGTTTGGGTGGCCCACGCTTCCGGACCGTCGATGTCGGCGTCGTTGCTGTTATTCATGTTCCATTGTTCGTTAAAGCGCGTATCATTCGGAATGCGCGGTGCGCCTTGTTTAAATGCAAAGGGCGCACCTTCCGGAATGGTTTCAACAGCGTAGAGATAATAATTCGGCTCGGCATATTCGATATTCGGGTCTTTCCTGCACTCTTCGATAACGGCGTCAACGGATTTGTTCGTCCGGCACTTGATAAAACCCAGCGTGGGCGAGACTTTGACCACTTGCAGGCCGGCGCGCTGCAAAGCCGAGGTCTGTTCATTGGCCGTAACGATAGCGCGGTATTTAATGAGAACTTCACCCGGAACCGCGCGGCGCTTGCCTTTAATTCGATTCTGCGCCCAAGCGGCTTCCACACTGAACAACACGAGCAACAGACAAATTAAAAATTGCAATCCTTTGCCTGCCATTTGTCCTGCTGGTTTCTCCTTCATCAGCGTTTCTCCATGAAAATGTTTTTTAAAATAGTGAATTGGCGTTAAACATAAAGTGTAAAACGTAATTCGTAAAACGTAATTGCGCTTTACGTTTTACGTTTTATAAATCACACCACCGGATTTTCCAGTTCGCCCAAGCCGGTGATGCTTGCGGTGATCATATCGCCCGGTTGAATGGGGCCGACGCCGGCGGGCGTGCCGGTGGCGATAATGTCGCCCGGTTGCAACGTGCAAAAACGCGACAGGTAACTGACAATTTCGGTGACTGGAAAAATCATGTCGGCGGTCGAGCCTTGCTGCCGAATCATATCATTCACTTTGAGTTCTAAATTCAGCGCCTGTGGGTTCGGAACGTTTTCGGTGGGAATCAAATAGGGGCCAACCGGGCAAAAAGTATCGAAACTTTTGGCGCGAAACCACGGCAAGCCGGCGGCGGTGTCTTTCTTTTGCAGCTCGCGCGCGGTAACGTCATTCAAAATCGTATAGGCGGCGATAAACTCCCCGGCGAATTGCGGCGCAATGTTCGACGCGGTTTTGCCGATCACCACGGCCAGCTCGATTTCGTGATCGATGCGGCCCCGCCCCTCTTTTAAATCGGTGGCAATCGGAAAACGCGGCAGCCGGATCGGCTCTTCGTGCGCGATCATTGATGATACCGATTTGCTGAAAAACACCGGCTCGCTGCCGGAAGGCTTGTTGCCCAGCTCTTTGGCGTGCTCATGGTAATTGCGGCCGATGCACAAAATTTTTTGCGGCCGGCTGATCGGCGGCTGGATGCGAAAATCTGCTTTCAAGCGCAGATCGTCGAGCGGCCGCAGCTCTTTGATGGCGTTAAAAACTTCGTCGAAGGTTTCGGCATGAAACAAATCCAACTCCACCATTAATTGCAGAAACGGCAAATCCGGCGCGTTGCGATCAAGCTTGATTTGCTTGAAAATTTCCCACGCCCGCGAAAAATTGTATCGCGTCCCGTTCCACTCCACGCCGATTTGAGGAAAATTTTTTTTGTTGAGGAAGGCAAATGCGCGCGTCAAGGGAAAACCTTTTCAAATAGGGTTAGACAGCCTGACGTTAATATGCTTTTTCAGCGGTTGCTGTAATGAACACAAACGCCCAGCAACTCGTCAATAAAAATAGCAACAATGCCTTAAAAAAACAAGCAAAGTTTTTAAATTTAAGAATTGACAATGGCGTCCGCGCGCCATATATTGACTTGTTAACCTTCGGGTCATCGGTATGAGGCAACTCGGCAGCATGGTTAAAAAAAAATTCCGCCACGCCCGCCCAATTTCACCGGAGCCGCTTTGGGCGCTGGGGCTTTCGCTTTTTATTCATCTTGTCCTCGTTGCCGGGGTGAATTGTTTCTGGACCCCACGCGAGGCCGCGCGACCGCTGCGGTTGCAAGCAGTGGTTTTTGATTTGGCCGCTTGGGCGGAAAACCGCCCCATGACAAGCGCGCCAACACCGCCGATGAATCGAGGTGCGCAATCGCCTGGCTCGCCGACCGCAATCGGCTCTGGCCATGAAAGTGTCTCGCCGCAAGCGGCCGCTTATAGCGCGCCTGCCGATTTCGCCTCGGAAACGGAAGTGAGCGGCGGCCCCTCATTAGCCGCCACCGAGACGTTTTCATCGACCGCCGAGCCTCCGCGCCCCGTGTTCAAAGCGGCGAATCTTACACCGAAACTCATTCCACGGCAGCTCGCCATGCCGGCGTCACAGCGTCGCGTCATTATGAAAAAAGTGACGGAGGTCATCGGCAAAACCATCGCAAAAACCACGTTGGATTCATCGTTTGTTTGGGAAAAAAATGGGCAGCGCTTTCTGTTTAATTTAAACCATCAGCCAGCCTCTTCCGCCACGGGATTTGACGAACTGATCGTCGGTGTAACCACGGAGGACGGCGGCGAAACGATGACCACGCAGTTTCGCATGCGCCGCACCGCGTTCTCGCATTTCGCCCAGTTCGTGGATTATTGGGATCCGCGCGTGGCCTTGCACAACGACGAATTCGACGGCCGGTTTCACAGCAACAGCGCGATGGTGATCAGCAGCAGCAATGGCACGCAGCCGCAGTTCCGGGGCAAAGTCACCACCGCCGGTTATTCCATTCGCCGCGCCGAAACGCCTGCTTTTCTCGATGACAGCAAAGTTTTTCTCGCCGGCCTCGAAGAGGGCGCCGCCGAAATTCCGCTGCCGCGCATTTTCATGGGCATTCCGCGGGACTCCAGCCGCAGCGCCGGCCGGATCAAAATTTTTTCGGAAGAGAGTTGGATCACGTTCCTCGCCGACGGTTCTTATCTTTGGCATACGGCATCCTCGCCGCAGCGTGAACAGCGCGTGCAACTTTCGGAAGCGCCGTATTCGATCATCGGCCAGAGCAAAGCCCGGCTGCATGTCAAAGGCGTGGTCAACGGCAAGGTGTTGATCTACAGCGAGAATGACATCATTATTAATGATGATTTGATTTACGCGCAGAATCCGGAGGCGGCGCTTGCGGATGATTTTCTGGGACTGGTTTCGGCAAAAGACATCGAAGTGGCAGCGCCGTCGATAACCGGCCCGGGCGATTTGCAAATTTATGCCGCGGTTTTGGCGCGCGGCAGTTTTCGCGTGCCCAATCTTTACACCAAATCCACCGGCACGCTGCACATTTACGGCAGCCTCTCCGCCGGTTCCATCACCGCCACCGAGCCGCGCTACGGCACGCGCATTCGCTTCGACCCGCGATTTGAAAAAATGCGGCCGCCCAATTTTCCGATGACCAATCAATATGAAATTTCGGAGTGGGACGAGCGGTGGATCGTGAAGTAACCTGTGGTCAGTATTCAGTGTTTAGCATTCCGTTTTACGGCAGTGTTTTTTTGCTGTTGATGACAACGGCGGGATTGGCCCAAAGCGTTCGGGTGCGCTTGTTTGAAATATTCCATCCTCGGCGCGTAGAAATCAGCGCCGTCCAACCTTCGCCCCATTTCGGGAAGCGCAATTTATTGACCGTCATTATTCGCGCCGATACGCTTTCAACCGATCAATGCCGGATCGAGCTGACGGCGACAGCTTTACAGATCAAAAGCAAAGGCCGCGTTCGTTCTTTGCCGGCCGGTGATACCATTCATGTCATCACGAGCGCAGGACAAACGCTCTCGCCGGTTAAAACCCTGAAACGATTTTATTCCGGCGGCTTGAAAATTTATGCGCTCGGCAAAGAACTTTGCATTGTCAATCTGGTCTCGCCTGCTGCTTATCTGGCCGGCATCTTAGCCGCGGAAATGCCGCACGCTGAACGCGCCGCGTTGCAAGCGCAGGCCGTGGTCGCGCGAACTTTTGTGGCGAAAAATCCATCACGTCACGCGGAAGGCGGTTATCAATTTTGCGATCTCACGCATTGTCAAACCTATAAAGGTAAGAGCGGCGTCACGGCGCCAATCGAACAGGCCGTGGCTGACACCAAAAATGAAATTTTAGTTTATCAGCAGCAGCCCATCGCAGCTTACTACAGCTCAACCTGCGGCGGCCGCACCGCGGATGACAACGGCGTCTGGGCGAATCAAAAAGATCAGCCGTATTTAACCAGCCAAATCGACTCGAATTTTTGTGCAAGCTCGCCACATTATCGCTGGCGCGTTAAAATTTCCGCGGTCAGTCTGCACGAAATCTGGCAACGGCGCCTCGGTGCGCCGATCAACGGGATCATAATTTCAAAAAAAGGCACAGATGGCCGCGTGCGCGAGCTGGCGCTAATGGGGCCTGCACTGCATCTCATCTCCGGCGAAGATTTTCGCGCCGTCACCTGTCGCGTTTTGGGTTGGAACACGTTAAAGAGCACAGCGTTTGATTTGCGAATTGAAAAAAATCTTTATATCTTTACAGGTCGCGGTCTCGGCCACGGACTCGGTCTCTGTCAATACGGCGCTATGGAAATGGCGCGGCGAGGTTATTCGCATCGGGAAATTTTGCGGCAGTATTTTCCGGGAACGCAGATTGAAAAATATTTTTAAAACTTAAAATTGAAACCATGACGACCACACTGGAGCAAATTCAGGAATTTGCGCGACGCCTGGGCGAAGAATTCTCGCCCCAACGGGTGATTCTGTTCGGATCGTATGCCTACGGCCAGCCCACACCGGATTCCGACGTGGATTTGTTGGTCATTACACCGCTGGAAGGAGACGCGGTCGCGAAGTCGGTCGAAATGCAATTGAAGCTTCGCGCGCCTTTTCCAGTGGAACTGCTGGTGCGTTCGCCGGAAAAAGTGCGCCAGCGTTTGGAGATGGGTGACGGCTTTATGCGAGAAATCCTTACCAAGGGAAAAATCCTTTATGAAGCCGATCACGTTTGAATGGATCGCCAAAGCCGAAGGCGATTTTGCGGTCATGGAACGCGAGGCGCGCGTTCGCAAAAATCCGAATTACGACGCGGTGTGTTTTCATGCCCAGCAATGCGCCGAGAAATATCTTAAGGCGCGCCTCTGTGAAGCCGAAATCGAGTTTCCCAAGAATCACATTTTAGCA
>CAZVZZ010000060.1:0-13420 GCA_964631505.1 uncultured Cytophagia bacterium
AGCAGGCTCGGTTTTTTACGGCGCAGCAGACGCATCAACGTAAGCTCGTTTTCCGCAATTTCAATCCGGTAGCGAGGACGAAGCGCCAGATACATGCGCATCTGCGACTCCAAATCCTCGTTGAGCATGACGATACGGTTCATAGTTGCTGCCCAGATTCTCCCTTCGATGAACCAACCGATCATGAAATTCCATTTTCAGCGACGGATTGGAGGAAATTATGCGGCCGCCCGTGCGTCGGATTCTGCGTCATGACTTGGTTCCGGCAGGAAACAACAGCATCGTGCCCTGTGGGCGGAAGTCGCCCATCTTTCCCTGGCGCGATTGGCGCAGCGCTAGCGGCGGCTGAAAAAATAAATTAACATTGACAATTTAACCTTGGCAACCTTGGCGCTTACATTATTGTAATCTGCGCCCGCTGCGCAAGCTAAATTGTAACGACAGTGAGGTGAAAAAACAGCAGTGGCCCGAGTGCTGAACTGCTAAGGTGTTTTACAACGAGGTTATGACAACGCTATTTTGTAGGGTCAAAGCCAGGTTATTGCGGAAAAGCCGAAAACGGTTTGAAAAGCTTTTCAATACGGCCGGTTCGGGGAAGTTTTACATGAATCGGTAGGCGTGCGTTTCGAAGCGGCCAAAATTTTTATTCCGGCGAATTAAAAAACGTGGCGATTTCGGTTTCCTCTTCACAATAACGGTGGAAGAGTTTCAAGCCGAAATAAAGCGCCGCGCCAGCGCCGAGCCAAACCACGGGATGCAGATGGCTTTCGCCCAACCACGGTTTTGCCTTTTCCCAAAATAGCCAATCGGTTTCATTTTTAAAATTGATGAGCAGGACGGCAAAAAAATTATTCAGACTGTGGACGATGGCGCCGGGGATGATGGAGTCGCATTGCCACGCCAGCCAACCGAGAACGAGGCCCAGCAAGAAAATTTGCGCCAACCACCACGGCGCCGCGTGATTGAGCGCGAAGATGGCGGCAGTGATCGCCAAAGCCGTAAAAATTTTATGATGCGGCTCAAAAGCGGTTTGCACAAATCCACGAAACAAGACTTCTTCAAAAACGCCGGCGATGAGCACCGGCGCGAGAAGAATAAGCACCCAATCCAACGCGGTGTGAGCGACCAACGTTTGCTCCAGTTGCGCCTGCATATTTTCCGGAGCGAGCAGGCTAAACGCCGGCGGCATGATCTGCCACACGGTTTGCCACAAGTTCAGCAGTAGCCGATCAAGCTCGTAAAACACCAGGTAAATGGCCACCGCCAAACCGAAGCTTAAAATCACCAGCCTGCGGCTGACCGGGTGGAGACGAAAAATTTTACGCATGTTGAACTGCTTGAAATGCAAAAAAAGATAAGCCGGCAGCAGCATGAGCAGTTCGCCGAGCAGAATCGCCCATTTGCTTGCGGCGGCTTTTCCAAGAAAACCAACGATTCCATAAAGCGGCGCGGTGGCGGCGAAAATGACGAGCAGCACCGACAAGCGCGAAGGGAATTGTGGATGAAGGGTTTTCAGCATCATGGTTTTTGAATGAAACTGTTTCCAGTTTGCCAACGTACTCAAACGCAGAAAGTTTTTAATCTGAACGGCGATATCGCCAGGCTTGAGAATAAATGCGCTCAGTTGCAGTAAGAGAAAATAACAAAAAATCGGACGGGAAAGCAATAGATTTTCTTGCGTTCATGCCGCAGCGCTTTTGTGGCAAAACTTTTTTGCCGTTGCTTTCGTCTAAATTGATGAGCTGACACAGGACCCATTATGACGGATGGTGATTTGATTCACAAGTTTTTGACCGGGCCGAATTCCGCCGAAGGCGTGAGCGCCTTCAACACGCTGGTGTGGCGCTGGGAAAAACCGATGTACAATTTCATTCTGCGCTATCTCGGCAAGCGTGATGAAGCCCGCGATTTAACGCAACAGGTTTTTATCAAAGTGTATCGCAATTTGGCGCGGCTGAAAGATCGCGAGCGGTTCTCGCCGTGGATTTATCAGATCGCCGCCAATCTTTGCCGTGACGTAATTAAACAAAAACGCCGGCGGCAGTCGTTCTCGCTGGAGAATTTACAGGAAAGCGGCGCGCTGGATGAAACCTCGCACGCGGAGCTGACGCTGCTGCCGGAAGCCGCGTTGCATCCGGATCGCGTCGTCAGCCGCAACGAATTAAAGGCGATTCTTGAAAAGGCGCTGCGGGAAATTCCGGAGGAGCAGCGCATCGTGGTGATCATGAAAGAGTATCAAGGGTTGAAATTTACCGAGATTGCCGAGGCGCTCGGCCTTTCGGTTAATACCATCAAATCGCGCATGTATTACGGCCTGTCGGCGCTGAAAAAAATTCTGGCGCAATGGCAGATCGATGAGGAGGCGATGTTATATGACGTGTGATGAAATTAAAATCAGTTTAATGGATTTTCTTTATAACGAGAGCGATCCGGAAACGGAAAAATTGGTGCGGGCACATTTGCAAAATTGCGCCGCCTGTCGCGGCGAGTATGAAGCCTTGAGCCGCACCAGTCTGACGCTTAAAGCGTGGGAAAACGAAGACCCGCGTTTGCATCTCGTTTTCGTGAAGGAAAGCCAAAGTTGGCTGCACGCCGTGAAAGAGAAATTTGCCCACCTGCGCGCACCGGCGGTGGGCAAGTTGGCATGGTTGTCGGCGGGCATCGCGATCGGCGTGCTGTTTATCAGCGCGTTATTGAACACGGAGATTTCTTATAACAACGGCAATTTCGTCTATCGCACCAGTCTTTTGCCCCGCCCCAGCGCGCCAGCAACGGCAGATTCGCAGCTTGTCGCGCAGATCCGGCAGGAATTGAACGAGAAATATCAGCAAATGTTGCTGGCCAGCCAGCAGCAACAACGGGAAGAGTTCAACCGCACGCTGACGCAATTTGCCACGGAGGTCGATCGTCAGCGCCAAATCGATTTGATGCTGGTCGACCGCGGGCTTAATGAATTTCAGCAACATTATAACTCCCGTTTTGAGCGCAACGACCAAATTCTCAATCAATTTTTGCGAACCGTCAAATTGCCGCAGAAGTAACGCGCATTGCGCAGAGAGCAGAGCGCAGACGGCCGGGCGTCAGCTTTTTCGTTAAATGCTGGGCGGTTTGTGCTCTGCACAACTGAAAGACACGGCTATGAAAATTTTTCTTATTCTTTTTATTCTCTTATTTTCTTTTTTGCCTTTACAGGCGCAAGTCAGTGCCGCGTTTGATACCTCCCGGATGGAGCGCGATCTTGATATTATGACCATGGTTCTTGACCGGTTGGTGTTTAACACCTCCGGCGCTTTCACTCGTTTTGGTGGTTCAACCAAAGGCATTTATTTGCCGGATTACGGCGTGATTTTTCTGATGCCCAATGCCGTTAACAGCGCATTGACGATTTATAGCGTTACCGGCCAGGCTCGGCGATTTGAAGAAGAAGTGGCGCAACAACGCCGGTCCAAGTCCGCGTCGCGCGCCAAAGCCGGCGAAGGTAGCGGGATGAGTTATGAATACCGCGCTGAAAACAAGCAGGACGTCAAAACGCCGCTGGTGGAGTTTTTTTTCAAATATGCCGATGCCATTGATCAGTTGGATGATTCCGAGCGCATTGCAGTTTATCGTTCCGGCGGGATCGGCAATGTGTTTTATTCGTTGAGCGTGGCGGGACAGGCGGTTTCTCGCAGCAGCGTGGAGAGCGGCGGAGAAGATCTTTTAGCGGTTGCGCGAAAGGCGGACATTGCGGCATTTCGCAGCGGCAGGTTGAAGGCCGAAGATTTTAAGAGCCGCCTAATTTTTAAAAATATCGAAGCGGCCGCGGCAAATTCTGAAATCGATATTATGGCACGGATTATCGACACCGCGTTGCAGGGCCGCACGCGCGAGCAAACGTTTAACGTGAGTCATTCCCGCGGCATTTACCTCGATGATTTTGGCGCGATTTTTTTTACCAACGCGACTTTCGGGCCTGAGGCGCACATCAATGTTTGGCAAACCGTTGAAGAGCAACGCGTCTTGGAAGAGGGGCTGCAGAAACGGGTTCTCGATTTGCAAAGAGCCTCGGCACAGCGGCGGGAAAATTGGGCGGTCCAATACAAAAAATTCAAACAGCAGCTCAGCGAGGTGATTGCGGATTACGGTCACACGCTGCGCCAGCTTCAGCCGCAGGATAATATTGTGATCACGGCCGATCTCGACCATGCGCCGGAGGAAGGACCAAGCTATCTTATTTGCCGCGTTAAAAAGCAGCAAGTCGAGGCGTTTAATGCGCGCCGCATCAGCCGTGAGCAATTGCTGAAGATGATTTCATATACTGAATATTAGAAGAGCGGGTACAACGCCAGGCCCAAAATTCGGCTCAACAGCCAAATTTGCAAAAAGTAAATCACCAACACCGTGATCAGGATGGTCGCGGTGAAGGGGATGAGTTTATCGCTTGGCGTTTGCAGTACGATCGGCAGGCCGAGGTAGCAAAGATAAGCGCTGTAGGCTAATCCAATCACCGAGAGAATGGGGCCGAGCGCCGGAATAAACATGAGCGCGCCCACCACCAGCATCGGTGTCGCGGAGAACCCCACCAGTTTAAAAGCATAATTGGCATTGCTGGTCGAAGCAAATGTTGGCGCCAACCGTTGCACCACCGCCGCGCTGAAATTGAGCGTCAGCAGCCATGCCACGTAACTGAAGAGCGCCCACGCCACGCTGGCCCAGGTCAGCGTGCTCAAAAAACTCAGCACATATCCCACCGCCGGCAACGCCGCATAAATAAAAAATATTTCCCGTAAAGTTGCGCGATATTGAGCGCCTCGCGTTTGATGGCCGGCCATTCGGTTTTGGGCGCGAGTAAAAGATTTTGTAACCGTGTGACGAGTACCATGTCCTTCCTCCGTTCGTTGTCAGACCGCTGAAGCCGCCGGTCCTACGTGTGCAGCATCTGGAAAAAATAATGCAGCACGCGCGCCGTCAAGCCCCAAATGCAAATGGTGCGCTTCGTGCCGGGAATTTCCCAATGAAAATGCAGATTCATTAAATCCGTGCGCCGTTGCAAGCGCAAATGCGGATTGAATTGCGCTTGTAGCTTCGCCAATGGAATTTCATAAACCGCGGCGACTTCCTGCTGGCGCGGCGTCCATTGCAGCGGCGCCGGCGCCCAGGCCACGTGCACGGCCGCATCAAAACCCGACGTGAGGGTGCGAAAAAATCCCATGCTGCCCAATAAAATAAGCTGTTCGATATCGACGCCAATTTCTTCGTGCGTCTCGCGCAGCGCCGCTTCCAAGGGCGAGGGGTCATCGGTTTCGATTTTGCCGCCGGGGAAAGCCAACTGTCCTGAATGGCGCGAGCGATCGCGGGCCTTTTCAATCAACAACACGTGCGTTTGCGAGCCGGCTTGGCGGGAGGGCGGTGCGTTATAAAGTATCATCATCACCGCCGCGGCCTTCATGCGATGATTGGAGACGAGGCGGCCCCGAAAACCGAACAACGATTTTGCGATTTGCTGATGGTCAAGTAGCATACAGTTTGAAGCTAAGAAATTTTTTGGCGATCGGCAACGGTTTTTTTGCGCAAAATTTTCTTGAAGCCATCCTGAACCTTCACAAAATAAGTAAATATTTGCTTGGTTTTGTCGAATTTATTTCGTACAATATTATTACAGAAATGTTTACTGCCGCTACCAAACCGCCCATTCAGTTGTCCGAGAACATTTAAGGAGAGATTGCGCATGCGCAAAGAATCTGTTGAAACGATGGTTGGCAAAGACGTTGAAGCCTATTGCGGAAAATGCAAAGCCGACACGTGGCACATTGTGACCGTCGTTAAAAATGGCAAACTCAACAAAGTCATTTGCAAAATTTGTAACGCGACGCATGCTTATAAAGCTCCCGAAAGCGCTGCCGCGGCAGCCGTGAAAACGGCAACCCCCAAGAGACGGCGGACGACCGGCATGACGCGCACGGGCCGAGGTAAAAAAGATTGGGGAACGTTGGTTGGCCAAATTGAAGAACGGCAAGTTGTTGATTATGCCATAAACGGCGAGTATAGTTCGATTCCGGCAATTCGTCATAAGAGTTTTGGTGTTGGGGTGATCACCAAAGTTCACAATCGCAACAAGATCGAAGTTATTTTTCAAGAGGGCACCAAAATTTTAGCGCAAAACCTCGCGTAAAAAAACTGACGCCGAATTTTGAAGACAAAAAGGATGCGACACCACACGCGTTCTTTTTGTCTTTTTTTTTTTCTAACTTGCCGCTTGACTTACCTCCCCAAATTGATTACCTTGCAGGCATAAGCTTTAGAAACATTTTTTGAACTCTCAGTAACTTGTATGCGTTTTCCCTGCAGCAGACGTTGTAACCCTTTATATCGTTTCTGGTTTTGCAGTGCCGCTGTTATCATTTCTTTTGCGTGCGCCGATCGTCAACGTCTCAATCCATTAGATCCGGAAAACCCCAATACGTTGGGCCAGCCGACCGGATTGAGCGTCACTTCGGTTCGCGACACGGTGACTTTGGGCTGGGATCGGCTCGTGTTGCGTGACCTCAGCGGCTTCCGCATTTACCGCCGGCGGGAAGGCGAGACCCGCTTCTCTTCCATCGCGCAGACGCCGCCGGCCAATTCCTTTCGCGATCGCGGTGTCGCTTTTGGTTTGCCGCATGTGTATCGTATTGCCGCCGTTGCCGATGGTTTTGAATCGCCGCTTTCCGACAGCGTCCGTATCACCCCGGGCCCGACTTTCTCCTGGGTGGCCGACGCGAGCACCAACGAGTTGATTGCGTTGAGCCATGATGGCCAGCACGAAACTTGGCGCGCCGCGGCTTTTGGCCAACCGCAGCGCTTGCAAATCGATGCGAGACGCCGTCAAGTTTGGGTGCTTGATCGCTTTGGCGGTGAGTTTGGACGCGTCACGTTTAGTGGGCAACGCCTATTGAACAGTAAACGGATTTTGGGGGCCTGGGATTTGGCCGTGGATCAAACGGATGGCAGCGTTTGGGTTGCAGATAGTTTGGCGAATGGTCTGCTGAAATTCGACAGCACCGGCGCGCTTAGCAAAATGCTGGAGAGCTACAAAAAACTCGTCGCGCTGGCGGTGCATCCGCAAACCTCGGAGTTATGGGCGCTTGATCGCGCCACGTTGCGCGTACAGATTTTCTCACGTGCGGGCGAATGGCGTCGCACCCTGTCCGTGGCGCTGCAGCGTCCGATGGACATCGACATTGACGGTCGCACCGGCAAAGTTTGGATCGCAGACGGCCAGCGCATTTTGCGGCTGACCGCCAATGGCGATGAGGAACAATTGCCGCCGCTTGCCGTTCGTTTGGCCTATCGTGTTGCCGCTGATGAAATTTCCGGCGGCTGTTGGGTGATTGATTTTTCGGCCGCCATTCGTGGCAGCGACGTCATCAAACTTTCTGCCGCCGGCGGTCTTCTTTTCACCAGCAAAGGATTTGATCTGCCCGAACGCGTCGCCGCCAATCCGTATGACGGCTCGGGTCTCGTCGCCGATTTTGGCAATGGCCGCCTCGTTCGTCTCGCTGCCAGCGGCCGGGTCGAAGGAACGTATGATCGAGTTTTCTCGCCGATCGATGTGGATACGGCGCAATAACGACAAAGGCTTTTTTGAACAAAATTTTTATTTTTTATCAACGCTGTGACGATGGCGCCATCACCTCAAATTTCACGCACCGATCTCTTGCTGCTGTGCTTCGCCGCCGTGGGCCTGGCAGTCACCATTTGGTTTTTTCCGCAAACGTATCCGCAGGCGAGCTTGCAAGGCTCGCTTGCCCGCCGGGAAATTATTCAACAAGCCGAGCGCATGCTCGCGCAAATTGAAAGCTCGCGCGCCCGCCTCGAGCCGGTTATGGATTTTCGCGCCAACCAACCACTGCTGGCTTTTGGGCAAGCCAATTTTGGCACGGTTGCAGCCAATCGCCTCTTTCATGAAAATCTTCCCGCCTTCTTTTGGAACATACGTTATGGCAAGCCCCCGTTGTTGAAAAACATTTTGAACAGCGGCGCTTCGGAAGAAAAGCTGGCCGAGTTTTTTGTGAAACACATGGTGGGCGAGGCCCGTTTGCAGATCGACACCCACGGGCGGCTTCTCGCCTATGACACGTTTGCGGAATATCCGCAGGATAGCACGCAGCTTAGCCCGGCAGCAGCGCAAGCGTTGGCCCTGCGCCTCGTTCCCTTTTCTATTCTTAACGACACGGCCGGCTTCGCTCTGGAAAAATCCCAAATCACCAAACAGAAAAGCCGTTTGGATCACACTTTCGTTTGGCGGGTGCCCGCGCCGATGGTCGGGTTGAATGCGCAGCTTCTCGCCACCGTGCGCGGCGAGCACATTCAACGCTGGCAAGTCACCTACACGCCGCAAGTTTCCGCCGAAAAATCGGACTGGACGTTTCAGCTTGTGGGACAAGTGTTCACGATAACGCTATTGCTTGTTGGCGTGATTTATTTTTTCTTCAAAAAACTTCGCGCCGACGAATTGAGCCTCAAAGCCGGATTGCCCGCCGGCATCATGATTTCCGTGGGCCTGATTTTGTTTTTTCTCACCGACGCCACTGTTACGTTCCTCGTCCAAATTCTCCAGGCCTTTTTGGCGCCGGGTTTTGTCGTGCTGGCGTTCGTTATTCTTTATGGCACCGGCGAAAGCTTGATGCGGAATCTTGGGCAGGATCGTTTGCTCAACTTTGAGGCGGTTCAGCGCGGGCAATTGTGGTTCCGTCCGGTCGGGGCAAGCCTTTGGCGGGGCGCCGCGTGGAGCTGCATTCTCTTTGCCGGTGTTACCATTTATCTGAATCGTTTCGCCTTTCCGGCGCAGGCCTATTTCAATCCGCACACCGAGATGGACGCGATCAAAATTTGGTCGGCTTTTATTCCGTCCTTAAGCGCGCTCGGCGAAAATATTTATTATGCGTTTTTTGCCGAAGTTTTTTATCGGCTGTTTTTAATTTCGTTGCTGTCGCGGTTCCTGCAAAAATCATGGGCCATCGCCGGGGTGGCCGCGTTGATCGCCGCCTTTAATCCGGTTTCTTTTGTGCAGTGGTCGCCTTTCAGTTTTGTTTTCGTGATCAATTTTTTGCTCGGCCTGGCGTTGTCCTGGCTTTATTTGCGTTATGATTTTTTAACCACGGTCATCACCTCCCTGTCGTTGCCGCTGTTGTTGCATGCATTCAGTTTTTTGTTTGCGAGCAAGGCGATTGCGCCGGTGCACGGGTATGCATTGCTGCTGTTGCCGGCGTTGTTTCTATTCGGCGGGTTTGCCATTCGGCGTTTTGGCAAAGCAGAAATTGACGCGCGCCGTTTGCAGCCGGATTACCTTGACCGCCTCGCGGAGAAGGAGCGCATCAAGCGCGAGTTGGAAATTGCCCGGCAAGTGCAGCTCAGCTTTCTGCCGCGCCAATTGCCGAAACTCGCCGGGCTTGATATTGCCGCGCTTTGTATTCCCGCCAACGAAGTCGGCGGCGATTATTATGATTTCGTCAAGCTCGGCGAGAACCGTCTCGGCGTGCTCATCGGCGACGTTTCCGGTAAAGGGGTGTCGGCGGCGTTTTATATGACGTTGACCAAAGGCATCATTAAATCTTCCGTGCAAGAAAATCTCTCGCCGGCGCAAGTATTGATTCGCGCCAATCAGCTTTTTTATGAAAACGTCGAGCGCGGTATTTTTGTGAGCCTGATTTACGGCGTGTTTGATTTGGAGCAGCGTACGTTTACTTCGGCGCGCGCCGGCCACAATCCGATTCTGTTGCTGCGCCGCCAACAGCAAAATCCTCATATTATTTCCCCGCAGGGCCTCGCGCTCGGTTTGGATCAAGGCAACATCTTTGCACGAAACATTCGCGAGCAGACGCTGGTCTTGAATCAAGGCGACATGCTGGTGTTTTACACCGACGGTTTCACCGAAGCCATGAACGGCCGCAACGAAGAATTTGGCGAAACCCGGATGAGTGAAGTTCTAGCCAACGGCCTCGCCGGCAGCAGCCTGGATACGATCAACAACATCCGCAACGCCGTCCAAATTTTTTCCGGCGCCACGCCGCAGCATGACGATATGACGATGGTGGTGGTGAGAATTTTGTAACGTCGTTAATTTTGAGCCGTGTTTAAATTTGTTATTGAATTCATTTTCAGAAAAACCGAGAACACCATGCCCGAACCCCTTCTTAACGTCCACCAACTCCGTTCGCAATTTCCGGCGCTGCAACAATCCATGCCCGACGGCCGTCCTTTTATTTATTTCGACGGCCCCGGCGGCACGCAAGTTCCGCAACGCGTGATTGACGCGATGACGGATTATCTCATCAAGATGAACGCCAATAAACACGGGCTGTTTCTGACGAGCCAAAAATCCGATGCCGCGCTGGACGCCGCGGCGGTGGCGATGGCGGATTTTCTCAACGCCGCTTCGCCGCAGGAAATTGCGTTTGGCAACAACATGACTTCGCTGACGTTTCATCTCAGCCGCAGTATCGCCGCCACGTTGCAGACCGGTGACGAAATTATCGTGACGCGGCTCGATCACGACGCCAACGTCTCGCCGTGGCTCACGCTGCAGGAAAAAGGCGCGGTCATTCGGTGGTGGGATATGAACCCGGAGAATTGCACGTTGGACGCGGCCGGGCTGGAGAAATTGTTGACGCGGCGCACGAAACTGGTGGCCGTCGGCTATGCCTCCAATGCCGTCGGCACGATTAACAACGTGAAACATTTCGCGCAGTTGGCGCACGCGGCGGGCGCGATGATTTTCGTGGACGCCGTGCATTACGCGCCGCACGGCCCCATCGACGTGCAGGAAATTGAGTGCGATTTTTTGGCTTGTTCGGTGTATAAATTTTTTGGCCCGCACGTCGGCGTGTTGTACGGTAAATATGCGGCGCTCGAAAAATTGCCGCCGTACAAAGTCCGCCCGCAGGAAAACGAGCCGCCCCATAAATTTGAAACCGGTACGCTCAATCACGAAGGCATTGCCGGCACCGCTGCTGCGATTGAGTACCTCGCCGAAATCGGAAAACAAACCGAGGTGAGTTCGTTTACCGAATTTTCCGGCAGACGCCGTGACTTGAAACGCGCGATGTACGCCATTCAACACGATGAGCTGCAATTGAGCCGCTATCTCGCCACGGAATTGCAAAAAATTCCCGGCTTGAAAATTTACGGCATCACCGCGCCTCAGGACTTCGGACGCCGGACACCGACTTTCGCGATTCGCCTGCCGAATTTATCGCCGCAAGAAATCGCCCGCCGCCTTGGCGACCAGGGCATTTTCGTGTGGGACGGCAATTTTTATGCGCTCGAAGTGACAACGCGTTTGGGCGTCGAAGCCAGCGGCGGTTTGGTGCGCATCGGCCTCGCGCATTACAATACCGTCGCGGAGATTGATCGATTGATGGCGGCGTTACGAAACCTGGCTCAATAACATCGTTGCAAACATGGCAAAGAACAAGAATAAAACCTCTTCCACGCAAACGATATTGCTGGCCGGCGGCGCGGCGCTGGCGAAAGGCAAAATTCTGCTGGAAGCCGGCGGCAGACGACGACAGCAGGTTAAAAGTTTTTTTCGTCGCCCGCTGCCGTTGCCGCTTGCGCTGCTGATTTTTGGCGGCGCCAGCGTTCTCGTACTCGTGGTCAATGGCGTGTTTATTGCCGTCGGCGATTACGTGCCGCGCCTCATTCGGCCGCTTCGCGATTTGCTGATGGTGGCAAGCATGCTGTTATTGATGGTTTCCATCGCAGCCAGCCAGTTTATTGAAAAGCGCAACATCAAAAAAGCGCTGTTGAACGTATTTTGGGGAATTGTCGCGGCCATCATTCTGCTGGGATTGGCGAATCTGCTCAATGCCGAAGCGTTAATGAGTCCTTTGGTGGCGCTGGTGACGTTGGGACTGTGGCCGCAAATGCGCAGCCTGATTTTTTACAAAAGCAAGCGCGACACGGCACGCAATTTTCGCCTGCTTGCCATCGCCGGCGCGGTTTGTCTCGGCTATCGCATTCTGTTTGACGTCGACACGAACAATTTTTTTAGCGACGGGGTTGCGGGTAAAGTGTTGTCGTTTGCGCTCATTTTTTTCATGGTGATCAACGGCGCGCGCCATCAATGGATTCGCCATCTCAGCGGCAAGCAAAAACGGGCCGCTTTCTTTTTAGGCGCAATCACCGTCGCGCTGTCGATTGCGACCTTGAGTGAAATTGCCAGCGCCGGTTACGCCGAGTATAGCATCGCTTTGTATAATTTTATCTCCGCTTCGTTTCTGTTTTTCGCCATTTATAGCGGCATGGCGCTGTTGGCGCTGCTGATGCAATTGCCGACCGCGGGTTTGTTCGATGAAAAAATGCGCGAGATTCAAACGCTGCGCGAGCTGAGCAGCAGCATCATATCGGAATTGGACATCAATAATCTCGCGCGCACCATTACGGAAAAAGCGATGCAGGCTTCCAAGGCCGATGCGGTTTGGTTAAAATTGCTTGACGAGAAAAGCGGCAAGCTGAAACTCACCAGCGCGATCAATTTGAGCGCAGAAGAAAACGCCAACCTCAGTTTGGATCGCCAGCACGGCGTCACCGGTTGGATTCTTGAAAATCGCCGCCCGATTCTGGCGAACGAAATTGAAGCCGATGAACGCACGGCTTATTTAAAGAAGTGGAAACGTGACATTGCCGCGCTCATCGGCGTGCCGCTGCTTTCCAAAGGCCGTCCGCTCGGCGTGCTGTTTTCGGCGAAAAGCGATCCGTGGAGTTTTGATCAATTTGACCGCGACATGCTGCAGGCCTTTGCCAACCAGGCCGCGGTGGCGATTGACAATGCGAATCTCTGGCAGGAATCCATTGAGCGCGAGCGTCTGGCGCAAACGCTGCAAATCGCGCATGATGCGCAAATGAAACTGCTGCCGAAACGCATGCCGGTATTGCCCAACGTTGAGGTGGCGGCGCTGGCGGTCACGGCCAATGAAGTGGGCGGCGATTATTACGACTTTTTTGAATATCCCGATCGCCTCGGCGTGGTGATTGGCGACGTATCCGGCAAAGGCGCGGCCGCGGCGTTTCACATGGCGGAAATGAAAGGCATCATCGAATCTTACAGTCGCATATACCATTCGCCGCGCGACGTGCTGATGCACGCGAATGCGGCGTTGTATCGCAGCATCGAGAGCACGGCGTTTGTCAGTCTCATCTATGCGCAGATCGATTACGAACGGCAGGAAATGCTGTACAGCCGCGCCGGCCACTGCCCGGTGATTTTTGTGCGCGCCAGCGAGCGGCCGCGCATCTTGCAGCCCGACGGCATTGCCCTCGGGCTGGACGATGGACAGCTTTTCGATAAAGTCATCACCGAAGATCGCCTGCAATTGCAAAAAGACGACGTGTTGATTTTCTACACCGACGGCGTCACCGAAGCGATGGACGAAAATTCCCGCGAGTTTGAAGAGTCCCG
>CAZVZZ010000061.1:0-13371 GCA_964631505.1 uncultured Cytophagia bacterium
AGCGATCAGGATGATTGGCTGCCGCCGGCGGACGGCATCTACAAAGATCGCAACGGCCGTCCCACCGGCACCATCAACGTTTTCGGCATCGACGCGAAAGGCGATATTGCCGGCATCACCACCACCAGCGGGCTGTTCGGAAAACTGACCGGACGTATCGGCGACTCGCCGATCATCGGCGCGGGTTTGTACGTCGATAACGAAGTCGGCGCCGCGGGCGCGACCGGACGCGGCGAGGAAGTGATTCGCACTTGCGGCAGCTTTTACATTGTCTCGTTGATGCGGCAGGGCATGCATCCGACTAAAGCCTGTTTGGAAGCGTGCAAGCGCATCGTTGAGATCAATCAGCGTCGCGGCGTGAAAATCGACTTCAACGATAAATTTGTCGCGGTGAATAAAAAAGGTGAAGTGGGTTGCGCGGCGATCAAAGGCGCGAAGAAAAATCCGCCGTCAGTGGCGTATACGAATGCGGATGGTTTTACGGCGATGGGTGGGGAATACTTGATCGAAGAATAAAATGAACAAACACCGCCGCTCTCGCGGCGCCGGAAAAGTTCCAACCACATTGCTGCGAGAGCGGCGTCATTCCATTTGCCGTCAAGCACCTTTAATCATCGTGGTCAGCGCGAGAATGGCAAAGCCGCCGGCCACGAGCCAAAACGCATTGCCCGTGATGATGGCCGCCGGAATAATCGCCAACTTGCCGAGAATTCCGAGTACGCCGAGCACCACGGCCACCAGCCAGAAAGTTTGATTGGGGGCATTAAGCTTCATAACTCCTCCTCCGATGGTTTTTGGGTGAAATGCAACGACTGTGAATTGAACGCTTTACTCAATTCCTCCGGCAAACAATTCTATCTGCCTTGTCAGTTTCTCACCTTGGTTTGACCAGCGCACGCCTTCGAGCTGCAACAATTTTCTTTTGAGATTGACTCCCGCTTCGCCGGCGCGGCCGGAAAAGCCGCCCAACTTTCCGCCGCTGGCGACGACGCGATGACACGGAATCAGAAGCGGAATCGGATTGGCCCCGAGCGCCTGGCCGACGGCCTGGCTCGCTTTCGGCTTGCCGATTTTTTTCGCGATTTCGCCGTAGGTATAAACTTGTCCGTATGGAATGCGGCTGGTGATCCGCAACACCTGTTGTTGAAAATCACCTGCAACAAAACGCCAGTCAATCGGAATCGTGAAACGGCTGAGCTTGCGCTGCAAATAGGACTGCAACTCCTGCCGGATGGCGGCGGTCATAAGCTGATCGCGCTTGATCCAAGCTTCGGGCTGGCGCTTTTTCAGCATTTCTTCGATCTCGAACGGCGATTGCTCGCTAAATTGCAGCATGCACACGCCCTGATTGGTGACGGCCACCATCAGCGGCCCGGTGAGCGGATGCTGCACGAATTCATAATAAATTTGTTTTGCGCGCATTTTGCTTTTGATGGAGGTGCGCAAAAGCTCGGCGTGCCGGCCGCCCATTTGTTTCACCAGCGTTTCCACACCGCCGAGAATTTCCCGGTACAACGAAAACTCGCGATTGCAGCCGGGGCAATCCGACACGTGATGATGCAGGCGCTGCTCCTCGTCGCGCGTCAGCTCGCCGAGATACAACGCCATCACTTGATCTTCATTGATGTGACCGAGCAGTTGCATTTTGCCCTCGTCAGTCTTATCCGAAACGACCAATCTCATCCGTACAGCGCTCTCATGCAATTTGCGGGCTTGTTTTTTCCATTTAAAAACTGGCCGGCGTCGGCGCGCGATTTATACTGCATGACAAGTCTTGGCGCCGGCAGCAACGGCTAATAATTTAAAAAGTTTTCGCGCAATGTCAAGCAGACTTTTCACGCTCGCCGCGAAAAAAATTTTTTGCTTTTCACAGAAATGCGACAGAAATTTTTTGCCGGCGATTTTTCAACCTCGCGCTTTCCGCATTTTTCTTCTCCGAATGTAGTACGGCAATGACAAAAAGGTTATTGCGCGTCCAATGTTATACACCCGCGACGAAATCAAAAAAAATGATTTACTTCTTTTATTTTTCAGCACTCTGCAGCGGTTGCCGGTATGTTAACACTTGTTTATAATCTCGATTAAAGTATCACCCACGAACATTGTCTCACGCTAAAACATTGCCCGGGGCTTAACGCATTTTTTTTCTCTTGCACAGCAGCGCTAAGTTCAACATCACAAAGCATTTTTACCGCAACCACGAGGGCGGCACTGGTATATCGTTTGCTAAAAAGAACTGCGTTTATAATTCACCTTGCATGAGTCGTATAGCCGTCGTGTGAATTTCCAGGGAGATTAGGATTGATCTCGGTCGGTTGGCGAATTCGTGCAGTAATCCACGGGCTACGCCCACAGGGGTTGTTCACGCAACTTTGAGACGCATCAGATGGACGCCAAAAGACTTTCTTACCTTGTTCCGAGGATCGTACAAGGGGGATATTCGCAAGGGGAACTGTGTGAGTTTATCAATTTGGTTCAAAAGATTTCGTTGAGCTACCTGAAGTATCAGGAAGTGATCGGCAAACATATTCGCTGGGAGCGCCGCGGCAAAAGCGGCGAGCTGGAGGATATGGCAATCGATTGCGTGGCCGGACTGTTCATGCGCAACGAGAACAACGAGTTTGTGCAATTGCGCCGTTACTTCGGACCTTACCTCGACAGCACGGCCGAGCTGAACGACGTGGAATTGTTGATCATGCTGCGCCGGCTGGTGATTAAAAAAACCAAACAGGAATTGTCGCGCATTTTCAAAGAGCGCGATCCGGAAGGCGCCAAGATCATTCGCAACATTCGCGTCGCCGTGAAAAATGCGAAAGACCTCGGCATCTTTCGCGAAATGGGCCGTGAATATATTTTCGTGCGCAACGGCACGCCGGCACGCAGCCTGGCGCCGGTGACCGCCTACGCCGACGGCCCGAAGAAAAAATCCGGCGTGAAAACTCTGCCGGGCGGCGTTAAAACCGCTCCTGCCGTGCTGAAGGAATCGTATCCGGTTAAACCTGCGGTCAATCCGATGCCGGTGATGAAGGCCGCGGATCTTTCCGAAGAAGAGCGCGTTTATTTGCGCAAGACCAAACCCAGCATTCCGGAAAAAATGCTGAAGAACAATTATTTGGAGCTTTCTACCGCCAAAGATCACGTTTCTACGACGATTCGCAAAATGCTCTCGGTCGTGAAAATCGACGAGCGTTTTCAAAACTTTCTGCCCACCGATGTGGTCGCCCGCCTGATTCGTCACACCAATCTGGAAATGGTGCGTACCCGCCTGATTGCGCAAATCGAAGACCTGTCGCCGCTCGATTATGTCCGCTTGAAAGAAATCGAGCGCGCCAAGAAAAGAGTCTTGCAGCGCGTCCGGCAAAAAATTCACAGCCAGTATGTCGCCAGCGGCAAGATCGCCCCGGAAAAAGGCGAGATTTATTTTCGCACGCTCTCCGACGTTTTGGACGACATCACCCACAGCAAAAAAATCGAATCCTATTTCCGCCATCTGCGAAAATACATTCCGGATTTGACCCAACGCCGTTACCGCGAAGAAGAACGCACCATTTTTGAGTATCTCGGGAAATTGACGAAAAAATGGTTCCGCGAACTGCTGAAAGAATTACTCTAAAAACAATATCGTAATTGCCAAACCGCACGGCAGGCCGCCGTGCGGTTTAGCCTGTTTGCCGGTCAACAATTACGAAAATGTTTCTCTTGCCCATTAATTTTTTTTCTGGGGCGCAGGAATATTTTCCGTGAATGGCTGGGATTGTTTGTACCTATCATTACGTTTTAAGAGACCTCCAAAATGCATGGTTGCACGAGGTCGGTACAAGCACGGTGTACGGAAGTGGCCGTGTGTGCAGTGGTCATTCGGTGATATGGATCATCGCCGCAATCCCTAACTTTTCACGACATGAGTATGAACAAAAACCTGTCGCGTTACAGGAGAGCAGTCGTCTCTGGCATGGGGGAAATTGACGAGCGTTGCCCGGATTCAGGATCGTTGGAGTACCTCCTGCTTTCCGCGCACCGAAACCGCGAAGCGTTTGCCCAATTTGAGCAGCATTTTTTGGTTTGCGAAAGCTGCCAAAAACGCATTCGCCTGATTGAATTATTTTACGTCATCCTCAACGAGGAAATTCAGCAGCCGGTTTCCCCGGTGGTCATTCAATTGGCGCAAAAACTGGCCGAGCCGCAACAGGCATAGCGGTTGCCCAAAAATTTTGGGGCTGGCGCTGGAAGGGTGATGGAAAACATCTGCAACACGGTTTGCAATTTTTCTGCACGCGGTGTTGCGCCGTTAATTTTTTGGGGATGGCCGCGTCCCGTCGCCCTCGCCTCTCGATTGGCGCGAATCGGTTTCATGGCAAACGATTCGAACCCAATAAATTTTGTTAACATCGGTCTGCCGCCAAACTCGCCTCAGCGCTTTCCGTTTTGCTTCCGATCCGCCGCGGATAACTTGAATCAAATCAAGCCATAATCACGCGGTCTTGCCTTGTTTTTTTCGCTAAAAATAACTTGACAGGTTTGGAGATTTCCTCTATATTGATTAGTTATCCCGCAACTCCGTGGCATTCACCGTAGTATGTCTTGAGGAGAACCTGGGGTTGATAAAATGTTTTAGCGCTATTCATCTTTTGCAAATAAACCAATAATTCCTTATCACGGCTAACGGCAAATTTTTGCGGCTGGACAAAAAATGGATAATCCAACAATTCTCGTCGCGGACGGCGATCCGAAGAACCTGCAGATTCTTCGGGAAAGCCTCGAAGCCTCCGGCTTTGAGGTGATTGTGGCCTCGGACGGCTTACAGGCCTGGCAAAAAATTTCTTCCGACGTTCCCGATCTTATTCTCTCCGAAGTCAATCTTCCCAAGCTTGACGGTTTTCAATTGCTCGAAAAATTGAAAGCCGATCCGGTGACCTCCTCCATACCACTGATGTTTCTCACCAACCGGCGCGAGTTGCAAGATCGCGTGCGCAGCTTGCGCGGCGGCGTCAAGGATTACATGATCAAGCCGCTGCACGTGAAAGAAGTCATCGCGCGCGTGCGCATGATTTTGCGCCGCATGGAGCGCATTCGTGAAGAGGAAATCGAATCCACGCGCAAGCTGGCGGGCCGCCTGGAAGAATTTAGCGTGATCGATCTCATTGAAAACTTCGGCATGGAGCGCAAGACCGGCATTCTCACGCTCTACAACGCCAGCAACAAAAGCGGCGAAATTTATTTTCGCGACGGCGCGGTGATCAATGCCGCGCTGGCCAATTTGAAAGCGGAGAAAGCCGTTTATCAAATGCTGCCGTGGAAGCGCGGCCATTTTACCATGACCTTCAAGGAGATCAACGTGCCGGATGAGATTGCGGTGAGCAATCTCGGCCTGTTGCTGCAAGGCTTCAAGCGCATGGAAGAACGCGAGCGCCTGTTTAAAATGCTGCCGTCGCCGGAAACTACGTTTGTGACCACGGAAACGTTTCGCAATATTCTCGCCCGCCGCGAGCTGACCTCCGACGTGGCCCGCTTCGTCGCATTGATCGACGGCAAGCGCGATATCTTGCAGGTCATCGACGAGAGCAGCTACGACGACATCAAAACTCTCGAGCGGATGGTGAAACTTTATCAACAGGGTTTCATCAAGCCGAACAAAACTTCGCTGGCTGGTGAAGAAGAAGAAACCGGCGAGATGGTGGCAACGCTCGCCGAGCCGAAGATTATCGAGCGGCTCGATCTGGACAGCCTCGAGTCGCGTTTCGTGGGACGGCAGTCCGAAAAAGAAGCGCCCCAAGCTTTCCGCGAACCCCGCATTCCAACCTACACGCCGCCGGAACGGCGCCCTAAAGAAACACCGGGGATTTCAGTTGAAACGAAACATGACGCGCCGGCGCGCCCGTCAATGCCGTCCGCCAAACCGCCGGCGCCGCCGACTGAAATCATCGGCGCCGAGGATTTTGAGATGGAGGCGGAGGCCTTCGACGATGAGAGCTTGCCTGATGAAGAGGTTCCCCCGGTCCCGGAAATTGCCAAACCGGCGCCTGAATTAAAACCGCCTGCTTCCGAGACGCGCCAGGAGATTCCGGCGCCAGTTGCAACGAAAAACTTGCCGACCGCCGTGTTGCCCTCCGAACCGGAATTGCCGGAAATCAACACCAAAACGATCATCCTCAATTCCCCGGAAGAGATGGAGCGCGCTTTGGCGCGTTTACAAAAATCGGAGGCGACGCCGATTGCTCCAGCCGCGCCAACCGTGATCGAGCCGGTTTCCCTGCGCAGCGAGCCGACGGAGCCGCCACCGGCAAAGCCAACGCTGCCGGAAACGGCGGTGCCCATCATCATGCAACCGGCGCCGACGCCGCAAGCGGTCGATGCCATCACCTCTTATTTGGCGCAATTGCTCAAGAGCCGTCCGGCCGCTAAACCGAAGCTCGTCATCATTGGACGCGAAGGCCAGCATGTTTCGCCGATGCTGCGCCAAATTCTCGGCGCCGAATCTTCCCTGCGCCGCATGCAAAGCGCCGTGTTTCAATATCTCGAAATCGGCGAGCGCAAAGTGGAAGCGCAGCCGTTCGAGATCATCGGCATTTCGATGGAGCAGCAATTTACGCGGCTGCTGGACACCGCCGGCGGGGATTTGCTCGGCTATCTGGTGATGATCGAAGCGCATCGCAAAGAACGCCTCGAGTATTTGAGTTATCTCATCAACATGCTCAACAATGTTTATCGCCGGCCGCTCGGCATCGGCCTGATCAAATCGCCCGACCAGAAAAATATGTCGCCTGACACGCTGCGCGATTTGCTCAATCTCCACGCCGCCGATTTTCTGCAGGAATGCACGCCCACGGATAAACTCTCGGTGACGGAATTTTTACAGGGTTTCACCAGCGAGGCGAATTTGTCGCGGTGGAGCGGTTTGGAGAAAAAATAAAAAACGCATGAAAGTCCTGGATGAACGCGAAAAGCAAACGAAGACTTTTTCAGCCGGCGAAGTCAGAGCGAAACTGGGAATTTTAAAATTCTGGTTCGTCCAATAAAAGATTGTCGAAAAATTGCGACACTTGCCGAATAAAAACGAGGAGTAAACGATTTCCGAGCTGACGCCTAAAATGATCTCGCAATCGCGAGTAATTGCGAAGGGTGATCGCATCCGCGCTGTCCAGCGATTGGTGGATACATATGGCGGGCGGAAATCCAAATGGGTCAAGAAGAGTAGCCCGCGTTTTGAAATTGGCAATGCGGTATACGAATACCATTGGTACGAGCATCCTGGCATCGGTCGCTTTGAACTCAAACTTATAGAGTTAAATCGTATATGATCGTGAAACTGCGGCGAAAAAATTCGCGCTTTCCGGATTTAAGTCACCGTCAACATTACGTCGTGATCGGCATTGAAGCCGATGATTTTAGGCTGTTGAACGATCAAGGCCGGCCATATTTATTTCCGGCGCGGTTGTTCGAGGTGGTCGATCGCCAGGAGCCGGATAATTGGGTCACGGAAATTGGCGATGATGGTGAGCGCTATGCCTACCCGCCACCGTTAAATGCGCCGGGTTTTTTTGAAGATTTTTTTGATGAGGCTACGAATGCTGTATCAACTTTTTGGCGAACGGTAAATCAAAATTTGGCGGCGAACATAACCGCCGGCGGTTTTCAGAAAAAACCTTCACCCCGATCCAAAACTCGCCACGGATCGCGGGCAACGCTACAGCGATTGCTTTGATTTATTCTACTGTCGATTGGTTGTGACAATTGCTGAATAAAGTTGCAATTAAATTTTAGTGACGATTATGGTTGGAGGCGTTCGTTGTGATGGCAGGCATTGAATTTGCTCTATTTTTTCCGGCTGCCGCCGTTTTGCCGAACACTATTGCAACGAACCTGTTTGTTGTGAATTATGGATCGAAAAAAAATACTCATCGCGGAGAAGGAACCGAATGACGTTCTCGAGCTGCGCAAAGCGCTCGTCGCGGCCGGTTATGAGGTGCGCATTGTCACCAACGGCGCCGAAGCCTTGCAACTCGCCGAGAGCTGGCGCACGGATTTGATCATCGCCGAGATGCGTCTGCCGCAGATGGACGGTCCACATTTGTTGCACGACGTGCGCCAATTGCCGGCGTTGCAAACGCTGCCGTTTATTTTAACCGGCAGCCTCAAAACCCTGGATGAGCGCGTCAGCGCGATGAAACTGGCGGTCGATGATTACTTGCAAAAGCCGCTCGATCCCGACGAAACTGTGGCGCGCGTCGAAAGCCTGATTCGCGAGGCCGAACTCCGCGCCACCGTGCCCGATCGCCAAACCCGCGGCTTCAGCGGCAGCCTCAGCGAGATGAGCCTCGTCGATCTTTTGCAGACGCTCGAAGTCGGCAATAAAACCGCCGTGATTCGTTTGCGCCACGCCAGCCGCGAAGGCATGGTTTTTATTACGGACGGCCAGGTGGTGGATGCGCTGCTCGATGATTTGGAAACGCGGCGCGCTTTGCTGCGCATGTTTACCTGGCGGGAGGGCAGCTTTCAAGTAGAAATTCGCGCCCACGAACGCTCGCGCGCGTTTACCCTCGCCACCCGCGATTTGATTTCGGAAGGCATGACGCGGCTTTACCGCTGGGAGCAGTTGTCCAATCAACTGCCGCCCTTGCAATCCGTGGTCAACGTCAATGGCGAGGCGGGCAAAGCCAAATTAACCGACGAAGAAAACAGCTTGCTGCAATTGGTGCGCAAGAACGGCTCCCAACGCATTATCGATCTCGTGGAAGAGAGCCAGTACGACGATCTGCGCGCGCTGACGGTGATTAAAAATCTTTACGAGCGGCACGTCTTGAAAGCGTTGCCGTGGACGGACGCGCCGCTCAATGGCGAGCCGCGCCCGCTCTTGAAGCCGCTGCATAAAAACGGACAACTGGCAACGGATCTGATCAACAGCGCGTTTCAGGCCACTTTAAAAAAGCCGGTGCATGTAACCGCGCGCCAGCATGATCGGCGGCGCATCGATCGCCGCCAGGATGATCGCCGCAAACACGATCGCCGGCGCGACAACCAATACCGCGCCAAGAACCAAGTTTTCCTGAACAAAAGCGAATTGATTTTGATTCGCGAAAAACTGCTGCAGAGTTAGTGCAAAAAAAATTCTCCCGTCCGATTCCGGCTCATACAGCTTTATGGCAGAAAGTCATTTTACATCATGCGCATCGGTGAAATTGCCGTTATCAGCTCCGGCAATGAAGAAAAACAGCTCTTCATCAAATCAGTTTGCGAACATCTGGAAATCACGACCGAGAACATCACGTTTGGACGTTTTCCCATCAACGAGCAATTGGTTTTGCATTTGTATGGTTTAACTTTGCAAGCCGAGTCACCGGCGGTTGCGTGGGATTTACTCGCCCAAAAATGTCTCGGCTACATCGTGTTATTCCCGTGGCAGGACGCCGGCGCTTTGGAAAGCTTGAAACCGGTGCTTGACCTGCTCGCCAACAAATACGAAGCCACCATGGTGGTGGCGGCGCATACGCCGGCAGGTAATCCGTCGGTGCCCCCGGCGCTTTTTGAAAACAGCATCGCGCTCACGGCGGAAGGCAAATTGATGTTCTGCGACGCCCGCCGCCCGGCCAGCGCCCGCAAAGTTTTGTTGGCGTTAATTGATTCTTTGTTGGACAAGATCGCGTAAATAATTTTTTTTGATTTTCTTGACGCCGGGGCGAGAGCAGTCTCGCTTCGGCATTTTTGTGCAGTTCGTAAAAAATGGAAACCGTCCGGACGCTGCATCCGAGAATTCTGAGTATTCTTGCAGCAAAGCGTCCGGACGGTGGCTTTTTATTTTTGTGAGGAAGAGAGAAATGAAACGGGTTTATCGCAACATTTCCGAAGCCGTCGGCAATACGCCGCTGATTCGGCTGAATCGCGTCACCGCCGGCATCAAAGCCTCGGTGTACGCCAAAGTCGAATATCTCAATCCCGGCGGCAGCATTAAAGATCGCATCGCGTTTGCCATGCTCGAAGACGCCGAGAAAGCCGGGCGGCTCAAACCCGGCGGCACCATTGTCGAAGCCACCAGTGGCAACACCGGCGCGGGACTCGCGCTGGCCGCGGCGATCAAAGGCTATCGCGCCATTTTCACCATGCCCGATAAAATGAGCCAGGAAAAAGTGCGCATGTTGAAAGCGTACGGCGCCGAAGTGGTGATCTGTCCGACCGCGGTGCCGCACGATTCACCGGAAAGTTATCACAGCGTTGCCGCGAAGATCGTCAAAGAGACGCCGAACGCGATGCTCGCCAATCAATATTATAATCCCGAAAACCCGGGCGCGCATTATCGCACCACCGGCCCGGAAATCTGGGAGCAGACCGAAGGCAAGCTCGATTATTTCGTTTGCGGCGTCGGCACCGGCGGCACGATCTCCGGCGCCGCGAAATATCTCAAAGAAAAAAATCCCGCCATCAAAGTCATTGGCGCCGATCCTGCCGGCTCGGCCCTGCGCGAGCATTTTTATTCACGCAACCTGGTTCCCGGCCAGCCCTATAAAGTTGAAGGCATCGGCCAGGAAATCATTCCCGGCACATTACACTGGGAATATGTCGACGAAGTTCACACCGTCGGCGACAAAGAATCGTTTCTCACCGCGCGCCGGCTCGCCCGCGAAGAGGGCCTGCTGGTCGGCGGCTCCTCCGGCAGCGCCGCGCACGTCGCGTTGAAAATCGCGCGCGAGCTGCCTGCCGATAAAATCATGGTGGTCATCCTTCCCGATACCGGCAAATATTATCTCTCGAAATTTTATTCCGACGAGTGGATGAAAGAGAATCGTTTTCTCGACATCGAGCGCGCATTGGTGCACAATCTGTTGAGCGCCAAACACAAAGGCCTGCCATCGCTGATTTCGATTTCGCCGGCGGCCACCGTGCGCGAAGCGCTGAAAACGATGGAAACAAAAAACATTTCGCAATTGCCCGTGCTGGACGAAGGCAAATCCGTGGGCAGTCTCGAAGAAAGCAATTTAATGGGACGCGTGCTGGAAAACGCCAATTTGATCGACCAACCCGTCCGCACCGTGATGGAGCCAAGCTTTCCGGTGGTTCAACACGACGACACGTTGGAGCATACGAAATATTTGCTGGCGCGCCGCTATGCCGCCATTCTCGTGCAGGAACACGGTCAGCTCGTCGGGATCATCACCAAATCGGATTTGATCGATTTTATGGCGTGAGTAGATGGAGTGGTGGATTGTTGGAGCACTGGATTTATGGAGTACTGGAGCATTGGACATACATGGCTCCAACAATCCAATACTCCAACTCTCCATTTGATCCAGCAATCCAATATTCCAGAAATCCAATCATCCAAACCCAAGAAAGGGAGAGCATGGGTTATCAAACCGACGCAGTTCATGCCGGACAACATCCGGAAGAAACCACCGGCGCGGTGATCACGCCGATCTTTCAAACGGCGACGTACGCGCAAGAAGCGCCGGCGGTGCACAAAGGTTATGAATACGGCCGTACCGGCAATCCAACGCGCCTCGCGTTGGAAAAAAATCTCGCCGCGCTGGAGCGCGGCCAATTTGCCTACGCCTTCAGCTCCGGCATGGCCGCGACTTCGACCATTTCGCAGCTTTTAAAAGCCGGCGATCATGTCGTTTGCACCGCCAATGTGTACGGCGGCACCGCGCGTTATTTTCGCCAGGTGATGGGGCCTTTCGGTTTGCAATTCGATCTCGCCGATACCTCGCAACTTGCCAACCTCGAACGCGTCTGGCGCCAAGAAACCAAAATGCTTTTTATCGAAACCCCGACGAATCCGTTGCTGATCATTTCCGATCTGCGCGCGCTGGCAACGTTTTGCCATGATCGCCACGCGTTGCTCGTCGTGGATAACACGTTTATGAGTCCCTATTTTCAAAGGCCGCTCGAGCTGGGCGCGGATATTGTTTTGCACAGCACCACGAAATTTATCAACGGCCATAGCGATGTGGTTGGCGGCATCATCGTCACCAACCGCGCCGAAATTGCCGAGCGTCTCGCCTTTCTGCAAAACGCCGTCGGCGCCGTGCCGAGTCCGTTCGATTGCTGGCTGGTTTTGCGTGCGACGAAAACGCTGCCGCTGCGCCTGCGCCAAATCAACGCCAATGCGATCGCCATTGCCGATTTTCTCGCCGCGGAAAAACGCCTGCAAAAAGTTTATTATCCCGGTTTGAAAAATCACCCGCAACATGAATTGGCCCGCCGCCAGCAGCTCGACCCGTACGGCCAGCCCGGTTTCGGCGGCATGATCTCGTTCGACCTGCCCGACTTCAATAGCGCCAAAAAATTTCTCACCGGCATCAAACTTTTCACGCTCGCCGAAAGCTTGGGCGGCGTCGAGAGTTTAATTTGCCATCCAGCCTCCATGACCCACGCCTCGGTTCCGCCCGAAGAACGGCGGCGCATCGGCCTTTCCGATGGCCTCGTGCGGCTCGCAGTGGGCATTGAGGATGTTGAGGATTTGATTGTGGATTTGCAAGGAGGGCTGGCGAAGCTTTAAAATCCGCTCTGACTTTATGCAAAATAATTCGCAAATCACTGCGGGACAGGATGAAATTATGGTGATAGAGAATAATTTGGACTTTTGTGAGTAAGCAATATCAGCAATCTTTCGATTCTACTTCGACAGTTACGTTGACAAAATGATATAAATTTCGTATCTTTTGTTATGACAAGGAATTCCTTTGCTGGATGTCCGTGACGAAGCCGCTGAATTAGCTCAGAAATTACTGGCAGAAGATTGTTTGCCGCAAAAAGCTGCTGAAGATGCTTTACACATTTCCGTGGCAGCAATCCACGGCATGGATTATTTGTTGACATGGAATTGTAAGCATATTGCGAACTCTCAAATGCGACCTAAAATTGAGAGAGTCATTCGCGATGAAGGTTATGAACCACCGACTATTACCACCCCCGAAGAACTTCTTGGAGAATGAAAGTATGTGGACTGATCCAATTATCAAAGAGCTTCACAAAATCCGCAAGGAGCACGCCGCCAAGTTTAATTTTAATCTGCTGGCACTCGTTAGGGACTACCAGCAACAACAGAAACAAAGCGGAAAGGAAACCGTCTCGTTTCTCAAAAAGCGGGGGTTCGCTTCTGCAAGTGCGGAACTGGTGGAAGCTTAGGCAAAAGTCGAGATTGATAAAACCATACCAGACTTCCCATTGCAGTGAAAGTGGCAAGCTCACGCACAACAAGCAACTGCCATTGGCTGTCATAGTATGACGACACAATGAACATTTTGCTTCCAAAGTTTTTTTCTTTGCGGTTCATTTTTCGTTGCGCGAGTTTTTTATTCTTACTTCATTTCCCCGCCGCTGCCCAATACCCTGCCGGCATCGAATGGCATTACCACAGCACGCTCAATTTTGTCATGG
>CAZVZZ010000062.1:0-9391 GCA_964631505.1 uncultured Cytophagia bacterium
AAATCTTGTTGATTTAAACTCAGCCATGCCCGATCACAAAATTCTTTTCCTGCCCGGCAAAAAAACGGCCCGCTTCGAAGCGGGAACTACCTTCCGCGATGCCGCACTGGAACTGGGCATTATTATCGAATCTACCTGCGCCGGCCTCGGCACGTGCGCGAAATGTAAAGTCAACATCAAAGACGGCGTTACCCCTCCGGCAGTCGTTGAAACGCAATTGCTGACCCCGCCGGAGCTTGCCAAAGGCGTTCGTCTTTCGTGTCAGGCCCGGCTCACCGGCGACAGCGTCTGTATCGTGCCGCAGGAATCACTCACCTTCGGCGATCAAATTATGACGGAGGGAAAGACCGGCCGCTTCACTTTGAATCCTGATTTGAAAAAAATTCCCGTGGTCGTCCCACCGGCGGAGTTGGGGGAAAAGTATTTCGATTTTGAAAAATTTCTTGCACAGTTGCAGCGCAACGGATTGCAAATTTCACGCTATCGTTTGCAGGCGGTGCGTAAAATAGCCGGCCTGCTGCGCAGTCACAATTATCAAATCACCGCCGTCGTCGATCAAGGACACTTGTTGACCATTGAAGCCGGAGACACGGCGGCAACTTTATACGGCGTGGCGTTCGATATCGGCACGACGACGGTGGCGGCGAAACTTTTGAATCTGCACAGCGGCGAAACCGCGGCGGTCGCCTCGGCGCTGAATCCGCAGCGAGCCTACGGCGCGGATGTCATTGCGCGTATCAATTATTTTGTTGAACATCCCGGCGGCCTGGAATTGCTGCATCGTTTGATCATCAAACAGATGAATGAATTGCTGGCGCAGCTTTGCGCGAGCGCGGCCATTCAAGCCGAAAATATTTACAAACTCACCGTCGCTGGCAATACGGTAATGCAGCATATCGCTTTGAATGTTGATCTGCGCCACGTGGCGTATTCGCCGTACACGCCCGCTTTTCAAGGGCCGGCGACGCTCGAGGCCAAAGAACTGGGCCTGCACATTCACCCCGACGGCATCGCATATTTTTTGCCGAATCTCGCGTGTTTTGTCGGCAGCGATATTACCGCGGTGCTCACGGTTCTTGATCTCGACGAAACCGACAAAATTCAGCTCGTCGTCGATATCGGCACGAACGGCGAAATGGTGCTCGGCTCTAAAAACAAATTGCTGTGCTGCTCTTCTCCCGCCGGGCCGGCGTGGGAAGGCGCCTACATCACGTGGGGCATGCGCGCCGCGCGCGGCGCCATCGAGCGCGCGGAAATCATCGGCGGCGATTTGCAGTTTCGCACCATCGGCGGCGCCGAACCGATCGGCATTTGCGGTTCCGGCCTGCTCGACCTCGTTTGTGAATTTGTGCGCGCCGGCGTGATTGACCAAACCGGACGGATTTTAAATATTGCCGAAATGAATTCGCGGGTTAGCGACGAATTGAAAACCCGCATCGTCCATCACGACAACGGTGCGAATCATATCGCGATCGCGAAGCTCGATGAGGAAAAATCAATCATGCTGATGCAAAAAGACATTCGCGAAGTGCAGCTCGCCAAAAGCGCCATTGTTTCCGGCATTAAAATTTTGATGAAAGAGCTGGCGGTGCAACCGGAAAATATCGCCAGCGCATACATTGCCGGCGCCTTCGGTAATCACGTGCGCGGCCAAGACGCCGTTGACAGCGGCTTGATTCCGGCCGTGCCCATCGAACGCATCAAATTCATTGGCAACGCCGCGCTGGCCGGCGCTGAAGCCGTTTTGCTTTCACAGGACGCGCGGCACAAAGCCGAGCAACTTGCCGCAACCGTCGGCTATGTTGAAATTTCCGACCGCAGTGATTTTCAGGAATTTTTTGTGGAATCTATGCATTTTCCGATTTAAACCTTTTCCATTCGTTGTCCCGTCGCGACGGGATTTCCATCTGTTTGGAATTTTTTTGCCTGAGAGGAGAAATCTTTTATGAGCAAGCCGGTTAAAAAGAACAGTCCCACGGGGGCTTTGCTGTTGTTGATCACAACAAATCTTTTCAGTGGCGTGACTTTTCCCGCCGGACAAGATAACTACTGGCAGCAATTCGTTCATTATCAAATGAACGTGAATCTCGATCCCGACACGAAAATGCTCACCGGCACTTCGAATATTCTCTATCGCAACAACTCGCCGAATACGCTCGACAAAATCTACATGTATCTTTATCCCAATGCGTTTCGCAGCAACGAAACAGTTTATGGCAAAGAAGCGCAGAGTTTTTATTTTCGTCCGCTGGCAAACGAGGATGACGCTGGCTGGATCGACATCACCGAATTCCGCATTGTGCCGCCAAAAACCGGCGCCGAAGCAAAAGTAAGCGCTTTCAAAATCGACGACACCATTCTTGAAGCAACATTGCCGCAGCCGTTACAGCCCGGCGAAGAAGTACGTCTCGAATTGGCCTTCAAACAAAAGATAAAAAAATTTCAGGACCGTTCCGGTTATCGCGACAACCAGTTTGATTTTGCGCAGTGGTATCCCAAGCTCTGTGTTTATGATGAAGAAGGCTGGCATGCGGTGCCGTTTCATTTGCAGGGCGAATTTTACGGCGAGTTCGGCACGTTCGACGTGACTATCGAGGTGCCGTTCGATTACATCGTTGGCGCCACCGGCGTCGTGACCGAGGGCGATCCCGGCTGGTCGCTCGTGCAGGTCGACACTTCACTCGCCGCCGCGGCATGGGAGAAAAAATATGTCGAGATGCAAACCGCGATCGCTGAAAAGATGAAAATGCAACCGCGCCGGCGCGTCTCTTTTCACGCCGAAAACGTACATGATTTTGCGTGGATCACTTCCTCGGATTTTCTTTACGAACGCGGTGAATATGACGGCATTCCGGTGCACGCGTTGTTTCGCAGTTACGCGAAATCCAATTGGTCGAAAGTGGTGACCGAACGAGGCCGCCGTGCGCTGGAATGGCTCTCGACGAAATTCGGGCGCTATCCCTATCCGCAATTGACCATCACACACGGCCTGCTCGGCGGCGGCATGGAATATCCGATGCTCGTCATGAACGCCTCGGATAGCGAGGGTCTCATTCTCCACGAAGTCGGACACATTTATTTTTACGGCATCTTCGGCAACAACGAGCAAAAAGAAGCGTGGCTGGACGAAGGCTTTACGACGTTTCAAACGCGCTGGTATTTTGAATCGCGCGGCCAGCAAAACGAAGATCCCGCCGCAAACAAAACGTGGCTGCAACGCCATCGCCCACAGGATCCCGACAATGCAAGCAATCGCGGTTGGGCATTGAATTATATGACCAGCGGTTACAATGAGCCGATCTCGCTGTATGCTTACAAATTCAAAAACGGGATGAGTTACGGCATCAATGCGTACACCAAGGGTTCGATTTTTTATGAACTGCTCCGCTATGTCGTCGGCGTCGAAACCTTCGAAAAAATCTGCCGCGAATATTTCAACCGCTGGGCGCTCAAACACGTGAATGAAGCGCGCTTCAAGCAAGTTTGCGAAGACGTCAGCGGCATGGATTTGGATTGGTTTTTTCAACAATGGCTGCACGAGGCCAAGCTCGTCGATTACAGCCTCGGCCGCGTTGAGAAAAAGCAAATGGCAAACGGAAAATGGCAAACCACGGTTGAAATTATTCGCAATGATGAAGGCATTATGCCGGTCGAAGTGGAACTGGCGTTGGTGAATAATGAAAAAATACGGCAACGCTGGGACGGCAAAGAGAAGAAAGGCACGGTGCAATTTACCACTGATGCCGCGCCGCATCACGCCACACTCGATCCGGACGATCAAATCATGGACAAAAGTCGTGTCGATCACGGCACGCTACGTGTCAAGTTCATCCCGGAATATCCGCGTTTGTGGAATTATAATCCGGCTGATGCGTATGTCGTCACCTACAAACCAAGCTTGTATTATAATGACATTGACGGTTTACGTTTCGGTATGCGTTTTAACGGCCAGTACCGTAATACGCGCCGGCTCGGCCTCGGCGCGTGGTATGGCCCCAATTCTTCGGAGTTGGATGGTCGCTTCAGTTTCGGCAACAATTTCACTCCGCACTGGAGTTATCAGCTCGCGTTGTCGAAGCTCGAAGGACGCCTCCTCGGTGACGCGAGTTTGCGCGGCACGTGGTCACGCGCGATGTTCACGCCGCCGACGTTTAATTTGACGATTGGCGCCAGTTATTCCGAACTGCCGCGTGAAGAGGTGAAATATGCTTTTCGCCGTATTGAAGTGGGCGACGATATTATCGCCGCGCCGACGTGGAACGCCGGTAAAGTGAATCAGGCCTATCTAAATTTCAACGTCAATCCGCGCGGCATTGTTTGGCGTAGCCTTTTGAGTTATGAAATCCGCCACGCCAACTCGGCCTTCGGCAGCGACGCCGAATTTACGCGCGTGCAAGGCGGCTGGCGTTATTGGATTCCGAGCCAGCGCGGCGACGGTTTTTATTTCCGACTTTTTCATGGAACATTTTTGCGGCAGGAGGATGACACGCCGTTTCAGCATTTGTTCTTTGCGTTCGATGCCAGTCCTTTTGATCAATTTGACAGTTTCTATTTGCGCAGCCGCGGCAGCCTGCCGGCGGAGGCGCACTATCATCGTCCTGGCGGCGGCAATCTGCGCGGCTATTTTGATCAACCCGAACGCGCCGGCAAAAGTTTGATTGCCGTCAATGTCGAATTACGCAAAGCCCAGCGCCTGCCGGTTCTCGGCAAGTTGCTCGCGCCGGTGCTGGGCAATTCAACGCTGTCGGCATTTTTTGACGGCGGGCGTTTAAAAAATTTGCAGGACGAATCGCAAACGCTGGCCGACGCCGGACTCGGAATCACGTTCAATAAAACCGTCCCGGACGCGTGGTACTCTTTTATTCTCGGCACGAATTATACGATTCGATTGGATTTTCCGTTGTGGGTGAGTAAGCCCCGAGCGAATGATGACGAATTGAAATTTCGTTACGTGTTGAGTTTTCAGCCGGCGCTTTAATCGAATAGTCAACTTGGCATAAAAAGCCGGTCCCGGATGGATCGGCTTTTTATTTTCAAAAAAGCTTCGATTGGGAACTTGGCACGAAACTCGTGATCGTACAGCTTTTCTCTTTCAGCTTTGAAATCCGCGATGCATCTTTCCGCTCTTTTTCAATTGTAAAATCCGACTTGACATTTCAGAGCTGGGAATGTATATTTTCGCGCTTCATCATCGAGAATGACGATTATGCCCCGAGCGCAAAAACTTTCAGTATTCTTTTTCTGCTGGTTCCTATTGCCAATGGACGAACCGGCGCATACGCAACACGAAGGGAAAATTATTTTTCCCAAATTCTATACTTACCACGCCGGCGATGACACGGCCTGGGCGCAACCGAATTTTGATGATGGCGCATGGGAACAAATTGAATTCGGCTCTTTTCCAGTCGCCGACCGACAGCACCTCGGCTGGTTCCGTTATGTCATTGAAGTCGATTCAACGCTCTGGAACGAGCCGCTGGGTCTCGAGATCGAATACATCGGCGCGGTCGAATTTTATTTGGACGGTAAGCGGCTTTATCGATTCGGCAAAATCGGAACTTCTCGAGATGATGAAAAACCAAAGATCACTTTGAGACCGGAACTTCGTGCCATCGTTTTTCGCGCACCTTTGGAATTTGAGATGAGCCGTTCGCAGCATCTCATTGCCATTCGCTATTCCAGCTTCTTTCTGCAATCGCCGCTTGCCGGCGGCGCAGAATCTCGCCTCAATTTCAAAATCGGTGACTTGCAGCAAATGAGCGCCGATCGCGACCGGTACAGAAGGACGGCGGGCATCAATCAGATGTTGCTAATGGGCATTCTGCTGACGTTTGCGTTGTTGCACCTGCTGCTCTTTTGGTTTTATCCACCGTTGCGCCCCAATCTTTACTTTGCCGCACTCACCGCTTTTCTGGCGCCAACGATTTACTTTTGGCTCCAACCGGTTTTTGCGGCAAACGAGGTGATGCAGGTTGTGTGGATGGCGCGCCTGCAATTCACGGCGCTCACCATCGCCATGTTATTTTTTATTCGCCTGACCTATTCGCTGGTCTTTCCTGATCGGCCCAGACTCTTCGCGCTTTTTTGCACCATTGGCGCCGGACTCACACTTTGGGGTTGGCTGCGGCCAATCCTTGCATTGACGTATCTCAACTTCTTCTACATCGCCGTCTTTGCGGAGATTGTGCGGACGCTAACCGTGGCCTGGGTGAAAAAACGCGCCGTTCAATTTCAAGACGGTTGGATCATCTTGCTCGGCATGATCCCGTTTGCACTGACCGGCGTTTATTGGCTTCTCATTGCGCTGGGACTCGTGCCGGAGCCGTGGACTTTTGAAGAGTTCCCCACGCCTTTCTATGCCGCCATGATTCTGATGATTTCCATGTCGGTATTTTTAGCGCGCAATTTTGCGCGCACCAATCGAAATCTGGAAAACCAGCTCGTCAATATCCGCCGTACCCGCGACGTCTTCAGTTTGTTCGTTCCCGAGCCTGTGCTCGATAAAATTGCCAAAGAGGGATTCGAGAGCATCAAGCTCGGCGGCGCCGAGGAGGGTATGGCGACCATTTTATTCACCGATATTCGCTCCTTTACCGCCATCGCCGAAAAACTTTCGCCGAACGAAACGTTGGCGTTTCTGAATGAATTTATGCGCCGCATGCAGCCGGTCATTCATCGGCACGACGGCTTTATCAACCAGTTTGTCGGCGACGAAATCATGGCTATTTTTTATTTGGCGGGACACGAGGACGAGGCGATTGAAGCCGCGATTGATATGCGCAAAACGCTTGCCGAACACAACCGCGAGCGTTTGGAACGCGGCGAGCCGCCAATCGATATCGGCGTCGGCGTCAACACCGGCAAGGTCATTTGGGGCACCATCGGCTCGGAAGTCCGCATGGAATCGGCCATCATCGGCGACACCGTCAATCTCGCTTCCCGCTTGCAGAATTTGACCAAACACTACGGCGCTGGAATTCTGGTCTCCGAAACGGCCTTTCGCGAGATTTCAAATCCGGAAAGATTTTGCTACCGTGAAGTTGACGTCGCGCAAGTCCGGGGGAAAACGAAGCCAGTTGTCATTTACGAGCTTTTCGATGCGGATTCGGATGTCGTGAAGAAGCAAAAACTCGCCTGTTTGTCGCCATACAATCGCGGCCTGCATTACTTCCATGCGGAAGATTGGCAACACGCCATGGCGCTATTCGAAGAATGTTTGAGAATTTTTCCGGAGGATCCGCTTTCCCGCCTCTATCTGGAACGGTGCAAAGCGCGTCTCAATCGCAAATAAAATTTTTCGATTTGACAATCAGTGAATTTTTGCCTACTTTTTATCATGCGGCGTTTCAAGCACTGGTTGGAATATCAAGGCACGCGGTTTTTGTTTTTTTTAGCGCAACGGCTCCCGCAGGCGTGGCTGCTCATTCTCGGCGCCGGTTTGGGCAAACTTACATTTTCACTCTTGCGCATTCGCCGGCGCGTCGCGCTGGAAAATCTCGCGCACGCTTTTCCGGAAAAATCGGCGGCAGAAATCAAAACCATCGCGCGGCGATCTTATGAAAATTTCGGCAAGATGATGCTGGAATATTTGCGCCTGCCCAGCCTCTCTGCCGCGGCATTGCAGCAGCGCATCAGCTTCGCCATGCCGCGCGAGCAAAACCCTTACGAGCAGGCGCTGGCGCTCGGCAAAGGCGCGATCTGCATGACGGGGCATTTCGGCAATTGGGAGTACATGGGCGCACTCGTCGCGCAAATGCAATATCCGATGGTTTATTTGTATCAAGAGCAAAACAATCCGTATGTCGACGGATTGATCCGCGACATTCGGATCAAAATGAACATGCCGTCGATTCCGCGCGGAGCGGCGCTGCGCGGCATTTTGAAAGCGTTGCGCGAGAAAAAATTCGTGGCCATCCTCGCCGATCAAGACGCCGGCCGCAACGGCATCTTTGTGGATTTTCTCGGCCGGCCAGCCTCGACGGCGCAGGGGCCGGCGGCGTTTGTTTTAAAAACGCAAGCGCCGATCGTGTTTTGCGTCGCCATTCGTGAACCGCACGGCCATCACCGCGTCGAAGCCGAATTGCTGACGTTCGATTTTTCAAAAAATGCCGCGACGAGCGAAGAAGATAAACTGCACCAGATCACCGCGGCGTGGACAAAAGTTTTGGAAAAATATATTCGTCAATATCCCGACCACTGGTTTTGGATGCACCGAAGGTGGAAAAGCAAAAAAGAAAAAGAGATAAAAAGATAAAATGACGAGGAGGTTGGATGCAAAAAAGATTTTGATTGTGCAAACGGCGTTTATTGGAGATGTGATTTTGGCGACGCCGCTGGCCGAAGCGGCGCGGCAAGTTTTTCCTGACAGTGAAATTGATTTCATGACGATTCCCGCGGCGGCAAATGTTTTAGAAAAAAACAGTTTCATCCAACGGATTTTGATCTTTGACAAACGCGGCGAGCAACGCGGACTCGTCGCGCTGTGGAAATTGGCGAAAACGCTGCAACCCGAGCGGTATGATCTTGCACTGGTGCCGCATCGCTCGTTGCGCAGCGCTGTGCTGGTTTGGCTGGCGAAAATTCCGGAGCGCGTCGGCTTTGAGCGCAGCGCCGGCGCCGGGCTTTTTACGCGGCGCGTGCCGTATCGACAAAAACACGAGGTCGAGCGCAATCTGGATTTGCTGCGGATTTTTAACCATGATTTCCTAACGCCGCCGCCAAAAGTTTTTTGGGATCAACGTGACGAACAGGCGGTTGAACAATTTTGCGTTAACGCGCCAAGCCGAAAGTGGTTTTGTGCGCTCGCGCCCGGATCGGTTTGGGCGACCAAGCGTTGGCCGGTCGAACGTTTCAGTGAATTGGCGCAGAAGCTCGTTCACGAAACCGGTGCGCATGTTTTTTTAATCGGCGGCAATAGTGACGCGACACTGTGCGCGCAAATTGCCGCTCGCTGCGGTAACGACGTTGTCAATACAGCCGGCCAGCTCTCGCTCCGGCAATCTGCGGCATTGCTCGACCGCTGCCAAATTCTCATCAGCAACGACAGCGCGCCAACGCATCTTGGCGTCGCCACGCGCTGCAAAGTCATCACGATTTTCGGCCCGACGGTGCCGGCGTTCGGCTTCGCGCCGTTTGGGGCGGGGCATGCCGTGATTGAAAAAAATCTCGCCTGCCGTCCGTGCAGCTCGCACGGCAGTGACCGCTGTCCGATTGGCACGCACGCGTGCATGCGGGAAATTTCGGTTGATGAAGTTTTTAAAAGTGTGATGCGACTTAAAACTTTTGTATGAACCTCATCGCTACAGATTCTGCCAACCCCACTGCCGCTGCCATCAACGCCGCGGTCACGGCCTTGCAAAATGGCGAGATCATCGCCTATTTAACCGACACG
>CAZVZZ010000062.1:9491-12923 GCA_964631505.1 uncultured Cytophagia bacterium
CGCCGCGGTCACGGCCTTGCAAAATGGCGAGATCATCGCCTATTTAACCGACACGCTTTACGGCCTCGGCGGGGATGCGCGTTCGACGACGGCGATCGAGAAAATTTTTTCGCTCAAAGGCCGCGTGACGGAGAAAGCGCTGCCGGTGATTGTTGGCACAAAAGCCCTCGCGGAAAAATATGCCGAAGAAATTACGCCCGTCGCCGCAAAATTGATCGAGCAATTTTGGCCCGGGCCGTTAACGCTGATTTTTCGCGCTGCGGCGCACGTGCCGCCGGAATTGATCGGCGGCTCCGGCAAAATCGCGATGCGCCTGCCGGCAACGAAACTGGCGCGCGAAATTTCCAGAACGCTCGGTGCGCCGATCATTGCCACCAGCGCGAACCGCAGCGGGGAGCCGGTGTTGGATTCGGCCCAACAAATTGCCGAAACGTTTGGAGAATGTCTGGCTTTAATTTTAGACAGCGGGCCGCCGCTACTTTCGCAGTCTTCAACCATCATTGACGTGACGACACTGCCGCCGTCGTTAGTGCGCGCCGGCGCCGTGCCAATGGCGGAGATTAAACAACGCATTGGAGAAATAAAAACTTGAGTTCCAATTCCAAATTTCAAATTTTGTTTGTTTGCAGCGGCAATAGTTGCCGCAGCCCGCTGGCGGAAGGTTTATTACGCCTCAAATTGCCCTCACGTTTGCAAGATGAGGTCGAAGTGAAATCCGCGGGCACACTCGGCATCGAAGGCTCGCCGGCCGCGCGCTACTCCGTTGAGCTGGTGCAGGAAATGGGCGGCGATATTTCCAGTCATCGCTCGCAGAGCCTGACCGAGGAATTAATGCGGGAGACGGATTTGGTTCTCGCGATGGCGTCCGAGCACGTCGATTATCTGCACGAGGAGTTTCCGCAATATCGCGAGAATGTATTTTTATTGAAGCGTTTCGGCCGCGCCGCCGGCGAAGCCAACACCGATGATTCCGACGATGACATCTTTGATCCGGTCGGTTTATCGAAAGAGACCTATCGCCTTTGCGCCGAAATCATCGACGAGGAGCTGGAACGCATCATGCCGACGCTGGTCAGTTTCATTCAACAGCGGCGCCGGCCCACCACCGCAGAATGAGCCGGCAGAAAATTTTACTCGCGCGCACCGATCGCCTCGGCGACGTGATTCTCTCCACACCGGTGGCCACGGCGTTGAAAAAAAAACGCGCCGAGGTTCACGTCACTTTCCTGGCGCGCCGTTATACCGCCGAAATCCTGCGCTGCCATCCGCACGTGGATGAAATTATCGAGCTGGATGGCGCGGAAATCGCCGGTGATTCGAGGCGCCTCCTCGCCGTGTTGCGGCAAAAAAAATTTGACGCCGCGATCATGCTCTATCCGCAGCCGCAGTTGGCGTGGGCGATCCGGCGCAGCGGAATTCCATTACGTCTCGGCACGGGCTATCGCTGGTATAGTTTTCTGTTTAATCGCCGCGTTTTTGAGCATCGCAAAAATGCCGCGTATCACGAAGCAGAATATAATTTGCGTCTGCTCCAGCCGCTGGGAATTGCGGGCACGCCGGTTGAATTTCATTTTACCCTTTCACCAACCGAGCGCGAACGAATTGATGCGAAGCTCAACGCGCTTGGCGCCAGCGACCGGCCGGTGATTTTGCATCCGGGCAGTGGCGGCTCGGCGCGTGACTGGCCGCCGGAAAATTTTGCTCGACTCGCGGATTTGCTGTCACAAGCATTGGGCGCGCAGGTGATACTCACCGGAGCGCCGCACGAGGTCGAGTTGATCAACGGGATCCTGCAACAAACGACGACGAAACCAATTTCTCTTTGTGGCCGTTTAAGCATTACCGAACTGGCCGTATTATGCCAGCGCGCCGCGGTTTTTGTGAGCAACAGCACCGGCCCGTTGCATCTGGCGGTGATGGTGGGGGCGCCGGTGGTCGCGTTTTATCCGCCGATTCTTGCCTGCCGGCCGGAACGCTGGGGACCGTACGGCCGCCGTACCGACGTGTTGATGTCGCAGCAAGAAGAATGCACGCATTGCCGCGCGGCGAACACGCGCGTTTGCGATTGTATGCGCGCGATTGCGGTGGAGACGGCGCTGCAAAAAGTTCGCGAAAAATTATTTGAAAACCAGAGGCGCCATCTCAACGTTACGCCATAATGAAATACTGAAAGGATAAACCGGAAGGATGTCGTTCACTCAAAAAAAATTCAGGACTATTTTGTACGGCTGGAAAGTGAAGTGGTTTTATCGCGGCATTATTTTAGCCGGATTGATTTTCAGCGCTGCGCCCATTGCCGCGCAATCGGCGGCGATTGGCGCCGATTCCAACAAAACCGCGGCGCGCAACGGCGTGGCGCCATTGCGCGTCGTTCCGAATGCGGCTTTTGGCGCCGGCGAGCGCCTGACGTTTCTCATGCACTACGGCCCGGTGACCGCCGGCAACGCGCGGCTGTCGATCCCCGAAATCGTCGAGGTGAATGGCCGGCCTTGTTATAAATTGGTTTCCGAATTGTGGTCGAATAAATTTTTCTCGTCGTTTTTTAAAATTGATGATCGCGTCGAGTCGCACACCGATGTTGACGGCTTGTTCAGTTGGCGTTTCAAAAAAAGCTTGCACGAGGGCGATTACCAAACCGAGCACACGGTGGAATTCGACCAAATCAACCATCGCGCCGTCATGAAAAAGGGCGATAAGCTCGACACGCTCGCCGTGCCGCCGTTCGTGCAGGACGTGCTGTCGGCGATTTATTTGTTGCGCACCATGAAGCTCGCGCGGGGCGATACGATTCACCTCCCCAATCATTCCGACGGCAAGCTGTTTGATTTGCAAATCGTCATTCACAAACGCGAAAAAGCGCAAACGCGCGCCGGCAAATTTTCCTGTCTTGTGGTTGAGCCGTTTCTAAAAACGTCAGGATTATTCCAGCAGAAAGGCCGCCTGCTCATTCACATGACCGACGATCAACGCAAAATGCCGGTGATGATCACCAGCCAGCTTTATGTGAAAGGATTCAAGCTCGGCGCCATTGTCGCGGAGCTGGAGAAAGTTGAAGGCGTTCCGGGATTCAAAAAATAACGCCGCATTATTCAAAAATTTGCGGCGGCACAATTGCGGGATGATATGGAAAAACAACCCTCAAATTCGGACGGCATCAGTTTAGGGCAAGAGGCCGGCGCGGCGCTGCTGCCGTTGTGGCGCCGGATTTTGCTGGGAGATTTGACTGCGAGTTTAATCCATGATCTCAATAATCCGCTGACAGCGATTTTGAATTATGCGCGGCTTTTGCAGATGCGGCATTTTTCGCCGGAGGAGATTGACGAATTTGCCCAAAATATTTTGACCGAAGGCGAGCGCATGGCGGTGATGACAAGCCGCATCCGCCCGCTGGCGGCTTCACGAGCGCCGGAGGGCCGCGGCGCTAAACTGCAC
>CAZVZZ010000063.1:0-12886 GCA_964631505.1 uncultured Cytophagia bacterium
TTGTAGCGCGTGCCGTCGCTGGGGCCGACGGGTTTGCCGTAGGAATAAAACCAATTGATCACCGGCGTGCCGGTGAAGCCGAGCGCGATCCAATAGCGCCCCGGCGCTAATTTCAAATTGGCTTTGGTGAAATCAAAATCCTGCCAGCGATAGCCGGGCTGCGAGCTGAGTTGCTGAAGTGGAATCAAACCACTGCTGGCGAGACGTGCGCCCGGCACCATTTGACCGGACGGCGCTTTTTCATCTTTCAAAATTTCCACCCACAAAAAACCGTCGCCGCCAAATTTTTGCAAGGCTAGGCCGAGCTTTTGCAATTGCAGCGGTTTGGTTAAAACAAAAACTTGCGTGTATTGCGCCGAACGAGTGACGTATTCCGCAGTTTCCACCAAAAAATTTTTGCGCAATTCCTGGGCGCCGCCGGTGCCGGTGCTCTGCTCACGCGAAAAGGCGAAATTTACACCTTCGGGAAATTCGAGATTGCCGAGAGTGACGAGTTTGGGTAAACTTTCTTTTGCCGGCGTGGGAGGCGCCGGAACATTACGATTCTCTGCGGGAGCGGGCGTTGGCGGAGGCGGAGCCGGTGTCGCCGCTACATACGGCTCAAATGTCGCGTGCACTTCCGGCGTGAGCAAAATGCTTTTCGGCCCGTATTTTTGCCGGCTCGCCGTGAGGTTCACTTGATCTTCCGCAAAATCCGATTCAATGATCTCCTCAAATTCCGGCTGGCTCGTCGAGCCTTGCGCCGCCACCCAGCGAATCAAACCATCCTGCGAGGTTTCATTGTTATCCAATCCGGCTTCGATGCGAATGTAGCGATTGCTGGTGAACAATTGGCTCTGCTGCGGATCGAACGGCACCCAACCGAGATCGGGAAAATAAACGTCAATCCATGAATGACGGCCCTGGGCCATGCCGAAGGTGAGCTTGCCGTATTCGGTTTTGGCGTCATACGTTCGCTTAAGCGTCACGCCGTTAACGATGCGCGCCGGAATGCCGACGCTGCGCATTAACGCCGCGGCGAGATGCGAATAATTCTGGCAATTGCCTTTGCCGGTTTCAAACGTGTACATCGCGTCGTATTGCGGCGGCGTTAAAACGTATGTCGTGTTATCGATCACCCACGCCAGAATGCGTTGCACCGCGTCAAATTCGGTTTTGACGCCGGCGGTCAGCTCTTTGGCTTTCGCGCGAATGCGCGCGTCATTGCTCGGCACTTGTTCGGTGGCGAGCAAATAATCTTGCACGGCCGGATCGACGGCGCCGAGCGGAAACGGTTTGGACGTCGTCAGTGGATTGAAGAGCACATAATTTTTTGCGGTCAGCGTAACCGCCGCGCTGATCGGACCGGCTGGATTCGTCCAGGTCACCACGATGACTTTGTTGCCGCGTTTATCGACTTTGTCTTCACGCTTGGCCGGCTCCGGAGTAAAGCTGATATTGAGATTTTCAATTTCCTGATTGTACGTGGGCGATTGAAAGGTGGCTGGCACGACGGTGCTGATGATCAACGATTTGGTGCCCGGCGTCGGAACGATGCGCTGTGTTAAGCCATATTTGATGCGGGAGGTTTGGTTGCCTTTGAGCAGGTAATTCTCGCCGCGCAAAGAGAGGGGGCGCAGGCTCAGACCCACGACGAGTAACAGCAGAAAAAAAACAATTTTTCGCATGACCGGTAATCTCCAATTTTAGAAAAGCCAAACGACGCAACGAATTAAGCTCCGACTCACCATAAAATTTAATTTAAAAAGACCAGAAATACAACTTGAAATTCTCTCTCCCCTCAACGGGCGGCTTGGCGGTTATTGCAGATTTGCAACTCTTTTAACAGTTTTCACGTCATAATAAATAAACCCGGCAATTCTTGAACAAAGGCCTTGAGTTTCATGTTGACATTTCGTATTTTGCAGTAGAACTTTTAGGAGAATATTCGATCATGCGACCACACCAAATTTCGCGGCGTCCGCTCCGGTTGTTGGCAGGATTAATGTACTTATTGATTCTGACGCTGCCTTCCGTCTTTGCTTCTGATCTCGCCCCGCAGCGCCAGCATCCGTTGGTGGCGCGCGTTTTGGCGAATTTGCTCACCCAATATCATTATAACCATCCGGCGCTGGATGATTCCGCTTCCAGCGAGCTGTTGGATGCTTACGTGCAAACCTTGGATTATAACCGGCTTTATTTTCTCGCCGGCGACATCAAAGCCTTCGAAAAGTATCGTTTGGTGTTGGACGACAGTTTGAACAAAGGCAACGTCGGGCCGGCGTTTGTGATTTTTAATCTGTTCAAACAACGCGCGCAAACCCGCTATGCGTATATGAGCAAGTTGTTGGAAAAAGAATTTAATTTCACGACAAACGAGTCTTATCAACCCAATCGCGAAAACCTGCCGTGGGCCAGCCGGCCGGAAGAATTGGATGATCTCTGGCGCAAGCGCCTGAAAAGCGAAGCGCTCGATCTCAAACTCGCCGGAAAAAGTTGGCCGGATATTGCGGCGACGCTTAGTAAACGCTATGAAAATTTTCGCAAGCGCATCGAGCAGTTGAATGCAGAAGACGTTTTTCAATACTATATGAACGCGTTGTCCGAATCTTATGATCCGCACACCAATTACATGTCGCCGAGCAACTCGCAGGATTTCAATATCAATATGAGCTTGTCGCTGGAAGGCATCGGTGCGCGCTTGACCGAGGACGGCGATTACACGGTGGTGAATGAAATCGTTGCCGGCGGCCCGGCCGACCGCAGCAAGCAATTGTTTGCCAATGATAAGATTACCGGGGTGGCGCAAGGCGACACCGGGCGTTGGGTTGACGTGATCGGCATGCGCGTTGACGATGTGGTGAAATTGATTCGCGGCAAGAAAGAAACCGTTGTGCGTTTGCAAGTGATTCCTTCCAGCACGCCGGTTGGAAACACGCCGAAAGTTGTTCGGCTGGTGCGCGATAAAATTATTCTCACCGATCGCGAGGCGAAGAGCGACACCGTCGATATCACGCACGAAGGCCAAAAATATAAACTGGGCGTGATCATGATTCCGACGTTTTATTCCGACATGGAGGGCCGCAACAAGGGCGAAGGCAATTACAAGAGCACGACGCGCGACGTGCGGCGCTTGATCGGCGAGCTAAAAAGTGTGGGCGTGGACGGCATCCTGATCGATTTGCGGCGCAACGGCGGCGGCTCGTTGCAGGAAGCGATTGAATTGACCGGACTCTTCATTAAAGAAGGTCCGGTGGTGCAAGTCAAAAGTTTTAATGGCGAAATTGATCAACAGCGTGATCCCGATCCGAACATCGTCTATAACGGGCCGTTGACGGTGTTGGTGGATCGCATCAGCGCCTCGGCCTCGGAAATTTTTGCGGCCGCCATTCAGGATTATAAACGCGGCGTCGTGGTTGGCGGACAAACGTATGGTAAAGGTACGGTGCAAAATTTAGTGGATTTGAATCGCGTGCCGGCGCTCAGCCAATTCATGCTCGCGAGCAACGACATCGCCGGGCCGGGGGGAAAAGTGACGTTTGGCCAGGTGAAAGTGACGATGGCCAAATTTTATCGCGTGAACGGCGGCACCACGCAACATCGCGGCGTCACGCCGGATATTGCGTTCCCCTCGCATTATGATCAAATGGATTTTGGCGAGAGCACGGAGAAGCACGCGCTGGCGTGGGATCAAATTTCGTCCGCGCGTTTCATGCCGGAAGATCGAACGGCCAAATACCTCGCGGCGTTGCGGGCGAAATCGCAAAGGCGAATGGCGGCCAATGCTGAGTTTCGTTATTTAACCGAGGACATTGGACGGCTGAAAAAAGAGCGAATTGAGAATTCGGTTTCCGTGCTGGAAAGCCAGCGCAAAGCCGAGCGCGATCAGTTGGAAGCGCAGCGTCTCGCCCGGGTGAATGAACGGCGTAAAGCCAAAGGCCTCGCGCCGCTCAAGAAGGGCGACGCCATTCCGCGCGACGACAATGCTCCCGATGTTTTGCGCGAAGAAAGCCTGCATGTGTTGGCGGATTTGGTGGCGGTGTCGAGCAAAGATTATGTGGCCAAGTCAATCAGGATCGACAGCGGCAAACCGAACCAGAATTGAAATGTAAGAAATAAATGTGTAACTCGTAAAAAGTAGAAACCGTCCGGACGCTGAGCCTGTTAGTTTTAAACATTCTCGTATGAAAGCGTCCGGACGTTGACTTTTACGAGAATCTCATAACGTCGGCAAGAAGATTTATAGGTTGGAAGAAGTAAATTCCCCCTCACTTGTTATCAAAAAAACGTTTGTGATTTTTACACGGTCTTCGTATATTTAAGCATCAAAAGGCGTGGCGAAAATTCACTGTAAGTCAGGTTCGCAAAACATGATCAAAAAACGAATTGAGCACGGCTCACCGGTCGAAGCGTTAATCGCGATTGCGAAGCGCTTGAATGTGCTCGAATCACGCTACCGGATGTCATCCGAGGATTTTTTTGACCAATACACCAAGGGGAGCTTGGACGACAACCTCGATTTCGTTGAATGGGCCAACGACTATCGACATTTTTTCGCGATCAAGCTCGACTTGGAAGAAATGATACGTCATGTTGCACGGCCTGCTCACCCAATACCTGCGTGACATCGAAGCAGCAGTTCAAACGATGACGAACTGCCACGTTGAATGCTATCAGGAAGAAATTCTCTCTGCGGATCGCGTCAATCTTCGCATCCGCATTCGTTTTTCCAATGGCTGTCTTCTTGAAATCAACGAAGCCGTTATCGTCGAAAATCAAGCCTTGCAAACCCTTGGTTATCGGTATCATTTGCAGGGCGGCCGAAACGCCTTGATTTTTCGTTACGACAACGCGCCTCACTTTCCACTTCTGCCGGCCTTCCCTCATCACAAACACGAACCCGCACAGGTAGTCGCCACGGCAAAACCCACCGTTATTGACATTCTGCAAGAGTCATCGTTTCTCATCGCCTCAATGCCTTAAGCCAATTGCATGGACACGCTTTGCGTGGGTATCGTAAACATCTTAGCGTATGTCGAGTCGTTTTTAAAAATAAAATCAGTAAATCGCCAAGAAGCAGCCAACCTACCGATTCATCTCCGCCAGCATAATCGCCGCGGCGATCGCGACGTTGAGTGATTCCCCGCCGCCACGACGAGGGATGGAAACGCGATGTTGGAGAAGGGCATTGACCTCTTGGGAAAGGCCTTCCACTTCATCGCCCAGCAGGAGAACTTTTTTGGGGGCGTAACGCAACATGGAGTAAGAAAAATCGCCGGATTGATCCGCGCCATAAAGGACGGAGCTGAAAGTTTGAAAGCGGCGTAAAACGCCGACAAAATCCTCGACCTCGTAAATCGGCAAATGAAAAACCGAACCCATGCTGGCGCGCACCACTTTGGGATTATAAACTTCCACGCATTCTTTGCCGATCACCACGCCGTCCACGCCAAGCCAATCGGCGGTGCGCAAGATCGTGCCCATATTGCCGGGATCATGCAGTTTCTCGATGCCCACCCACATGCAGCGCGGTACGCCCCGCACGCGTTCAATGGGGTCGCCTTCCGGAGCGCGTTTCTCGACAATGGCGATGATGCCCTGCGAATGCATGGTGTCCGAAAGCCCCACAAACACCTCGCTCGCCACTTCGTCAACGGCAACGCCGCGTTCTTCCGCAAGCTGCAATGCCTGCCGCGCGCGCAACGATTGCAAAAACGACGGGCAATAAATCACCCGTTCGACTTTCCAGCCGGACTTAATCGCCTCCTCACACAACCGCCCGCCTTCGGCGAGAAACCGGTTCATCTCCAACCGGTATTTTTTCTGCGTCAAACGGGCGATTTCCCGGAGCTCATTTTTGCTCAACATTGTTCTTGAAAGTACGAAATCAAATCGGCCATTGCGATTTCAGTTTGCTGGCTCGTCGCTAAATCCCGCACCGCGGCGCGTTGCGTTTGCAGTTCGTTGTCGCCAACGATCACCGCAAAGCGCGCTTGCTGGCGATTGGCCTCGCGCAACTGGGCTTTCAAACCGCGGCCCAACAAATCCATTTCCACCGTCATTCCGGCTTGGCGCAATTGCGTCGTGATCGGCGCGGCCCATAACACCGCGGCTTCGCCGAGCGGGGCCAGAAAAACCAACGGCGCTTTGACCGTAGCCGGCTGCCAGCCGGTTTTTTCCAACACCATCAGCAACCGTTCCATTCCCGCCGCAAATCCAACCGCCGGGGTGGCTTCGCCGCCAAGTTCTTCCACAAGTAAATCATAGCGGCCGCCGCCGCAGAGTGCATCCTGCGCGCCAAGCTGCGAACTCGTGATTTCATAAGCCGTGCGCGTGTAGTAATCCAACCCGCGCACGAGCCGGAAATCGACTTCATATTTCATACCGGCAGCATCGAGCAACTGCTGAACGCGGCTAAAATGCCGGGCACAATTATCACAGAGCGCTTCGACGATTTTCGGCGCCGCCGCAGTTTCCGCGCGGCAACCGGCTTCCTTGCAGTCGAGAATGCGCAGCGGATTTTTCTCGAAGCGTTGCTGGCAAGTTTTGCAAAGCTGGGGTAAACGTGGCCGCAGATAGTCGCGGAGTTTATCTTTATAAGCTTCGCGGCAGGCGGGATCGCCGACGCTGTTGATTTTCACTAAAAAATGATCGAGCTGAAAAGCGCGATAGATGGCAATCGAAAGCGCGATGGCTTCCATATCGGCGATCGGATCCGCCGATCCCAAAATTTCGGCGCCGAATTGATGAAACTGGCGCAATCGTCCGGCTTGCGGATTTTCCTGGCGGAACACCGGGGCGAGGTAGTAAAGTTTGTTGAGCGGTTGTTTTTTGCCGAGGCTATTTTCAATAAAAGCGCGCACGACGCCCGCCGTCAATTCAGGGCGCAGCGTCAAGCTTTTTTCGCCGCGGTCAATAAACGTGTACATTTCTTTGGAAACAATATCCGTTAATTGACCGATGCTGCGCGCAAAAAGCTCGGTCTCTTCAAAAATCGGCGGGCGAATTTCGCTGAAACCGAAGCGCGCCATGACCTGATGAATCACGGTCTCGGCGGCCTGCCAGCGGCCGATTTCTTCCGGCAAAATGTCGCGCGTACCTTTGATCTTTTGGTAGGGCATAGGAATGTTTTGCGGGTTAGCCGGTTTGCCCGGTGGCCAGTTAGCGTGTTGTTTAATTAACCGGCAAACCGGCGAACGCTTTTAATTTTCCAAATATTTTTCTTCTTCGCGGATAATGGTGTTAAGCGCTTCTTTGGAGTTTTTCGCGGTCAACAATTGCTCGCGAAACTCGGACTTATGCATGAGGCGAGAAATCCGGCTCAGCGCTTTTAAATGTGGACCGGTTTGGTCCGGCGGGCCCACCAGCAACCAGATGATGCGCACCGGCCGATCATCCATCGCTTGAAAATCGATCGGCTTTTTAGCAATCCCCAGCGCCACCACGATGGCGGGCGCCGCGTCACTTTTACCATGTGGAATAGCGACTTCATCGCCGACGCCTGTGCTCATCACGGCTTCGCGATCAAGCACGGCTTTTAAAACGTCTTTGCGATCCTTGATGCATCCGGCATTGACCAATAATTCCACCATCTCTTCAATAACCAAGCGCTTCTCTTGGCCGGATAAATGAATCTTAATTAAACTTTCTGAAAGTATATCTTTCAATTTCATTGCCAGAAACTCCTTACCGGCGCGTGCACTTGGGCTTTGCAGTTGCACCGCCACACCACTCAATCGGCATCATCCGTAAATTTTTTCCCGGCTGATTCTCGCTGTGTCTTCCTAATCGGTTTTAAGCCAAAGATTACAATTTATGACAGTGTCAGCACAATTGCAAATATTTTTTCTCGGGATAGTCTTTATGCCGGCATCGGCGGTTGGCGGTGCCCGATGAAGAGCAGGCCGATTCCCACCACCAGCGCGGTGACACTAATCCATAATCCTCGCGTAAACGCCCGCGAATGGAAACGAAATTCGACTTGGTGCGTGCCGGCTGGCACGGCAACGGCGCGGAAGCAATAATTGGCGCGATAGGTTTTTACCGGCTGGTTGTCAATATACGCTTGCCAGCCGGCAGGCTGGGGATAATAATTATCGCTGAGCACCAGCATCTGCGGCGTGGCGCTTTGCGTAGCAATCGTAATCTGATGATAATCGTATTTCTGTATTTGGACACTGGCGGTCGAATCGGCTTGCGGCGTCAGGTCCGGCTTTTCAGTTAACATCACACGGCGATGCGGATCGAAGCCTTGTTCCGGCCCCGCCCGCAAGCGCCTCAAGGCGGCAACCGGCTCGGTCTGCACTTCATACTCGCCGACCAGATAAGCGCGCGGCAAGACTGTGGGGTTTTCGTAAATGCTCAACACCTGCTGCCCGCCGACTTGAAATTGTTGTTGGATGATCCATTCTTCAACTGGCAAGATGGCGAAGGTGAGAATATATTTGGCATTGACCATATCAAGAATATGGTGCGGCGGAAAATCGGTTTCGGTCGCGCGTTGCAATCCGGTGGCATCGATGAAATCCTGATAAAAACGCGGCTTGGCGGCATGGTAGCCGCCGACGCTCTGAAAGCCTTGCGCTGACCAGCGCAGCTCACCGAACAGTTGCCCGGCAGGATAGAAACGGTACAGCGAAGTGTCCGTTTTAAAAAACGCACTAATGGCATCCGGTTGTAAATAGTCCGGCGTTTCCTGCTGCGGATAAGTTTGGCCGATTCTTTTGTCAACCAACCACAAATCAACCAACGTGATCAAGCAAACGGCAATTGCAAACGCGGTCGCGGCGATTTTTTTTCTAAGCGTCAAAGCCATCAGTGCCAGGCCTGCCGCTGAAAAAATTGAGACGAACCAAAAGTCTTGAAAGAGCAGCGCAAATCGTGCCCGATCCACGGCTTCCTGGGTATTGGCGTCGTATTGATCCGGATACAACCCGCGCATAAAATTGAAAAAACCGTTTTGAAAAATTGTCAACACCAGCACGATCATCACCACGGCGCCAAACGCCAGCCACAATCGCCGTGCGATTTTATCGTTTCGGGTTACCGCCTCTTTCGCGTTTGTTGAGCGCGCCCACGACAAGATTTTTTCCAATCCCAGCCCGGCGAGAATGGCGACGGTGCATTGCACGAGAATCAGAATCATCACCGGCACGCGGAACTTGTTGAAATAAGGGAGGTAGTTGTAAAATAGTTTATAAAAAAAGGTGAAGTGGTGGCCGAACGAAAGGAGCAATGAGAACAGCACCGCCAGCCCCGCAAAGACAACGAACATGCGGTTTTGCTCGCCGCTGCGCAGATTAAGCACCAGGCCGGTAATCGCCAGCGCCAGCACGAGAATACCCATGTAATTCGGATAATCGGTGAACGGCATATTGCCCCAGTAAGTCTGACCGCCGAAGCCGTAAAACGAGGGGATGAGGAACGTCATCATTTCGCCGGGAGAAAACGACCATTGCGTGGCATATTCAAACCCGACGCCGGAATCTTTAACACCGGCTTGTGCTTGCAAGACGGAGGGCGTGCCACGAATCGAATAGGGCGTATATTCTTGCAACGGCAAATACAGAATCGCCGTCAGGGCGCCGGCCAGCACCAAGGCGCCAGCAAAGCCGCCCAACATCGGCGCGAGGCGCTTGAAATCTTTTGTCGCGAGAACCGAAATAACATGACACAAAACATAAAGACCAACAAACAGCAAAATGTAATACGAAATTTGGACGTGGCCGCGTTGAAATTGAAAACCTAAAATCAATCCGGCGAGGCCGAGATGGCGCCACGAAAATTTTTCTAACAATCGATCAACCGCCCACAATGCCCAGGGAATGTACGCGGAAGTCATCATCTGCGAGCCATGCCCAAAAACTTGCATGGTGATCAGCCACGGCGTGAACATGAAGGCGAGGCCGCCCAGCAGCGCCGGCCAAAAACTTGCGCCTTTGCGGCGCAATAAAACGAAAACCCCCATCGCCGCCAAAACGTAATGCAAGGCCGGAGAGAACATTGCCGGCAGTGTGATCAATCGCGCCAACGGCAGCAACAGCAGGCCGGGCATGTAAACAAACGGCGTGTACATCAAACTGGCAAAGCTGGGGATGCCGGCAAAAGTGTAAGGCGACCATTGCGGCAGCGTCCAGGTTTCCCAAAAGGCTTTGTCCAATGGCGCCGTCATGCCGCCGGCCGATTGCGCATCCGGTGACACATACGTGCGGCCGCCGAAAATAGTGGAAAAGAAAAAAATCATCGCCAGCAGCAAGTAAATACCGCTTGCGGTCAGATAGGGATGCTGCGCAAACCAATTGGCGTGCGCCGCAGTGTTTTTGGGCGGCACGGCCATCGGTTTATGCGCGTGAGGCTTTTTTGCCATGAGTACTGTATGTCCTTTGCAGTGGCTATGTTAAACTAATCACAACATGATAAGAGCAACTTAACGACAGAATGAAATACTACTCATTCTTGCAGACAAAAACAAGATATTTCTTGTTGTCAACGGGGGTAAGCTGTCACGAAGTGGAGATTTGTTGAATCAACGCGATCATTTGATTGGCTTTCTCCTGCCAATCATTTGCGACCGCAAGACGGCGGCGTTCCTCCGCGTGTGCGGCAGCCGTTGCCAGCGCCGGTTCGATTTGCGTGGCGAATTCTGCCGCATCTGTTGCGAGAAATACATGCTCGCGCATGGCGATTAAATCCGGGGACAGGGCCATGCTCACCACCGGCTTGCCTGCGGCGTAATATTCATAAAGTTTGTTGGGATTCAGGAATCGTGTCAAATCATTTTTTAATAATGGAATCAAACCAATATCGGCGGCGGCGAGATAAGCCGGAAGCTCGTCGTGCTTGACGACGCCGAGGTGTTGCACATTGGGCGAGGCGAGCAGTTTGTCCATTGACGCACGCACCGCCGGCACGGCCGGGCCGATCAACACGAGCATTTTATCGCGGTGCATCGTGGCGACTTTTTCCAGCGCCGCGAAATCCGTCCATTCCGAAATCGCACCGATATAAAGGATGATCGGGCGGGGGTGATATTTCATTAACGTCGCGGCAGGCGCAGTATTTTTTAAAAACAAACCGCTGTCAACACCATTGCCAATGTAAACGATTTTATTTTGCTGCGCCGTTGGAATGATTTCAGCGAGCGATTGGGAAGCGCAAACGATACGATCGGCACGGCGGCAAATGCTGTGAAAATATTTCTCCGCCCATTTGGGTGTTAACGGGAACCCGAGATGATTGTCGTTGCAATCATAAATCACCGGCCTTGTTTTCGCCAACCACCGCACCAGCGGCGCGGCATAAACATTCGAGACCATCACGACGTCGGCGTGCCGGAAGCCGCCGCGGCGAATCAACCGCGCCGCCCAGAGTGCGGCAAACAAAATAAAGAAAGCGCGCACCGGCCTGAATGAAGCGAGAACCTGCAGCCAACGTTGCGGAAAGTTTTTGAAATACGGCAGTGTGACGAAGCCGACGTTTTTATCCCATTGCAACCGAAAACGATTGGGCTTACCGGCGGTATACGGCTCGATAAACAGGATCCGCCAATCCGGTGGAAAGCGTCGGATGATCTGCTGCTTGCGCGTGCGTAGGTATTGCCATTTGATTTCGCTGAAGAAGATGATGGTCATGAAGTCACAAAGTCTGAAGTCGGCGCTGTGTTTTCAATTACATTTTGATAGACTTTTAAAAAGCGCTGTGCGCGTTCCGCCCAGGTGTTTGCTCTTGCATAAGTGACGAGTTTGGCTTGATCCCAATTTTTGCCGACGGCATCCAATATCGCCTGTGCCAGTGCTTCGCTGTCGCGCGATGGGACCATGGTGCCGAAATCAGGCGAGATAATAATCTCTGGAATGCCACCGACCCGGCTGGCAATGACGGGGGTTCCGCAGGCCAACGATTCCAACGCTACCATTGGATAACCTTCGCTCAAACTTGGCAGAACCAGAAAATCGGCGGCGCTCATCCAAAGTGGAATTTCGGCATGAGGTTTTCTTCCTGCCCAGATAATGTTTGCCTCGATTCCAAGCGTATGCGCAAGTTTTTTTAAGGAAGTTTCCAGCTCGCCACCGCCAATGACGACCAATTTGATTGACGATTGCTTTTTACAAATTTGCCCAAGCGCTTGAAACAAAAATTTTAGACCTTTCACCGAAATGACATTGCCCACAAAAAGAAGAATAGTATCTTTTTCCGGAAGTTTAAGTTGTTGACGCAAAGGTTTCTTTTCGCCACGTGGGAAAAAGATATTCTCACGGACGCCGGCGGGAATGATCGTTGTGCGTTCAACTGGAATTTTTAACAATAGAACTTTTTTTCTGAGATCTTCACAAACAACGGTTACGGCAGCGGCTTGTTGCAGTCCCCAGATCGTCGGCCACGCAGCAGCCCAATTAGCCGGCACCCGGCGCGTGTAATAATTAATATCGCTGCCGTGCGTCGTCACAACAACGGGAATGTGAAGCTGGCGACCCGCTCGAACCGCAGCGTATCCTAAAATGTAAGCGAAGTGTGCATGAATGAGATCAAAGCTTTTGTGTTTGTGAAGAAAATTAACAAGAACGCGAAAGGCTCGTCGACTATTCAAGTATTTTCCCAATTCAGGAATCGTGTGGTAGGGCAAATAATAAATTTCGACTTGAGCACCAAGTTCCGGCATTTGTTGCGGCCCTTCAGACATTTCTGATAATGGCGAACGTCGTGAACGATATCGCGGCCAATCGGGAGGCGTGGGCACCAAAACTGCGACGGTAATAGAAATGAACGGTGTGAGTGATTTGATTTGTTCAATCACAAAAGTTCCCGAATGTGGCGGCCACATTTCGGTGACGATTAGAACTTTCATTTGAGTGATCGCCGCAAAATTTTTGCAATGCGCTGACAGGCCTTGCCGCCACCGAAAAGATTT
>CAZVZZ010000064.1:0-12850 GCA_964631505.1 uncultured Cytophagia bacterium
AACTATACTATCAAACCACGAAAGTGAATACTTTATTTTTTTACAGCCCCTTAGTATCGTCGACAAGGAGCATTCTATTGGCGAAGAGCGTTGGTCGACGATTGGAATGTCGCCACAAGGACGGCTGCTGGTTATCGCGCATACATATTTGCAAATCAATGACAAGGAGACGATTCGAATCATTAATGCACGGCGAGCAACCATGCCGGAGAGGAAAAGGTATGAAGAAGATCGTTAAAAAAGATAATGATGAGATGCGCCGAGAATACGACTTTTCCAACGGCGTGCGCGGCAAATTTTTCCGTTTAGCCGAGTCACAAAAGATGATTCCATTGGACGCTGATATTATTCAGCACTTTCAACGGCGCAGCCGAAAAGAAAAAAAAGCTTATTATGTTCTCATCAATGAAACATTGCGGCGGGCGATGAACTCTGAGAAAGTTGGGGAGAATTTCACTGCCTTGTTGCGAAAAATGGTTGCCGATGAGGTGCAAAGATATTCTGTATTGAAATAAATTATTCATCCAGACTGGCAGTCTGGGTTACATTAACGTTATTTAACTTCGGAGGAAGTTATGCCCCAGGAAAATCGAGGTGCAGAATTTTTGAAAGGCGTGTTCATCGGCGGCGCGATCGGCGCGGCTTTGGCGTTGTTGTTTGCGCCGAAGTCCGGCAATGAGTTGCGCGCCGATATTCGCCGCAAATCGCGTGAGCTGTATGATGAAACCGAAGAAAAGGTCGGCGAGTGGAAAGCCGAAGCCGCGGAAGTCTTCGAGCAAGGCAAGCGCCAAGCCGAAGCATTGCGGACACAAGCCGAAGCTAAAATTACCGAAGCCCGCGCCAAAGCCGAACAATTGATGAGCGAAGGCCGCGCCAAAGCCCGCGATCTTATGGATCAAGGCGCTAAAACCGTGGAGCGCGAAAAAGGCCGGATTAAGTCGGCGTTCGAGGCCGGCACCAAGGCTTATCGCGACGAAATCGAAGGCAATAAAAGCCAGGCATAAATTCGCGGCCTTAAATAATCGAATGCGACATTGAATCGAAGCTAGAGGCCGGCGGCTCGCCGCGGCCTCTTTACCTTGCGAGGTAACTCCGATTTTGCACATAAAAATCGGGGTTCAGCTTTATGCAAAACTAAGGTGAACAACGCATGGAAATGATGATGGCGTGGAGCCTGGTGGTCATCGCTTTTTGCATGGTCATGATCATGTTGGCGGCGGTGGCCGTGTTGCTGCGCCTGCGGAAACTGGCCATGGAGGCCGAAAAACTTGTGGAAACGGTGCGCATGAATATGCCGCCATTGATTCATGACATCACTCGCATCACCGGCGACGTTCGCAGCATCGTGCACACGGTTGAGCGCCAGGCGCCGAAAATCGGCGACGTGATGGAAGCCGTGCGCGCCACGGCGCGGGACGTGCATGACTTTGAGCAAATGCTGGTGGAACGCCTGCATCGCCCGCTGCTCGATCTCACCGCGTTGATCGGCGGCGTCGTGCGCGGCATTGCCACATTCTGGCGAACGTTAATTTCTCGTTGAGTTTTTAATTCCCATTGTCTCTACATCATGAACTAACATCGGGAGTAGCAAAATGCAGTCATCCGAGTTGGATCGCCGACTGCAAACCGTGCGCGATATCGCATGGGCAGCCGGCGAGGTGGTTTTACAGTTTTATGGCGAACAGGTGGAAGTGACGTGGAAAGCGCCGGGCAATCCGGTCACCGCGGCCGATCATGCAGCGAACGCGTTGATCATCGAACAATTGCACCGGCATTTTCCGGGCGAAGCGGTGCTCGCAGAAGAAACCGACGACGACATGAGCCGCCTCGGTCGCGACGTCTTCTGGGTCGTCGATCCACTCGATGGCACCAAAGAATTTATCAAACGCAACGGCGAATTTTCCATCATGATCGGCTTGGTGGAAAATAATCAGCCGGTGCTCGGTGTGGTTTTGCAGCCGGCACCGCCGAGCGGAGTGAAGCCGGGCGCGCTTTACACCGGCGCGATCGGTCTCGGCGCCTGGTTGGCGCTCGGCGGCAGTGAGCGGCCGATTCGGGTCTCGGCCATCGAGCAAGCGGCGCACATGCGGATGATTGCGAGCCGTTCGCATTTCGATGAACGCGTCGACCAAATTCGCAAGCGCTTGGGCATTCACGAAATTTTGCGCTCCGGCTCGGTCGGGTTGAAATGCGGCGTGATCGCGACCGGCGCGTGCGAGTTGTACATTCATCCCAGTAGCAAAGTGAGTTTGTGGGACAGTTGCGCGCCCGCGGCGATTCTCACGGCAGCCGGCGGCGTGATGACGGATTTGAACGGCGACGCGCTGAATTACACCGCGGTTGACGTCGGCCACCGCCAGGGCTTGTTGGCCAGCCACGGCCGGCTGCACGAGCATATCGTCACAACGATTAAGGAAGTCGGATTAAAAACCGAATGAGCGAAAAGTCAACAGCGACGCTTTACGTTTTGGTCGCCGATCTTTTCTTTCGCAGTAAAATTCGCGCCGTGGCAGAAGCGGCCGGGGTGGCTTTGCAATTCGTGCGCAGCTTCGACGAATTGCCAACCATGCTCGCCGCTTCTGCCGCGCCGGCGCGGATCATTGTCGATTTGAACGATCGCTCGTTGCGGGCCGTGAATTTCTTGCCGGCGCTGTCGCAAGATCCACGAATAGCGGAGTTGATCGGCTTTGTTTCGCATGTTGATGTTGCCACCACCAATGCGGCGCGCGCCGCGGGCTGCACGGTTATGCCGAAGTCGCAGTTTGTGGAAAATCTGCCGGCGATTTTAGCCGGAGAATTTGGGGCTTGAGCGTTATGAAAAAAGGCAAAAAATTGCTTTTGATCGCTCTCCTTGAGAAAAAATTAGGCCCCTTGAGTCCCAAATTACAGGAGCAGATCAATCAACTGATACGTTAAGCCTGACTTATTTAGAGCTAAAAGCGCTTAACAACTGCAAAGCTGGTTGGAAAACGGGACGACAAGGGCGAACGCGAATTAGCGATTGCGGTTTTCATTATTGTCCAGGATTGAAGGTCTGCACGATCTGTGTTGGTGCGCATAATTTTTTTTTGTCTCCTATTAATAGTCCAGTTCGGCATGACGCCGCGGTTGATGGCGCAAGAGGCGCCGGCAGTCCCCGCCACAACGCCGAATGATTCCGCCGCGACCGTTGATGAAAAAATTCGACGCTTGCTTTCGAAGTACGAATCGGAGGTGTCTTTCCTCTTGCCGGAAGGCGAATTTGACGCCATGCTGGAAAAAAAAATCGGGCACTTTACCACGCAGGCCCGCGCGCGTTACAATTTTGTGCGCGGTGAAATGGGTTTCGCGTTGCAAAATAACTATACCCGCTTTCGGGTCGTTCCGCAAACCCAGGTTTATGACCGTCTGCTGTTCGTCCCGGTTTTCGAGGCCAACCGTACCGACCGGGCCTGGCGGCGCGAGCAAGGCGTGCAGTTCGCGGCCCGCATTTTTTTCTTTCGGCACATCAATGCGCTGACCGGCTTCAACTATCAACGTTATTCATTCCCGTCCACCGTTAACCAACAAGCTTTAAGCTCGCAGGAAGTCCATTCTCTCAGCCAGGCTGTCGGCGTGCAGGCAGACTCCACGCGCTTTCTCGGTTTTTATAATTCCGGCACGCTGGATCTGGCGGTGGTTCGCGCTTTTCCCAATGGCAGCCATCATGCGCAATTCTGGCAAATGCAACTTGCCGCGCGCGGCATCGCGGAGGCCCGTTGGCTGGCGATCATCGGCGAAGTGCGATTGGTTTCCATGCTCGACCACGGCGAAGGCGTGCCGCTGTCTTTTCTGGGCGGGCGCAACCGGCTCTCGGCGTATAACACCAATGAATTTTCCGGCATTAATCTTTTTTATTTGTCGGGATCCAATCGGTTTCATTTGAACAAGGAAAAAGCCGTGGATTTGGCGGGCGGTTTCAGCTTGCTCGAAACCAACTTTATTTTGCATACGGAAGCCGGGCAAATTGGGTTGAACAAGCAAGTGCGTGATCTGGCGAATTATCATGTGTCGCTTGGCGCCGGGTTCAACAGCATTGTCGCTTATCGCCAGCGCCGCGCGTGCGAATTTTTTTTCTACACCTACAAAGCCCTGGAGCCGGGCCGGCGGTTGCGCTATTATTTCGGCGTGAAGTTTTAGGGATTCACCGTGATGGTCGCGGCTGGGATGGGGGTGGCCACGATGCGGTTCTGGAATATTGAGATTGTCTTTGATGCCATTACAGAAAATAAAGTTTAAAACACCCGCGCGTTTTGTCGCCATAGCCGTTTGTGCTTTTCTCATGTGGGCCGGTTTCGGGCGCGCTCAGGACAATTATGAAATCACCGCCTTTAAAATCGACGGCGTGCGCAGCGTTTCCAAAGACGCCTTGCGTGAAGGCTTGGCGACGCAGAGCGGGCCGTGGTCCAATCGCCTTTTGTGGTGGCGGCACAACCCGCTGTTCAGCACGGAAGAATTTGACCGCGATCTGCGCCGGATCATCGAGTTTTATCAGCGCGAAGGTTTTTTTCACGCGCAAATTGCCGCGCATCAGATTATTCCGAATGACAAAAAACAGCAAGTGCGCTTGCAAGTAACCGTCGCCGAAAATCAACCCACGCGCCTGCGCGATTTTCAATTGGCCGGCACGGATTTGCCGCGGGTGGACGAGTTATTTAAAATACTCCAAGCCCATCTCAAACCGGGTGATCGTCTGCGCGCCGTAAAATTGCGCGACGCGCAATTGGCGCTGGCCACGGATCTGGCTAATCACGGCTTCCCGCTGGTGAATGTGGAAACGCGAATCCAGCGCAGCGACACCAATAAAACCGCGGTTGTCCGATTTCGCATCAAGCCGGGACCGGCTTACGTGTTTGGCCGGATTGAAGTGGAGGGCGCGAAACGCATTGCGCCGCGCGTGGTGCGCGAGCAATTACCGTTTTCGCCCGGCCAGGTTTTTGACCAAAGCAAGCTCATTGAAGGCCAGCAGCGCGTTTATCGCCTCGAGCTTTTTCAATCCGTCAATCTGCGCGCCCTGGCGGCGGATTCCAACAGCAACGCAGTTCCGATTGAAGTACGCGTGCGCGAAGCCTCGGCGCGCACATTGAAATTCGGCATTGGCTACGGCACGGAAGATCATCTGCGCGGTTCGGTGAATTTTCGCCGCCGCAATTTTCTGGGCGGCGCGCGCCGGCTGGATGCGGAAGTCAAGTATTCCGATTTGGAGCCGGGGCGCGTGCAGGCGCGCATTTTTCAGCCGCATTTCATTGAAGCGCGCACCGGGCTGATCCTCAATCCGTTTTATTTGCGCGAGGACAAGAAAGTTTTTAAATCGCGCGAGGTTATTTACAAACGGCGCAGTTACGGCGGCGAGCTGACCACCCAACGGCAATTTAATTTTTACACGAATACATTTTTGAGTTATCGCCTGGAAGACGCCAAAGTCGTTCCGGGCCAAGCGCCGCCCGATAGCTTGATGCGCATTCCGAATTCTTACCGCAAAGCCAGTTGGGGCCTGGGCATGCTTTATAATAGCGGCCACCCGTTTTTTGCGCCGACGCAAGGCCACTATTTGGCGTTGCAATTCGATTATAGCGGCCGTTTGAGCGAATTTATTTTCAAAACTGAATTTCATTATCTCAAAACCGTCGTCGAAGCGCGGCGCTATCGCGAGTTGGCGCCGCAAGTGGTCCTGGCTTATCGACTTAAATTAGGCTCGTTGGAAGTGTTGGATGATCCGAATAAGATCGCGCCGCTCGAAGAACGCTTCTATGCCGGCGGCAGTTCGTCGGTCCGCGGTTGGCGGCAATCCGACCTCGGGCCACATCTTGGCAGCACGCCGGTTGGCGGCCAAAGCCTGCTCGAAGGCAGTGTTGAGGCGCGGTTTAAAATTTTTCCGGCGTCCACTTCAAGCATGGTGCGTGCGCTGGGCGCGGCGCTGTTTTTGGATTTTGGCAATGTTTGGCCGACGGCGCTCACGTATAAAATCGAAAAAATTCGTTCCGCCCTCGGCGTTGGTTTGCGCTATGAAACACCAATCGGCCCCATTCGTTTCGACGTCGCGCGGAAAAATTATCTTAATACCGCGGTTGAAGACGGCCGCTGGGAATATTATCTCAGCGTCGGCCAGGCTTTTTGACCCGGCGAAACCGGCGGCGCCCGTTTTATCTTTTCGTGTTTATTTTATCGGCATCGTATGTTCAAACGTTTTGTAAAAATCTTTCTGTTGGGTTTCAGCGGATTTATTCTCCTGCTTGTCGTCGCCGCCGGCGCCACGCAAACGCGCCGTTTTAAATCCTGGTTGCGCGATGAAATCGTGCAGCAAAGCGCTGCATTGATTAACGGCAAACTCACACTTGGCCGCATTGAGGGCAATTTAGTATCGGATTTCATTTTTCATAATTTGTGCATTACCCTGGAAAACGATACCGTCCTCTTTGTGCCCCAATTTGCGGTCGGCTTAAGCCCGTTGGAATTATTGAACCGGAACATTCTGGTTACCGAGCTGATTTTTCAAACGCCGGTGGTTTCAATCAAACAACGCGCCGATAGCTCATGGAACGTGGCACATCTGCTTAAAGCGCGCCCCGAACAAAATTCGGCTATGCCCTGGCGTCTCGCGCTGCAAAACGTGCAGATCAATTACGGCACCCTCGCGCTGGCGCCGTTGGACACCGCCCCAAAATTTTTGCCGCGCCGTCTCGACAGCCTCTCGACGAGTCTGCGGCTCGATTTTGCGGCGTCGCATTTAGCCATTGTTTTGCGCAATTTTCAATTAACGACATTGGCTCCTTCTTTACAAATCGACGACATTACCGCTGAAATTGCCTGGGCCGGCGATTCATTGCGAATAAAAAACTTGAAATTGCGCAGCCGGGATTCACAGCTCACAGGCGAAATTTTATGGCGTCATCTCGCGCGGCCGCAATACGAGGTGGCGCTCAATGCCGCGCCGCTGCATTGCAATGACCTGCACGCGTTTTTCCCCAATCTTCCGGTTTCCGGTCCACTGCAGGGCACATTGCGGCTTATTGGCGAGGCGCAAAATTTGTCGACGGAATTTGATCTGCAACATGCCGATGGCAGCGTCAATGGCAATAGTCGACTGTTGTTGGATGGCGACGCGACACGCTACGACGTGGCGGCAACGTTTCGCAACCTCAATCTCACACCGTATTGGCGCGGCGTTCCGGGCCCCACCAAACTTAATTTAAATCTCAAACTTCTTGGCGCCGGTTTGACGCTCGAACAGCTTGCAGCAAATTTATCCGTGCAGCTTGATTCCTCGCGCGTTCTGGGGCGTGAAGTCACCGCGCTTTCGCTCACGGCGGCCGCCGCCAATCAACAAATTGAAACGAAGCTGGCGCTGAGCGGGCCTGGCGGTGAATTGGATTTTTCCGGCAAACTCATCGATCCGCAGCGCGCGCAACAGTTTGAATTTAGCGCTGAAGCGCGCCACTTCAATTTGGCCCAGTTCCTGCAAAACGACACGTTGGATTCGGATCTCTCATTTCAGCTCGTGGGTGCAGGCCAGCATTTCGACAAGCTCCGCCGTAACCTGAAAGGCCAACTTCGCCTCGGTCTTTCACGCGTTCGCGCGGTGGCGCTGGAAAACGCTTTTTGTCGATTCCAGATGCTGGGGCCGGATTTGCAGCTTGACACACTGCACGTGGCTAGCGGGCTGGGCAGCATTTTTGCCGGCGGAAATTTCAGCCTGCGCTACACCAACAATTTCCGTTTTCGCGCCAAGTTGGGCGACGTGGCCTGGATCAAAAACGCGGTTGACGCCGACACGCTACGCGCCACCGGCATTTTTACCGGCAGCGCCAGCGGACCTTTGGATTCGCTGGTCGTGTTCAGTCAATTTGATTTGCAGAAAGTTAAATACAACCGCACTTTTATGGATCGGCTAACCGGCACGCTCACCTTCCAGCGCGCCGGCGCTGAGGGCAGCGGCTTCATTGTCGGGCGCGGCAATAAGATGAAGATGGGCATCGTGCCGGTTGATTCGATGAAAGCGACGGTTTATTATGATTTCATTCGCGCGCAGCTCCTCGCCAATTTTTGGCAGGGCGAAAAAAATACCGGCGAGCTGGAAGGCGCTTACACGTACGGCGAGATCGGCCGTTTCGATTTAACGCGCTGCACGCTCAATATTCTCGGCCAGGTTTGGCGCATGCCGCAAAATCACGCGATGTGGATCTACGTCGGCGACGACGATTATGATTTGCATGATTGTGTGCTCGTTTCGGATACCCAACGTTTTTATCTCGACGGCCGTTTGAGTTATGTGGGCGCGGAAAACTTGCGCTTCAAACTGGAAGGCGTTGACGTCGCGGCGCTGGCCGCTATCATCCGCAACGGCAATGACGCGGCCCCAAACAACATCGGCGGCATTTTGCGCAGCGAAGGGCAATTGACCGGCACCGCCGACGCGCCGATTCTGCGCGGCAATTTAGAATGGAGCAGCGGCCGCGTCGCCGATTTTGTTTTTGAAAAATGGGTGGTAGATTTCGGCTACAGCGACGAAAAATTTTCATGGGATTTCAAGCTGCATCAAACCCCGGAGCGTTTTCTGCGTGGCGACGGTTTTTTGCCGATGAATCTGGGGTTGAATCATACCGGCGAGATTTTGTACCGCGACCGGCCAATGCGCATTCAAGCGAGCACGCAGGATATTGATCTGGCCTTTTTGCAAACGCTCACCAATCGCGTCCGGCAAGTGCAGGGCAAAATCGTTTTTGACATCAATCTGGTCAATACAGTCGCGGCGCCGCGGCCCAACGGCGTCTTTCGCATTCTTGACGGCGCGTTTGCGGTGCCAGAATACGGCGCGAATTATAGCGACGTGAACGTGACCGTGAGCATCGATAGCGCGACCGTGCGCTTGATCGAATTCAACCTGCGCAGCGACAAAGGCGCGTTCGCCCTCTCCGGCAAAGTGAACCGCACGCTGACGGCGATCACCGAAGCGGACGCGACGTTAACCGCAAACGATTTGTTAGTGGTGCGCAATCGCAACATGGAGTTGCGTTTGGATGCCAACATCACCGGTGACGGCGATGCCGAAGGCCCGCGCTATCGCGGCGACATCACGGTCGAGCGGTCGCGTTTTTTTCTGCCGGCGCTGCAGCAACGCAACGTTATTCAACTCGACGAAACCGCCGCCGTTGCCGATACGGCGCTTCGCACCGTTGCCGTGCCCAACGGCACGCCGCTATCGCGCTGGCTGCAAAAGCTGCGCGGCGAAATCAAAATTAACATTCCGCGCAACACCTGGCTGCGCGGGCCGGAGCTGAACGCGGAAATCAGCGGCACGTTGGATTTTATCCAGGAAGGCCTGACCAAGTTTTCGCTTTTCGGTACGCTCAATATTTTGCGCGGCAACTACGAGCTTTTTGGCGGCAAAAAATTCGACATCGAAAAAGGGCTGATCACTTTTGAGGGCGATCCGAAAACGCCGCAATTCGAATTGGCAGCCAAACACGTTTTTCGCTCGCTCGGCGGCGATCGCGAAAAGAAAACCCTCGAAGTCAAAATCAGCGGCGATTTAAACAATCCGAAAATTGAATTTCAACGCGACAACCTGGCGCTGGACACCAAGGAATCGTTGGAAGGAAAAGACGCCGCCGCGAATTTGCTTTTCGGCGTCGATTTCAACCAATTGTTGCCGGGCCAGCGCAAAAGCCTGGAAGCTGAAGCCGGCGGCGAGAACGGTCCGTTTTCCACGGCGGCGATAGGCCTGGTTTCCGGTTTGGTCTCGCAAGAGCTGACGCGCGAGCTGGGGCGCAGCTTGAACCTGGATCTGATCGAATTTCAAAGCGGCGAAGACATTGCCAAAAGCTCGGTGCTGGTGGGCAAATATTTAACCGACGACGTTTTCCTGAGCTTCGGTCAGGAACCGGAAGGCCGCGTGGTTTCATTGGAATGGGAATTTTTAAAATTTCTCTTTTTACAGGCCGCGCACGGCGGCGAAGAAAACCGCAAAACCGGTTTTGATTTGATCTGGAAATTGGATTGGTGACCTTGAACTTTATTCTTCAAAAGAATCACCACAACCACGAAGGTTTTTATGGCAAACGGATTCTTCGGCAGAATGATTATTTTGTCGAAGAATCATTCTGTCCTTTGGTTGTAGCGGCGTTACGATATTATTGCAACACAAGGCCCCTTTGGTTAATGATTTGGTTTTGCCTGCTCCTCACCGGTTGCACGACTTCATATTTCGTGCTGGACATTATCGACTTGCCGCCGCCACAAAATGTGCGCGCTGAACGCCGCGGCGAGCAAATCGTGATTAACTGGCAGCCTGGCCGTGAGCGCCGGCGCGCGACATTGGCCGGTTATAAGCTTTTTACGGCGCGTCACAGCTTGGCAACCACACCGGTACACGAGTTACCACCGCCCATCTTATTAAGCGCGACGGACACCACCTTTATTTTGGCGCCGGCCGACAGCGCCAAGCTGTTTTTGCATATTCGGAGTTACCTCGATCGGCACAAGATCAGTTTGCCTTCTTTGCCGGAGGTGATTGTGCCGGGAATGGCAACAAAATAATTTGGGCGTCAAAAACCCCGATTGAAAATTGTAAAGCGAGGCCGTCGTCTGTTTGAATTGCGCGGCGGCAGGACAATCGGCGGTGGGTTGGATTGTTGTAAGAATGGAGGAAAAATGCGCGATTTTTTTCGACATTATCTTGGCGGCTTGTATAATCGTCTTGATGCCCACCATGCTTTTTTGCTCGCCGGCGGCCTGGCGTTTTCCTTTTTAGTGTGCATCGTGCCGCTCGTGCTCGTGCTGCTCTCCGTGCTCGGCAATGCGCTGGCCGCCTCCGCGTTCGAGTATCGCATGGAAATGGCCATCGAAATGCTGTTTCCTGCCGCACAATATACGGCTTCCTTAAAAAATTTTCTTCTGGCGCGCGTTGACGAGATCATTCGCTATCGCCAGGTCGCCGGCTACGGCGGCGTGTTCGGCCTGGTGCTCGCGGCCAGCGGCTTGTTCAGCAGCATGCGGACGATCCTCAACAAAATTTTTCGGGTTCGCCGCGATGAGCATATCGTAATCGGCAAGCTACGCGATTTCGGCATGGTTTTGCTCGTGCTGCTTTTTGTGTTGACCACGACCATGCTGTTTCCGCTGTTGGAATTTATGAAAGCTGTGGCGCATAAAATCACCTGGCTGCCCGCGCCTTCCGTCAGCAACTCGCTGCAAAGCTTGTCGCCCATTTTGTTTTTCTTCATCATTTTCTTGCTGTTTTTTATTTTGTATAATTTCATTCCCAATGAAAATCTCGGCATTATGCCCACCGCGATCAGCGCCGCGACGGCGACGGTATTTTGGGAAATCGCGCGCCTGATTTTTGGCTATTATTTGGCGCATGCCGCCGCATTGGATCGCGTTTATGGCGCGTATATTTTTCTGGTCGCCGTCGTGTTGTGGATTTATTACTCCTCGCTCATGTTTATCCTCGGCGCGGAAATCGGCCAATTGTATCGCGAGCGCCTTACCGGCAGCCAGGACGAAGTTGGCCTTGGAATTGACGAGTGGGATTTGTAAATTAAGTCATTGAGTCCGAGATCCATACTCCGAGGTGATTTGACGTGAACGGAAATTATGTTTATTGATTATGCAAAAATTTTTGTGGAAGCCGGGCGCGGCGGCAGCGGCTGCATGAGTTTTCGCCGGGAAAAATTCGTGCCCAAAGGCGGGCCGGATGGCGGCGATGGCGGCGACGGCGGCGACGTGGTGATGCACGTTACTGCCGGCATGCGCACATTGCAGGATTTTCACCAGCGCAAACATTTTCACGCCGAACGCGGCGAGCACGGCAAAGGCGCCAATAAAACCGGCCGCGACGGCAAGGACATGGTGTTCGGCGTCCCGCCCGGCACCGTGGTGAAAGATGCCGAAACCGGCGAAGTGCTGGCGGATTTGGTAATCATGGATCAACGCTTTGTGATTGCGCGCGGCGGCCGCGGCGGCCGCGGCAATGCGCGCTTCGCCACCTCCACCAATCAAGCGCCACGCGATTGGGAAGTTGGCGAGTTGGGCGAGAGCCGTTGGCTAATTCTTGAATTGAAACTGCTCGCGGATGTTGGCCTCGTGGGCTTGCCCAATGCCGGCAAATCCACGTTGCTTTCCCGCATCACCGCGGCGCGGCCGAAAATTGCGGATTATCCTTTTACCACGCTCACGCCCAATCTTGGCGTGGTGCAATATAAAGAGAACAAATCTTTTGTGGTCGCAGATATTCCCGGCCTGATCGAAGGCGCGCACGAAGGCCGCGGCCTCGGCATCGAGTTTCTGCGCCACATCGAGCGCACCTCGGTTTTGACCGTGCTGCTCGACGCGACTTCGGAAAATCTCGCCGCGGATTACGAGACGCTCATCAATGAAATGGCGCGTTACAATCCTTTGCTCACGCAAAAACCTCGTATCGTGGTTTTATCGAAAATGGATCTCGTGACGGAAAAAGATATCGGCAAAAATTTTTTGCAGGGACTCGAGTATCCCGCCTGTCGCATCTCGGCGGTCTCCGGGAAAGGGCTGGATGAATTGTTGGGGATGATGTGGAAAGCGGTGGAAGAAAAATAAAATCATCCGACCACTTCGGCCTTGTTTTTCACCAAAAGGGTAGTTATCTTTTCGACAGCTTTGGGCTAACAAAATAAAAAATATTTTTTAGAACCATCAATGTGTAATTCGTAAAAAGTAGAAACCGTCCGGACGCTGTGCCTGTTAGTTTTAAATATTCCCGTATGAAAGCGTCCGGACGGTGACTTTTTACGAGAATCTCATCAATCCACGGGGCCTCGTGAATCCTCAAGATCTTTCCGCGCTGCTGCAATTG
>CAZVZZ010000065.1:0-12682 GCA_964631505.1 uncultured Cytophagia bacterium
CGATTCGGGAGACGCTGAATGCGATTCTAAAACAAAAAACCAAATTCGCGTTCGAAGTGATCGTCGTGGACAGCTCGAACGACGGCACGGGCGATATCATCGAAAAAGAATTTCCCACCGTGCGGCTGTTTCGGTTGGAGCGGCAAACGTATCCCGGCAGCGGGCGCAATCTCGGCGTCATGCGCGCGACCGGCAAGTATGTCGCGTTCACCGACTCCGATTGCGTGCCCGATTCGGATTGGCTCGAGCGCATCGTCACGAATTTCGAGCAGCACGAAACCGATGCGGTTGGCGGCTGCGTCATCAACGGCTATCCGCAAAGCCCGACGGCGTGGGTGAGCCATCTCATCGAGTTCAACGAGTGGACCGAACGCATGCCGGAAGGTTTCGTGAAAAACATTCCGACGTGCAGCATCGCGTATCGCCGCCAGATTTTCTTCGACCGCCGCTTGAGCTTCACGGATATTTTTCCATCGGAAGACACGATCTTCAATTGGACGCTGATTGAGAAGGGTGGCAAAATTTATTTCGACCCGAAAATTCGCGTGCTGCATCTCAGCCGCGTCGGTTTCACGAAACTCTTTCGCCATCAATTCACGCTCGGCCAAGCTTCCGCGGAAGCGCGCCGCACGACCACCCTGCCCGGCCGCATCTTCGTGCGCCACCCATTTTTAAGCCTGATTTTACCGGCTGTCCGCTGGCTGCGCACCTTTTGGCGTCTGTTCAAAAATGATACACCGAAGTGTCTCATTTTCGTTACATTGGCCCCGATTTATCTGCCCGCAGTTTTTGCGTGGAGCTTCGGATTCATGTCAAAACGTGAATTTAAGCCCGCCGTGATCACAGTTGAGCCAGCAGCAGCGCAAGTGCAATAAAACCTTGGCTGGCATATCGTTTGCAAAAATAACCGCAGCGAAAGTGGTTTCGTTGCAGCGGTTTGTTTTGTGGTCAAAAATCGGACATCGAAATAAAACGCAAGTTATAAAACGTCATTGTCTTGCAAATCTCGTTTGGCTGTCAAGAAAAGCGTAATCTCAATTGAATTGGAAATCTAAAAGTTTTGCCGGTTTGATTCTTCTCGGCGTGACGCTTGGCGGCGCGTATTTGCGATTGGCTAATTTGAACGGACAAAGTTTTTGGGTGGACGAATTGAATCATGTTGTCGCGGCGCAAGCGCTGTTGCAGGGCCAAGATGCCGTGTTTCCGTCAGGGCTGCCGTATCATCGCAGTTTGTTTTTTACCAAATTAGTTTCTTATTCATTTGCCGTATTCGGTGTCAGCGAATTCAGCGCGCGCTTGCCCGCTGCGATTTTCGGCGTGTTGAGTATTCCGTTGATGTTCTTGGTCGCGACACGTTTGTTTCGGCATGCCGGCGTCGGTCTCGTTGCCGCGTTTTTGCAGGCCTTCACACCGTTTAACATCGGCTGGTCGCGCGTGACTCGCATGTACGCGCTGTTTCAATTTTTCTTTTTGCTCGCGGCGTATGCGATTTACGAAGGCGTTGAAGGCACGCGCGAAAAAAAATCCGGTATCCGATTGTTGCAAGCTTGGAATCTCGATATTTTCTGGCTCATCATCGCGGCGCTCGCGCTGGCGGTCGCGACGTATTTGCAAGTGTTGAGCGGCGTCATCTTGCCGGCGCTGCTGCTCTTTTTCGGGTTGATGATTTCCGGCGCGCTACTTTCTCGCGGCGAGAAAGGCGCGCGTATTAGCAAATATGTTGCCCTGCTCGTTCTCTCGCTCGCGGGAGTTGCCGGCATCGCCGCGTTCGCGCCGGGTATCATCACGCAAGCGCGCGAGGCGATGCAGTTCAGCCCGAATTGGGCGAATTATGATTACGTGCAAAATCCATTTTATTATTTCTGGTTTCTGATTTCGAATTTTTATTTCACCATCGCCGCGTTTTTTTTGATCGGCACCGTGATCGCCGTTGCTGAGTTGCGCAAAGCGGCCATTTATCTGTTGCTGATATTTATCGTGCCGCTCGGTTTGCTCTCGACGCTCTTTGTGTTGAAAGTCGAGCGCTACATGTTTCATTTGTTTCCGTTTTATTTGCTCATCGCCGCGTTTGGCGCTGTGCGGCTCTTTGAGTATGCCGTCGAATTGGGCAAAGCTCGTTTGCACCAAGCGCCGTGGCGCTCGCCGAAACTCGCGCCGGTAATGGTGATACTCGTTTTCCTCGGCATTCTCGGCGCGTCGGATTGGCTGCGCTTCGCGCGCAAAATTCCTTCGTTGCGTGCCGGCACCAATGGCGCGGTCACGTTGGAAGAATGGAGTGAGGCTTGCGCTTTCGTGCGCCAAGAATTTTCTGCCGGCCAGCCGGTGCTCTCGACGTTGCCCGTCGCGGTGTATCATTATCTCGGCCACGTCGATTACATGCTGGCCAATATGGAAAATGGCCGCGGCGAAGAAATCATTCAGAACAACGGCGCTGCCATCGATTATTACAGCAACGCGCGTGTGCTCGACACAGTGGAAGAACTCCAGCGTTTGATGCAAACGCAATCGCGCGGCTGGCTGATCATTGATCTCTATCGTTTCGGCGAAGCCCGTTACGTGCGCCCGGAAGTCAAAACCTTTATTGAAAGCCGACTGCAACGCCGCTACGTGACGCCGGAGAAAACGATTGCGATTTATTCGTGGAGTAGTTGAAAAGTTTTGAACGCGGATTTGGCGGATTGTCGCGGATGGAACGAAAATACGAATCCGTGAAGATCCGCGTTATCCGCGTCATCCGTGTTCAAAAAAATATGCGCAGTTTTACTCGCGGCACTTTTCTCCTGATGGCGGCACAGGGCGTTCTGATGCTGAGCGGCTACGCCCTCAATGTTTTTCTCGCGCGCCATTTCGGGCCGGAAAATTACGGCGTGTACGGTGTTGCGATGGCGGTGTTGGTTTGGGTTGAGCTTTTCGTCATCAATGGCGTGCCGACGGCGATGCAAAAATTTCTCGCGGAATCGCCGGAACGCGCCGCAGCTTGGTTGCGGCTTGGGCGTCGGACGCAGCTTGGTTACGCACTGAGCATCCTCATCATCTTTGTGTTGAGTGTGCCGCTGATCAGTACGAGCCTCGATGATCCGACTTTTAAAAAAATATTGTGGATCGCCGCTCCGGATATTTTGTTGTACGGGTTGTACTGGTTTTATCTTGGCGCGCACAGCGGTTTGCATCGCTTCGAGAGTCAAGCGCTCATCATCGCGAGTTACGGCATTAGCAAAGTCGCGTGTTGTATCGGTTTGATTTTGCTGGGCGCCGGCCTCGAAGGCGCGGTGATCGGCAATTTTCTCGGCTCGGCGGTCGGCCTCATGATCGGCGCGTTTCTGCTGCATCGAACGCATTTGCCAGAAACAACGACAAGTGAGCATTATTCGAGTTTGATCAAATTTGCCGTGCCCATTGTTTTGTACACGCTCAGCAACAACGCGCTGCTTTATGTCGATCTGATCTTTGTCAAAAAATTCATGCCGTCTGTCGACGCCGGCCATTACACCGCGGCAACGACCATCGCGCGTGTGCCGTATTTCATTTTTCTCGGATTGACGGCAACCGTTTTGCCGGCTTTGAGCCGGCTGCTGGTGCAGGGAGACATTGAAGCGAGTCGCGGGCTGTTGCGCCAAACCATGCGTCTGTTGCTCGGCTTGCTTATTCCCGTTTTGATCTTGGTATTGGCCAATGCGGCAGAGATCGTCGAATTGCTTTACACCACCACGTATGCGCTGGCCACACCGATCTTGCAGTGGCTGATTTTGGGCATCGCGATGTACACGCTGCTCGTGGTGTTGAGCACGATCATGAGCGCCGATGGTTTTGCCAATCGCGCTTTTCAAATTAATTTGTTCGCCGCGGTGAGCGATGTTCTGCTCTGTCTCGTGCTCGTGCCCAAATATGGAACGCAAGGCGCGGCGTTGGCGACATTGCTGGCGGCAACAGTTGGAACAATAGTCGCGGGCGTGCTGGTGTGGCAACGCTTCGGCTCGATTCTGCAATGGCGGTCGTTGTTGCGGGCAAGCATCGCCGGAAGCACGATATGGGGAGTGACAGTTTGGTGGCAAACGGCTGGCGTGAGATTGGTGATTGAACTGGTTGTGCTGGCGGGTTGTTATTTTTTTGTGTTATACATTTTAGGTGAATTAAAGAATCGAAGTCGGATTTAGTTTAAGAAAGTGCACGCCTGAAGGCTTCACCCGTAGGGCGTGACTACGTACGTGATGAGGAACGTTTACGCTTGATATGAAAATAGCCATCATGGGCATTCGCGGGATTCCCGCAAATTACGGCGGTTTTGAAACGTTTGCCGAAGAATTGAGCACGCGCCTGGTGCAGCGCGGCCACGAGGTTACGGTGTATGGACGCGCCAATAGCATTAAATACAGCGATAAATATTATCGCGGCGTGCGGCTGGTGATTTTGCCGACAATCAGCCATAAATATTTCGACACGGTGGCGCACACGTTTCTTTGCGTTTGGCACAGCCTGACGCAAAAGTATGAGGCGATCTTAATTTGTAACAGCGCCAACGCGGTTTTCTCGTGGATTCCGCGCTTGAAGCGGATGCCGGTGGCGCTCAATGTAGACGGCTTGGAATGGAAACGCGCCAAGTGGAACGCGCTCGGCAAAGCGTTTTATAAAATTTCCGAATGGCTGGCGACGTTTTGCGCCAATGAAGTCGTTACCGATGCGCGCGATATTGAAAAATATTATTTGGAAAAATTTAACAAGCGCTCGACTTACATTCCTTACGGCGCGCCGATTGGCCGCGTGGAAACGGACGACGTTTTGCGGCGTTTTAATTTGCAGCCGAAAGAATACGTGCTCTATGTCAGCCGCTTCGAGCCGGAGAACAATCCGCATCGCGTCGTAAAAGCGTTTGAAAAAGTCCAAACCGACCGCAAGCTCGTCATGGTCGGCGATGCACCGTATAGCAACGACTTTATTCGCGATGTAAAAAGTACGAAAGACCCGCGCATCATTTTTACCGGTTACGTTTTCGGGCAGGGCTATCGCGAGCTGCAATCGAACGCTTACTTTTACATTCAAGGCACGGAAGTCGGCGGCACGCATCCGGCGCTGCTCGAAGGCATGGGACACGGCAATTGCATTCTTGCCAACGACGTGCCCGAGCATCGCGAAGTGTTGGGTGACGCCGGCTTTTTTTTCAAAACCGGCACCAACGGCGACGTGAGCGACTTGCGCGACAAGATGCAGCATTTGCTCGATCACCCCCAAATCGTCGGGCAAACCGGCCATCTGGCGCAAGAACGCATTCGCCAGCATTATACGTGGGATCGCATTACCGAGCGGTATGAAGAGCTTTTTGTTCGCTTGGCGCAACGAAAATAAAATTTTTATGGATCGTAAAAAATTTTTGGTGATCGCACTTGTCGCGCTGGCATTGTTCTTTCGAATATTTTTATTGCAATACCGCTTCGCGGTGAATTGGGACGAGCCGCATTATTTGCAGATGGCCGCGAGTTTTGCCGCCGGAAATTGGGATGCGTTCTTTCATCCATACTGGTCGCCCGGGTTGCCGCTGTGGATGGGTTTAATCAATTTGATCGTTCCCGATCTTGAGTTGGCAGGGCGTTTGACGACGATGGTATTTGGCGCTTTGATCGTCGTGCCGGTTTATTTTTTGGCAAGAGAACTCGCGGGCGAGCAAGTAGCATTCTGGGCGGGAATTTTTTCGGCCTTGCATCCAGCGTTGGCCTTCGCGCAAACGGCACCGTTGGCGGAGCCGGCGTACATGTTCTTTGGCTTTCTCGGATTGTGGTTGGGCTGGCAAGCTTTGCAAAAAAAGCGCTGGCTTGTTGCGCTGGCCGCCGGTTGCTGTTGGGGATTTTCGTATCTCTCCAAACCGGAAGGCGCGGGCTTTCTGATCGTCTTTGCTATGTTTGCGGCTGGACGTGCGAGCGCTGATTTTTTAAGCCATCGTCGCGTGCCCTCGCTGCTACTGATGCTTTGTGCAGGAATCGGTTTTCTTGCAACGGCGTCGCCCTATCTGATTTACTTGCACAAGCAAACCGGCCAATGGACGCTCAGCGCCAAAGGCGCGGCCAACCAACAATTTGAGGCGACTTATTTTACCAAGGAAGAAGACGATTTCTTTGAATCGCTATCGCCCGACAACAAAACGCTGCCGATGGATGTGATTTTTCATACTGGCACATTTTTGCAGCAATCCCAACATAACGACGTACCGAAAGTGAAAATCTCCGCTGGCCTGCTCGTAAAAAAATATGCCACGAATTTTTTTCGCGTGTTGAAATACGGCTTGCCGCAAATGTTGTCGCTCGTCTTGACGCTTCTTCTCGGCTTGGGATTGTTCGGTCACACGTGGCGGCCCCAAGAACTGCCGCTTGCCGTTTACTTGCTGAGTGTGCTGATTTTTTATTGGCTCGTGGTCGTGCCGGCTTTTCATATTACCGAGCGCTATTTGATGGCGATGTTGCCGCTCGCGGGAATTTGGATTGCCGGCGGTTTGGTGCGGCTGGCGGAATGGTTTCGGGAAATGACGCAAACGGTATTGGCGCGCGCCAACAAAAGATATTTAGGCAACATTTTGGCGATAGTGGCTTGCGCTCTTCTTTTTTGGCTGCCGGAAATGGGCAAAGTGATGGCCTCAACGCCGGCGGGCGACACGGAATGGGCTGAAGCGATTGAGCTAAAAGAAGCCGGCACTTGGCTGCGCCAACATGCTGTGCAACAACCGCCGATCATGATGAGTTATAACAAAGCGGTTGACTTTTACGCCGGCAACTATGACGTCCGCAGCGGCGTGAGTTTTACACAAGACCCGTTTGCGCGGCAACTTGCATACGCACGTCACCGCGGTGCGCATTACATAATTATCAGCGAACGTTATTTGCGTCATTTTCCAATGTTACAAACAGTTCTGGATTCACCGCCAGCGGAACTGAAACTTCTCTACACAACCACTGCGGCCTCAGTGCCGCGCGCGTTCGTTTATGAAATCGTTCCGCATCCTGTTGTTAATGTTGGTAATTGACTCAGACCAGTGAATGCTGTTAATCGATTGATCACTCTCACAGCGATAGGCCATGACGAAAACCACCGTCAATGCGATTTTCTTGATTTCCATTCTCACCACCATCGCCGGGCAGATTTTGCTCAAAAAAGCCACGGCGGTGCAAACGGTGAGTTTTGACCCGTCACGTTTGTTCTCCAGTCTCGTGACGTTTGCTTCCAACCCTTATTTGATTGGTTGGATTTTATCTTCCGGCATCAGCGCCACCTTGTGGATCGTCGTGCTCTCGCGCTTCGAGCTGAGTTTTGCTTTTCCGGTTTCCACTTCACTGAGTTACATTTTGATTCTCGTGCTCTCCTGGTGGTTTTTTGGCGAGCAATTATCACTGATTCGCTGGTTGGGCATCGGGTTGATGTGCATCGGCATTTTCATGGCGTCGCAAAGTTAACTTTTTTCACCAATGGAACGCAGCAAGAACAACTTCGGCTTGTCGATTTTCTTCCCGGTTTATAATGACTGGGGCACGGTCGGCAGCATGGTGGCTTTGGCGATCTCAACCGCCGAGCAGATTACCGACGATTTTGAAGTGATTTTGGTCAACGACGGCAGCGAACAGCACACCGTTGACGTGCTTAATTTTATCGAGCGGCAATTCCCGCAGGTGCGGGTCGTGCATCACAAGAAAAACCGCGGCTATGGCGGCGCGCTGCGCACCGGCTTTGCGGAAGCCCGCAAGGAATACATTTTTTACACCGACGGTGATGCGCAATACGACGTGCGCGAATTGAAAAAGCTGGTGTCGGCGATGCGGCCGGGCATCGACGTGGTGAACGGCTACAAAATCAAGCGCCATGATCCGTGGTATCGCATCGTCATTGGCAAGTGCTATCATACCGTCACCAAGCTGGCGTTCAGTTTCACGATTCGCGACGTGGATTGCGATTTTCGCTTGATGCGGCGCGGAATTTTTGATAAAATAAATTTGGAACATAACAGCGGCGTGATCTGCGTTGAAATGATCAAAAAACTGCACGACGCCGGTTGCCGTTTTGCCGAAGTGCCGGTGACCCATTTTTTCCGCGCCAGCGGCAAATCAACGTTTTTCCGTTTTGGCCGCATCTTTCGCGTTGGCGTCGATCTCACGAAATTATGGTGGCGTTTGGTGGTCAAGAAGCAAGCACAGAAGGAACAAGTCGTTCATGAGCGAGTTCGAGAAACCGTATCGCGATAAAAACGTCATGGTCACCGGCGGGCTAGGCTTCATCGGCTCGACGCTCGCCATTCGTCTCGCGGAGATGGGCGCACGCGTTACCGTCGTCGATTCGTTGATTGATGATTACGGCGGCAACTTGTTCAATGTGCACGGCTATGAGGAGAAACTTCGCATCAACATTGCCGACGTGCGCACCGCTTCGACGATGAATTATCTCGTGCGCGGCCAGCATTATATTTTCAATCTCGCGGGACAGGTGAGTCACCTCGACAGCATGGAAGATCCATACACCGATCTTGAAATCAACTGCCGCAGCCAGTTGTCGATTCTGGAAGCGTGCCGGAAATTCAATCCGGCGGTTAAAATTGTTTTTGCGGCAACGCGCCAGCAATACGGCAAGCCGCAATATCTGCCGGTCGATGAGCGCCATTTGATGATGCCGACCGACGTGAATGGCATCAATAAAATTGCCGGCGAAATGTACCATTTGTTGTATAATAACGTCTATGGCATTCGCGCCTGTTCTTTGCGTTTGACGAACACCTACGGCCCGCGTATGCTGTTGAAACATAACCGGCAGGGTTTCGTCGGCGTATTTATTCGCCAGGCGATGAACGGCGAAGAAATAAAAATTTTCGGCGACGGCAAGCAGCGCCGCGATTTTAATTACGTCGACGACGTGGTGGAGGCTTTTCTGCTGGCGGGCGCGGATGATCGCGCCAACGGCGAAGCTTTTAATCTCGGCGGGGCGGAAGTTTTCAATCATCTCGATTTTGTTAAAACATTGATTGCGATTGCCGGCAGCGGCTCGTATACGATCGTGCCTTTTCCCGCCAACAAAAAGAAAATCGATATCGGCGATTATTACGGCAACTATCAAAAATTTCGCGCGCTCGCCGGGTGGGAGCCGAAGATCAATTTGGCTGCCGGTCTGGAAAAGACCATCGCCTATTTTCGGAAGCACCAAGAACATTACTGGCCCAAAGAAAAATGAACGTTCCGTTCCTCGATCTCTCGCGCCAATATCTGGCGATGAAAAACGAAATTGACGCGGCGGTGGCCCGCGTGTTCAACCGTGCCTGGTTTATTTTGGGCGAAGAAGGCGAAGCTTTCGAGCGCGAATTTGCGCATTATCTCGGCGCCCAGCACGGCGTTGGCTGCGGCTCCGGAACGGAAGCCTTACACCTCGCGCTGCTCGCGTGCGGCGTCGAGCCTGGTGATGAAGTCATCACCGTGCCAAACACCGCGGTGCCAACGATCTCGGCCATTTCTTTCGCGAATGCGATTCCGAAATTGGTTGACATCGATCCCGTCACGTACACGATTGATGTGCGGCAGGTTGAAGCCGCGATCACGCCGCGCACCAAAGTCATTATGCCGGTGCATTTGTACGGCCAATCCGCGGATTTGGCGCCGTTGCTCGACATTGCCCGCAAACATAATTTGCGTTTGATCGAAGACGTTTGTCAGGGCCATGGTTCGACGTATGGTGAGCAGCGAACCGGCGTGCTCGGCGACGTTGGGTGCTTTAGTTTTTATCCGAGCAAAAACCTCGGCGCGTATGGCGACGGCGGTTTTGTTTGCACCAATAATCCGGAAATCGACAAACGCTTGCGTCTGTTGCGAAATTACGGACAGACCAAACGCTATTATCACGCCATCAAAGGCTTCAACAGCCGATTGGATGAATTGCAAGCCGCCATTCTCCGCGCGAAGCTCGTGCATCTTGAAGAATGGAACGACAGCCGGCGGGCGTTGGCGAAAAGATTCGATACACTGCTGCAAGCGTTGCCAATCACGCTGCCGCACCAAGCCGCGTGGGGCAAACACGTTTTCCATTTATACGTTATCCGGACGGCGCGACGCGATCAGCTTGGCGCGTTTTTGGCGGAGCGCGGCATCCAAACCATTATTCATTACCCTGTGCCGGTGCACATGCAGGAAGCGTATCGTGATTTGAATATTCCAATCGGTTCCTTGCCGGAGGCCGAACTGGCGGCGCGCGAAATCGTCTCGCTACCGTTTTATCCGGAAATGCGCGATGACGAAATTGAGTATTTAGCCGCGACGCTCAAAGAATTTTTTGATAAACAAATTTAGTTGCGTGACGCAGCGGCGATGGAGCAGGACAAGGAGAATTTTCCAATTCAATGGAATTTATGGATGAGCTGCGCAAACGCTTGGTGATCGTGCCGGCGTACAACGAGGAAAAAAACATCGGGCAAGTGGTGGATGATATTCTCGGCGCCGGTTTAGAGTTTGACGTCGTAGTGATCGACGACGGCTCGCAAGATCGTTCCGGTGAAATTGCGCGCGCGCATGGCGCCCGCGTGATTAAATTACCGTTCAATCTCGGCATCGGCGGCGCCGTCCAAACCGGGCTGAAATTTGCGTGGCGCCAGGGGTACGACGTCGCGATTCAAATTGACGGCGACGGCCAGCATGTGCCGGCGGAAATTCCTCATTTGCTCGCACCCATTCAGCGCCGGGAGGCTGATGTTGTGATCGGCTCGCGCTATCTCGGCGCGCGCCGCTATCGCACGCCGATTCTGCGCCGCGCCGGCATGATCGTCTTCAGCGCCGTCAACTCGCTGTTGATCGGCCAGCGTATCACCGATAACACCTCCGGATTTCGCGCGTTCAACCGCCGCGCCATCGAATTCCTTTGCCAGCATTATCCAAGCGACTATCCGGAGCCGGAAGCCGTGGTGATTCTCGGGCGCAATGGTTTTCGTTTGCAAGAATCGGCCGTGCAAATGCGCCAGCGTTTGGCCGGCGAATCTTCGATCAATTCGTTGCGTTCGGTTTATTACATGGTGAAAGTGCTCTTGGCGATTCTGGTCGATGTGTTTAAAACGTATCCACGGATGACAAACTAAAGTTTGGTACTCCGGTATTTCAGGAAAGCCGGGTGATGACCTCATGAGTATTCGGATTCAAATTTTTGCCGTTTGCGGCAGCCTGTTGATTTCCGCATTTATTTTCGAGATGATTCGAAAGCGGAAAATGCTGGAAAAATATTCACTGTTGTGGTTCGGCGCCGCCATCGTGCTCATCGTGCTTTCGATCTGGCGTGATTTGTTGGAGAAAACCGCGGCATTGCTCGGCGTGTTTTATGCGCCCTCCGCGCTGTTTATTATCGCCGCATTTTTCGCGATGATCATGTTCCTGCATCTCAGCGTCGTGGTATCGCGGCTCACCGAGCAAAATAAAAATCTGGCGCAGGAAGTCGGCATCTTGCAGGAAGAGCTGCGTACGCTGCAAAAAAAATCGGACCCCCAGCAATGACGCGCGCCGGCTGGATGGGAAAAATCGAAGCGTGGCCGCGCGCCGCAACGCTCGGCGTTATCGCCGGGCTGGCGTTGATGTTGCGTTTGCTGTTGATCTTCGCCTTGCCGCAGCTTGGCGACCCGAACAGCATGGACACGGCGAATTATCTGCATTTAACCCGCAGCTTGCTCGAATCCGGCCGCTACGCCATGTGGGCCAAGCCGACCGCGTATGTCGCGCCGGTTTACCCGTTTTTTCTCACCGGCGTTTTCAAACTCTGCGGCGAAAATTTATTGGCGGTGAAGCTGATTCAGGCCGGGCTTGGCGCGGTCTCGGTGGTTTGGGTTTATTTTTTAGCGATTCGCTTCGTGCGTCCGTTCTTGGCATTGCTGGCGGCTTTAATATTGGCGTTGCACCCGGAAGTCATCGGCATTACCGGTTTTATCTACACCGAAACGTTGTTCATTTTTTTACTGCTGGCGACGCTGCTGTTGCTGGTGCATGCGCTAACGACGAAAAAGGCGTGGCATTTTTTATGCGCTGGCGCGCTCTTGGGCCTCACGACGTTATGCCGCGGCGTTACGTTGCAGTGGCCGGTTTTTATGTTGCCGGTCTTGATGCTCTCTTCTCAACGGTGGGCGTGGTTGCGCCGTTGGGCTTTTGTCGTTACCGGCATGGCCGTGGTGATGGCGCCATGGACGATTCGCAATTATCAGCGGTTTCACGTTTTTTTGCCGGTGGCGACCGGTTCCGGTGACGTGTTGTGGACGGGCAATTATCTCGAATTTGACGGTGAATATCGTTACGAGCAAACGCAAAAGAAACTGTTTGAAGTTGCCGGTGACGTCGACCTCATAACGCGCGATCGCAAGCTCACGGCGGATGCGAAACGCATGATTTTGGAAGACCCGGTGGCGCATGCGTGGCTGATCATTCGTAAAATATTTCGCTATTGGCTGCGCGTATACGAAGACGTGCCGGACGGTGCCGCGCGGCAGCGCAACTGGCTGGTGTTCGGCGTTCTAACTTTTACGCATTACGCGATTTTACTTTTTGCGCTTATTGGCTTGTGGCACTGTAATCGGCGACATGACGGTGTGAAAATGCTGCTGGCTTTCGTTTGTTATTACACGCTGGTGCATGCCGCGACGTTGGCGGTTGCACGTTATCGCATTCCGTTGCTGCCGATCATCAGCATCGCCGCCGCGAGCGGG
>CAZVZZ010000066.1:0-4755 GCA_964631505.1 uncultured Cytophagia bacterium
AGTTTGCCGCGCACGCGCTGCGAGGAGGCGTTGTAGAGGCGAACGAGAACCGTATCGCGCAAATCGCATTTTTTCACGGCGGTGATGACGAGCGAATCGGGTTCGGCGCGGAACAAAGAAAAATCTGCAGGCAATGCACTGCCAGTTGGACTGGCGCCGCGACAGACTTTTTCCAGCAGCGGCACGCGGAAACGCTGCGCCCACGTCGGCACATTCGCTTTCTCCCAATTGCCGGCATACGGCATAATGGCGTATTCAAAAACCTGCTCGCCTTGGCATTGCGCTTCCGGCGTGGGGAAAGCCGGGCCGGCGTGATTCGGGCGCGTTGCCAGATCGTTGCGCGAGAGCCAGCCAACGGCGCGCAGCAGCGTGAGAATCAGCGCGGTGTCTTTGCCGGTACGACTCGCTTCATATTCATACAAACCCTGCGTAAGCAACGCGAGTCCGGCTTTGCGATCTTCGACGGCGCAGAAATGCTGCATCGGCTCGGTCGGAGTCGGCGGCTGCAGCCAATTTTTTCCGGCGGATTTTTTGAGCGGGCGCTCGATCACATAAAACTGCTGGCCGGCGAGAGAATTGCTGGTGGCGAGCGGCGCGTGGCAATGCATCCGCAGGCGATGATCGCGCACCAAATTTTTAAACGTCGTGCGCACGGCAACATACGGCGTGGTCGCGGTAATCGTGAAACGAATTTCGAGCGGGCATTGCACAAACTTCTTGCTGCGGCTGCCTTTCGGTTTGGCGCTGCGATCAAACTCCGCGGGCAGCGGCAGATTCAGCGTCACTTCGATTTCCGCGGCTAAATCCGAATGATGCACGACGCGCAATTTGCCTTTGCGACCGCGGCTCCAAATCGTCTGACTCTTGGGCGCCGGAGAATAATCATACTCGTCGCCGACATCTTCCGTGTCTTCAAAAAGATGACAACGCTGATATTGGCGTTGGCTGATTTTATCCAACAGGTCAAAGCTGCCATCCGGAAAAAATTTAACGCGGAGAAACGCATTCTCCACGACGTTGCCTTTCACGCGCACGGCTTCGGTGGCTTCAATGGTTTTCGCCTTCTCCGCTTCAACCGGGCGCACGGAAAAAGTTCGGTAACTCACCGGCGCCAGCTCCGGCGTGAGAAATTCGATCTCGCCGACGTGCCACGCTTTTTCATTTTTCGGCAACTCTAACTCATAACTTGCACGATCGCGCAAAAGCTGGTGGCGTTTTTCCTCATACGTGAGCGGATGCCGCCCCATCGTCTGGCCGAGTTTCACGAACGATTCCGGCAGCGCATAATCTTCGCGCGGCACCATCGGCCAGAAGCGGATCACGTTGGTGGGCAATGGTTGATTGTTGCTATCGAATACAGCGAGCTTTTTGGACATGCGTTCAGGCGGCAACATCACCAGTGTGCGCATCACCTCGCGGCGGTTCGTCGTCGAGGAATTGGTCACAATAAAATTCACGCCGTCCGCGGCCGAGGGGTTGCGACGCACCCGCTGCGCGATGGTTTCCAACGCCGCGTCGACGATATTCTCGCCGATTTGCCGCGCTTCGTCGAAACGGCCGAGCATTTCACGATGCACGAGATCGATGCTGCTGCCGCAGATTGAATCGTGCGGATGGTTGTGCAACAACACTTTCCACGCGTGCATTAAAAAGCCCGCGCCATGATTGACGCCGGCGCGCAGCCATGCCAGCGTTGTCAGCGGCTCGGCCACGTACGCGAGCAGCGTTTCGCAGGCATCGTTCTGCTGTTTCAAATAAACGCGCGCCGAGAAAACGCCGGACAAAATATAGTGCCGCTTGCCGCCGTGCAGCTCGCCGGAATGATTGGGAAACGACAGGCCGGAGCGCCGCAGCGTCGCGATGAAACGCGAGAACGTCGTGTGCTCCAACGAGCATTCTTTCAAAACGGAATTGGCGTAGCTCAACATTTTCGGCAATTCCGGCTGCGGCTCGATGTGATCGCAGCCGTTATTAATGAGAATGAGCTTGCTGCCGTCGCTTGCGGGTTTGGCGGATTGGCCGATTTTGTTGATTTCCTGATGGAGACGGTCGATCAAAACATCCAAGCGCGGCGTCTCGCCGGTATGTTCGCCGTAACCTTCAAAGCCGAGATCGACGCCGTTGCAATAACCGTTGAGCTGATAAATCGCCAGCACGCGGTTGCCGTCCGGCGCGATCCACAAAAATTCCGTGCCGAGCTGCTCTTCTTCATCGCCGAGGCCGCGCGTGAACACGAAGTTGTCGATGTTCGCGCCGCGCAGAATCTGCGGCATTTGCGCGATGTGGCCGAAGGAATCCGGCATGTAGCCGACTTTCATCACGCCGCCGTTTTCATTGGCGACGCGGTGACCGATCTGCAAATTGCGAATGAGCGCTTCATCGCTGACCAGAAACTCGTCGGGCAAAACATACCACGGTCCGGTTTCGATGCGCCCCGCCTGCACCAGCGCGCGGAACCGCTCGCGATTCTCCGGACGAATGGCGAAGTAATCTTCGAGGATGATTGACTGGCCGTCGAGCACGAAATAGCGGTACTCGGCGTTGCGTTCCAGCAGATCGAGCAGGCGATCGATGAGCCGCACGAGGCGCTGGCGGTATTGTTGAAACGGGCTGTACCACTCGCGATCCCAATGGGTGTGGGAAACGACGTGCAGTTTATAACGAACGGTTTTCGACATAACGTGGGCTTCCTTGGGTTGATAATCAACAGGCCCAAACGGCGGTGTACGTGACATTTCTCCCTCGCGTCAACGAAAATGACTGCAACTGATAATAATTGCAACGAAAAGGGAACCGCAACGAAAAACTTTTTAAGTTGTGGTTCTCATTGCTGCATGGGTTCATTAAAATTTTTTAAATCAAGCTTCGCGCTTTTTCAACTGGTCCAGCAATACCGCGAGCAAAATCACGACGCCCAGCACGACTTGCTGCACGTAGCTGCCGACGCCGGTGAGGTTGAGGCCGTTGCGCAAAACGCCGATGAGCATGGCGCCGATAAACGTGCCGAGGACAGAACCGCGGCCGCCGAAGAGGCTCGTGCCACCCACGACGACGGCGGCGATCACGTCAAGCTCGTACATCAATCCGGCGTTCGGTTGGCCGCTCGACATGCGCGAGGCGAGCAGCACGCCGCTCAATGAAGCGAGCGCACCGCAAATGATATAAACGCGCAGCAAAGTTTTTCGCGTGGCAATGCCCGCCAAACGCGCGGCTTCGGCATTGCCACCGACTGCGTAAACATTGCGTCCGAATTGCGTGTGCTGCAAAGTAAACCACGCGAGCAGATAGACGAGCAGCATGACGATACTCGGAAACGGAATTCCCCCCATGCGGCCGCTGCCCAGCGCGTCGAAAACCGGCGGCAAACCCCAAATCGGACGGCCGTCCACCCAAATGTACGCGAGGCCGCGCCAAACCGTCATCAGCGCCAGCGTGGTGATGAACGGCGTAACGCGAAACGAGGTGATGAAAAACCCCGCGATGGTTCCAGAAAGCGCGCCGACGAGCAAGCCGCCGATAATGGCGAAACTCAAACCGAGTGCCGGCGGCAAATTGAATTTCAAAATCCACGCGGCAATCACGCCGGTCAACGCGACCAAGCTGCCGACGGACAAATCGATGCCCGCGGTGAGAATCACAAACGTCATGCCGGCGGCGATGATCGCGATGATGGAAGTTTGCAGCGTGACGTTGAGAAGATTCTCCGGCGTGAGGAAGTGGTCGGACGTCAAGGCGAAGAAAACAAATTCGATCATGAACACGGCGAAGATGCCGTATTCTTGCAGATGCTGCCAAAAAGACCGCGTTTGGAAATGGCGCAACGGCATTTCCGCGGCATCGCGCGGCGCCGGCGATAGGTGAATTTGTCGGGCGATGTGCTGGCTCAATCACGCCCTCGGCGTTTGATCATATCTTCCAATTGTTATGCGGCAACACGGCGACGGGACGAGGCCGCGCGTTTCGGTTGCTTTTTCTTGGCCTGTAGTTTTCCGTTTTCTCGCGGCCGTTTGGCCTTTAAAACATACCCTCGTCTAATTTCAAGGCCGAGGAAATCAACATTGCGAAATACGGCTTGCTCTTTTCCGGCCGGTATGGCGTCGAAGATCGCTTTTAAAAGCGGATAATGGGATTCCAGAATAACGATTCGAGACAGTGAAAGCAATTCTTCCAAAGTGAGATGGGCTTTGACCTTGTCCGCAAGGTAAGCCATGGCTTTCGACCTGTTCTTTTCAATCCACGGGCTGGCGATAAACAAATCCCAGACACTCGGCGCTTCTCTTCGCAGGAATAAACCAAATAAGCCTGGTTCTCCTTTTTCCGCGGTAATTTCGTTTAATACCGCGATTAATTTTTCGCGTTTGATGATAGGTTTAATCATAATTCCCTCCACAAAAATTTTGCTGCCGCAATCATTGTATGGGCTTCTTGTGAAGATGTGCTGCCAACCAGTTTATAACGAATCTCAGGGCTCCAGCTCGCAACATCCGACCATTCTTTCAAGTATTTATTCTTCATAATTGCTTCCGCACCTGAAAGACGCAGTAAAACATCCAACTCATGCGTTTTGAAGCTCTGATATTTCTGAAACTCTGTTTTGGAAGACGGAAATTCGTCCCAATTCAAAATCAAGCAAATTCTTGCTTTCAAAGCCAACTCAATCGCATAGCCGCAGATATAAATGGCACTGTGATAACGTTGCGCTTGCAGCAGCGCCTCGGCGTCTTGCAGCTTAGCCTGCGCGATTTTACGCAAGTC
>CAZVZZ010000066.1:4855-10737 GCA_964631505.1 uncultured Cytophagia bacterium
CCGAAAATTTCTCCGGCGCGCAAGCTGAAGCTTACGCCACTCACCCAATCCCGTCCAAGATTTTCCACGCGCAAAATTTCGGCGCCGTTTTGCAGCGCTTTCTCGTGCGGTGGATTCGCCTCTTCTTTTAATTCGCGGCCGACCATCCACTGCACGAGCTGTTGCCGATTCGTGCTCGCCACCTCCGTTGTCGTCACCCATTTGCCGTCGCGGAGCACAGTGAGCCGATTGCCGATTTCAAAAATTTCTTCGAGACGATGCGAAATATAAATGATACCGACGCCGTCATTCGTGAGCCGCTTAATCAACACGAACAAATGCGCCAGCTCTTTGTCGGTGAGCGTGGCCGAAGGCTCATCCATTGCAATGATGCGCGCGCGATGGTGCAGGGCTTTCGCAATCTCCACCATCTGGCGTTGTGCGACGCTGAGACGCGACACCGGTTGCTGCAACGGCAAATCCACACCGATTTGCGCAAGCAACGCGCCGGCTTCGGCGCGCAATTTTTTCCAATCGATGAACGGCGATTTGCCCCGCTTGCGGGGCTGGTGGCCAAGCAAAATATTTTCGGCAACCGACAGCGCCGGCACGAGCTTGAAATCCTGATAGATCACGCCGATGCCCGCACTAATCGCCGCCGCCGGATTAGCAAAATGCCGTTGCGCGCCATTCACCCAAATCTCGCCGCTGTCGGGCTTCTCCGCGCCGGCCATAATTTTGATGAGCGTCGATTTGCCCGCGCCGTTTTCACCGACGAGACAATGTACTTCGCCGCCGCGCAAGTCAAAGCTCGCTTCATCCAATGCCACGACGCCGGGATAGCGTTTGGAGATACGGTGGAGGGCGAGGATATTGTCAGTTACTCCAGACAAGTTGAGTTTTAAAATAATCCTTACTGCTATTTGCCCGCATACTTCTACGCGATCTCAAAACTTTTTTAAAAAGCGCATAAAAGTGCGATATGAGCTATTGCCTGACTTTGATCGTCTTCACTTCCCACGCTGCCAAATTCACCGTTACTTTTTGCCCCGTCAATGGCAGCGGCTTGGCATTCCACTCAATCAAATTCACTTCACTCACGAGCTTCGCGGCAAACGGCAGCGTGATCGTCGCCGTCGCCGGTTGGCCGGTGCTTTCGTAAATTCGCAAAATCCAATCGTTATCGTCCTCGGATTTTTTCAGCGCGGCGACGATGACGCGCGACGGCTCGACATTGAAGAACGAATGAACCGGCGGCAGCGCGCCGCCTTGTTGTTGCACCACGCGCGCCATCAGCGGCAAATTGAAATTATAACCTGCTTGGGTGGCGCTGCCGTTTTTCCAATCGCCGTTATGCGTGTTGATCGCTAACGCAAAATGTTGCTCGCCTGCGTCGGCTTGCGCGTCGGGCGAATCCGGACTGCGCAACGCGGTCACGCGCACCACGCCGTCCTGCACCTCCGCGCCGTATTTCGCATCATTAACGATGGTGACGCCGTATTGCTCGTTCGAGAGATCGAGCCATTTTTGCATCAACACTTCGGCGCCGTCCATCCGGCGTTCGCTGGCGGCAAAAGGAATTTCCGCCATCAACTTGCCGTCGAAGAGCTGAAACGGATAAACCACTTTCAGCGTTTTGTTGCGCGCGCGCCAATTCGCCTGGTAGCGCATTTCCACGCGCGGCAGTGTGGCATAAACCAAATACTCCTGTGCAATTTCAGAATGGCCGTATTTGTACTTCGTCAACAGCCGCGCGCGCAACGGGCCGGTTTCCAAAACAATCGGCGGCTCGAGTAATTTCAGGCGATCACTCGTGCCGTCATAATTAAAATTCAACGCCGAGTTCTCGCCGCCTTTTTCGCCGCGAATTTGCAAGCCGCTCGGCTTGTTCGCCATCCACTCGCGGTTGCGCTGATAATCCACCCAGTGCGCCAAACCGCCGGACTCCGGATCGATTTTGAGACTGTAAAAACTGTTGCTCAGCGTCAAGCTATCGATATCGATCCGCGCCCGCGCTGCGAGCTTCGGCGTCTCGTTGCGCCATTCCACCCAATACGTTTTGTACCCAAACGCCGGAACCTCCTCCGGCAAAAAGAGCATTTGATATCGCATCCCCTGCGCCGTCGAATCCTGCCGCAAAATTTGCGCGAGCAATTTTTTGCCCGCGGCATCGCGAAAATACGGCGACCGTTTCTCCTCACGCTCGGTCAAAACCGCCGGCGGTTTTGTTTTTTGCGATTTGGGATTTGCTTTTTGCTCTTTGCCTTTTGCCGCTTGCTGTTCATACGGCACCGTGACCGCAACTTCCACCGCATCCGTCCGCGGCCAGCCGAGCGCATTATAAACCACAACGGGAATTTCCGCTTGATTGGGCGACTGGCTGTTGATCGCCGTTTCAATGCGCGTCATTGCTTTGTCGAGCGCAGCTTTCGCCGTTTCAATCACCTCGCGATAAGAACGCTGCGCATATTCATAATTCGCCGCGACGCCCATGCCGCTCATGAAAGCGTGCGATTGATTGAACAACACGCTGCGCCAGTGCGCCGCAAATTCCGCCTGTGCGTATGTGCCGCCATAAGGCTGCGCAAAAAGCGAGAACGTCTCCGCAACCGGCAGCAGCATTTCGCTTTGGCGATTGTGCCATTTGTGCAAGGCCTGGCTCGTCCACGCGCCGGCAGGATTCGCCGTGATCGCCTCGCGATGCACCGAGAGACTCGGCGGTCGCGCAGTCAACTCCTCAAAAAAACGATCCGCGCGCGCCATGCGCACCGTCGGTGTGATCGGACGCGACGCCAGATCTTCCGCGAGCCGAATGTCGAATCCGGTGGGGCCGCCGCTTTGCGCGCCGACGCCGTAAACGCGCAGCGCATTCGGCCAATTGAATTCTTTACGCGCCTGATAAGCCGCGCGCCGCACGTCTTTGGTGAGCCGCGAGTCAAGCTGATCCGGCGGGCGATAACTCAACAAGCGGCTGGCATCGATGCCTTCCCATTCGAATAAGCGCATCGCTTCTTCGGGCTGATAAAACACGAAACTCGACATGCCGCTCTTTTTTAGAATTTGCGGCACGCTCCATGCGAAGCTTGCAACTTCCGGCATCCATGCGGTTTTAACCTCAACGCCGAATTTCTCTTTCAAATAACGTTTGCCGTAAAGAAATTGCCGGGCCATGGCTTCGCCGGACACGAGATTCATATCGCCCTCGGTCCACGCGCCACCGAGAATTTCCCAGCGGCCTTCGCGCACCGCTTGTTGAATCGATGCGAACAGCGCGGGATCGTTTTGTTCCATCCACCAATACGGCAGCGCCTGCCCGTGCGCAAAATAAAAACCCGGATATTTTTCGAGATGCCGAATCGCCTGTGAAAAAGCGCTGCGCGTCAAATCAATCGTAGCGGGATAACGCTGCAACCACGCGGTGTTGATTTGCGACGTACCGACGAGCGTCACCTCCGGCAATTTCGCGGCGGCTTCGGGAAGCTTCGGCAAACTCGTTCGCGCCGCCGCGATCAGCGTATTCAATGCTTTCGGCTTGGCGTCTTTCATGGCCTCCCACATTTTCTCTTCCAGCGCTTCCTGCTCGCGCGTGCGCTCGCCGCGATTGTATTGTTGCAGCAACGCGGCGGTCATCGTGTAACGGCGTAAATCCAAATGCTCGACGGTAAGATAAAGTTTCGGCAAATTAGTTTTCGTTACACCCGAATCCAGCCGCGTGGAATGAATGCGCACTTCGAAACGCGCACCGGCTGCCGCGCGTTCGGTAAGCAGCAAATCGCCGGATTCGCCGCGGAATTTGTAACGCGCTTCTTTGCCGTTGATCAGCACCGTGCCTTCGGCCTCGCCGAGATCAGCCGAAAGAAAAACCGGAAAGCCCGTCCATTCTTTCGGCAAATAAATGACGCGCTGAAATTCCAAACTGCCGTTCGCCGTCCCGCCTTGCGGGAAATCAACGCCCTCAACCGTGTAGGTTCCGAAAATACGGCCGAGCAAACGGTTGTCATATCGCAGCGGCATGTTGCGCCGGACTTCATAATCGCCAAATTGCAAACGCATCTGCCACGTGCCCGCCGCTTGAAATCCCGCGACAATCGTGGCAAGCGGTACGCGATAGGAGAACGGTTTCAATTCGCCGGCATGCAAGATAAATTTTTGCTCGCGGCCAATCTGTTTGCCGCTGCGCGCCTTTGGGCTCTCGTCAGAAAGCAAGCTGCGATTCCTCGGGCGCGAACCGGTTCCGGCCGGCGCAAAGAACCGCGCTTCACATTCACCAAGCGCTTGTTGCTGCGGATTAGAAAGAACAGTTTGCAAAGCCAGCAGCGGAATATTGTCGCGGCTGAAAATCAAATCATCCGCAAGCTCCAGCGCGCGCAACCGAATGCCCTCCGGCTCTGCGCGCGCAATCAGCGTGAGCCGCTCCGGCGTTTCCGCTTGCGCCATTAAATTTTCCCCACCAACAAAACGCGCCGCGAGCGACCACTCGCCGAGTTGATTGACCACTTTGAAAAGAACGCTGTTCCAGCCTTTTTGCAAGGCCACGCGCACGGTGTCATCGTCAAAATTAAAATTGCGCCGCTCCGCGCGTTGGTACGCGAGTTGGCCATTCACCCACACCGCAAGCTGCTCATCAAAACCCACCAGCAATTGCAACGTGTCGCTGCGCGAGTTTTGTAGGTAAACATGCGCGTACACGACGGCGCGCTCCACCGGCGACAAATCCAGCACGGCATCGAGAAAGTTCAACTCATTCGCGCTGGTCTGATAATGCCGCCAAGTTTTTTCCGCCGTCGCCAATCCGCCATGCGGCCGCACCGTCGCTTCGCCGCCGATGACGTCCGTCAGCAGCGCATTTTGCTCCCGCGCCGGAAACGCGCCGAGAATCAACCAATCCTTTATATAATCCTGCGCCAGAACATCGTTCACAAATAGCAAGCACAACATCCAAACCAACACCACTTGCCATTTGCCATTTGCAATTTGCTTTTTATCCTTTTTTCCTTTTTCCAATCCACTTTCCTTTCCCTGCCGTACTGCATGACGACCTGTCACTGCTTGGCCTCCTGAAGAGATGTTTTATCCACGATGCCGACGGCCACAGGGAGAACCGCCGGCGTTTTTTCACCACGAAAATGTTGCGCAATCATCGCTATCGTTTGCTCGCCGATCTGCCGAGGATATTGCACCACGTCGGCCTTCAGCGCGCGATCATGGAGAATCGCATCGCGCGCTTCCGGCGTCGCATCGTAGCCGACGATGATCACGTTGTTGCGATTGAAATCTTCCACCGCATCGAGCGCGCCCAGCGCCGAATCATCGTTGATCGCGAAAATCGCATTGAGATTCGGCTGCGCCTGCAAAACATCCGCGGCGGCTTGCATGGCGCGATCACGCACGCCGTCGCCGTTCACGTCTTTTACAATTTCAATTTCCGGATAGGCGGCAATCGCGTCGCGAAAACCCTGCACGCGATCCAGCGTCGAGGTCACAATCGGCTGGTTGATGATCGCGACCTGACCTTTGCCGTTGAGCAGCTTCGCGAGATACTCACCGGCGAGTTTGCCGCCGGCAATATTATCGGACGCGATGTGGCAAACCACTTCACCTTCGAGCGCCGCAATATCGGCCGTGAACACCGGAATGCCCGCGGCATTCGCGGCTTTGATGCCCTTGCCGATGCCGCGTGAATCCACCGGACAAACGATGATCGCATCGACGCGCTGCGTGACGAAATCTTCGATCTGGCTGATTTGCCGACCGATATCCCATTCGCCCGTCACAACATTGAGTTTAAAACCCTGCTGCTGCGCGGAAGCAACGAGTCCTTCTTCCAAATCTTTATAAAATTGGTGCGCGCGCGTCAATAGCGACACGCCAATCGTTTTGGTTCCGGTTTGCTTGTCGGATTT
>CAZVZZ010000066.1:10837-12628 GCA_964631505.1 uncultured Cytophagia bacterium
AATATAATGAACTTTTGTGCAGCATCCAAGTGCTTTTATCTAATGAGAATTGGAAACGGAAAAATTTTTGCTCGGAGAGATAAAAATGTGATATTGAGTTCACCAAAAACAACTCAAGACAACAAACTATACACACCAATAAGATAATTTTTGTTTACCATGATAGCAAAACATCATTTCACTTTAAGACGCACCCAAAGCGGCTCGAGAGATCGGAGGGAACTCAAGTTGGCAGGAAAAATTATGGATTTTCAAACAAGATCGCGCGTTCACCCGAGGCCAATCGCATCGAGCCGCGCCAAGTCGGTTTCCATTCGCGCGGCAGATCATTTTCATCGAGTGAAAAGAGTCGCACCACGTTTTTTAAAACCAGGCTACCGCCGCTGGTGTCGGCGACAAATTCGAAGCGCTGCAAATCACTCGCCGTGAGATGGGCAGGGAATGGCACCGCGGTTTGACGCACGATTTTTTTGTCGCTGCGAATGATCAGGCGAGAACGCCTCAAATTCGAGGCGTATTCATTTGCATCGTTTTTATATTTGGCGATGAAATAGCCGCCGGCTTTTACGCCCGAGGTTTCCGGCTCGGCGATGAACTGAATATAAAGGTAACGCCGCAAATCTGCAATGCGCGTCGAATCCGAAGGTTGCGGATTTAACCGCTGCTCGCGGCGCGCCTCTTTCGCGCTCACGCGCCACGTCCACGGCGCTTCCAGCATCACGCTTTCGCGCAAGCCGTTCGCGGGCATTTCATAAAATGGCGGCAGGGCGAAGCGCAGTTTCGTCGTCAACGAGTCCGAGAACATGTTGTTCAACGTCGCCACTTGCAGCGCCGGTTGCGAATTTTCCAAACTGCCGAGGTAAGGAAATTCCTGATGATCGCGGCCTTGAAAAAAAGCCCGTTGCCGTTTATTGACGGCGTCCAATTCCACGCGATAAGTCCACTCGATGTCGGTGTAACGCCCCCATAAATGCAGCAGGCCGGGCGCCGGGGTGCCGCCATTTTCGTTGCTGAAAAAGACCGTGTACTTTATCTCATGCTTCGAATGCAAAGTATTTTTTTCATACGCCAACAGCAACGGCACGTCGGACGAGCGCATGTCGGGATGGCGGCCAAAAAGAATCGGCGCATGCGCCAGCACGGAATAAAACGGATGATTGGCGTAGTAAACATCGAGACGAACCTGGTGAAGCTTGATCGCCGCCTGGGAAGAATCCGCGCGCTGCAAAGTCAGCTCGTGCTGGCCGGCGTTGAGAAAACCGAGATGAATCGAATAAACGTGGCCCCCGTTGGCGCGCCCCATGAACGTCACGAGATGCGAAGCCAGCCGCTCATCCAGCGCAACTTCCATCAACGCCGCCGGATTGTTCGAGTCTTCCCAATCGGTGTCACTGCTGATTTGAAAATGCGCGACGGCATGACCAGCCTGCGGTGCGGTGAAATTTTTCTCCCAAGTTTTTTTCAAAGTGGTGGCGCGGGAGAAAAGGATTTTAGAGAAGTTCGGCGAGGGAAGCTGCTGCGCGAAGGCGAGGCTGCCACTAAAAAGCATCAAACTAAAAAATGGCGGCCCAATTTTAAAAAATCGTCCTGACATGTTTACAAAATACATCACGCGCTGCAAAAAATCAAGCACAACTTATTTTATTATCATTTGACTTTGATCATAAAAAATCTTAAACTCTATTTCAATTTTTAAACAAAAATTTATCCAGGCCATGCCAACAAAAAACTCCGGCTGCCTCGACGGCATCCGCATCCTCGATCTCTCGCGCGTGCTGGCCGGGCCGTTTT
>CAZVZZ010000067.1:0-3401 GCA_964631505.1 uncultured Cytophagia bacterium
TTGCTCAACCCATCGCGCACCGCCCATTCCAGCGCTTCTTCTTGCAGCGGGTATTTCAATCCTGCCGTCACAATTCCCTCAGCGCGGCGGAAGGCGAAGAGCGAAATTTGTTGTCCAACAAACGCTGCGAACCGAAAATGCGCCGGCGCGTTCAAAAAAGTTCCAACCCCAAAATCGTCATGCAGTTCAATCGCCAGCCGGTCACAAAACTTTTCGGCGATATTGAGATTGCAAATCTGATGATCGAAACGCAAGCCGGTGACGCCAAGCAACAAAACTTGTTGAATTTTTTGCTCAACAGTGAATAGCAGCGCTTTCTCGAGATCAGTCGCGTACTGGCTTGGACGATGAATAAATTGGGCGCGTGCAAAAGCGCCGCGTGTTTCCGGCAGAATGGAATCAAGATCGCCGACGATGAAATCCGGCACGAGGCCACGCTCGCGGGCGCGATTGGCGCCGCCGTCCGCGCAGATGATCACGTCCGCTCGGCGGCGGCAATTTTCCACAATCGCGGCGCTTGGCAAAATACTGTTGGCGATGATAAGTGCGGTTGAGTTTGACATAGGTTCGAGTAAAGTGAAGTTCGACTTGCGCCGTAGGATGCCGATAAATCAGAAAATCGTTGTGCGCAAGTCGAACTTCGCTACGCAAAAGTCTAAAGGCATCACGATGAAGAATCAACGTTCATACTTCAAATTGACAAACACCTGCCGTTCCGCGGCCGGGAAAAAATCTTCGCCTTCCCCGTGCGCGATATAAAGTTTGTTGAATACATTTTGCACATGCAATTGCAACGACAAACCATTCAGCGCCGAATCGCGGGCAAAACCATAACCCAGCATGCCGTTGCACACGGTGTAAGCCTCAACCGTGTTCAGTTCGTTTTTAAAATTATCCGTATATTTTTTGCCGACATATTGCAGCGCCGTCGACGCGGTTAAACCGGCATCATGCAGCGTCAAGCGCAGATTGGCGAGCTTGTTTGGAAAGCCGGCAATGGGATTGCCGTCCAAAATTAGCGGCGCGCCGCTGCTTTGATAAACCATGTATTTCTTCAGCTCATTTTGGCTGAGCATGAGATTGCCGCTGAGATGCAGCGCCGGAGAAATTTGCGCGCTGCCCGTCAGTTCGATTCCCGTATGCAATGTCCGCTCCGCATTTCCGGTCACGGGTTGGCCGAACCGGTCGAGTTGGCCGCTTTTGATAATCTCATTCTTAAAATCCATATAAAAAAGATTCAGACTCGCGCGCCACGGCTCGTGGTTGTAGATCAAACCAAGCTCGTAATCATGCAGCGTTTCCGGTTTCACCAACGGCTTGTCAAAATTGAAGCCGCCGCGGCGATCAATTTCAAATTGCGGCAGAACCGCGCCCCAGCTTGCGGGTGTGCTCGCTTCCGCGGCATCATAAAAATTTTTCAAACGCGGCTCGCGGCTGGTCCGCGCGACACTCGCAAACGCGTCGAAATGCCGATGCAAACGATAATACATGCCGAGGCGCGGATTCAAAAAATAGTACGGCCGGGTGAAATCGGTGTCGATAAATTTTTCATCATACAGCCGGTAACGCAAATATGCCAGTTGCAAATCAAATTGCAAATTAAAATTTTCCCGCGGCGCATAAGTGGCGCGCCCATAAGGCGAGAACATCGTTTTCGCGCCGCGATATTCATAATAGCGGCGCCGGCCGAGGTAATTCAAACCGCGATATTCGCCGCTAATGGCGCGCGGCAGATCGCTGTCGCCTTTTTGAATACGGCCCCAGTGCAGCGAACGATGCTGCCGCCACTCGGCGCCGACAATCAACTCGCCGCGGCCGTGTGCCCACGTCAATTGCGGCAGCCAGCCGATTTGCCGGTTATCAACGTAAGCGCGGATCAACAGGCTGTCCACATAAACCTCTTCGGGATTACCGCTGACGCTAAAACCGTTTTCCGGCGTGAGGCGAAAATACGACAGCGGCGCCCACGAGCCGTCGTAATCAAAAAAACCGTAGCCGCGCACGCCGAAGAGCGTGTTGCTGAGCCGCAGCCGCTCGCTGAACCGATGTTCCTGTATCAGTTCGAGATGCGGCTGATTGAAATTTTCAATTTCATCCGCACCGCGAATGGGATTGCGCCGGCGCGTGTCGCGCTGCTGCGCCTCCGCCTTGGAGATGCCGGCGTACGCGAGATGATCGGCAATCGGGCCTCCATAAAAATTTAGCCGGGTGAGCGAATTTTCCCCCAACCGCACGGCGCTGACAAAATAATTTTTTAAATCCACCCAAGCCTGCTCGCGATAGCCGTCGCTTTGAATGCGCGATGCACGCGCTGTCAGGACGTACTTATTTTTCCACAACGGGCTTTGCAGGGCGAGTGAAATTTTCTTGGTGTTGAAACTGCCGCGGCCCATGTAAGCTGAAATATTTTGGTCGTTGGCGAAACTCGCGGTGACAATATTCACCGAGCCGCCAATGGCCGGCGGGCCGTAAAAAGCGCTGCCGGCGCCACGTTGCACCTGAATGTCGGCGACGTTCGCGAGCAGATCGGGGAAATCGATCCAGTAAACATTATGATCTTCCGGATCGTTTTGCGGAATGCCGTTGATGAGCACAGCAATGCGGCGCTGATCGAAGCCGCGAATGGAGAGATAATTATAGCCGAGGCCGTTGCCATTTTCCGAGTAAAACGTGGTCGACGGCAATTCGCTCAACAGGGCGGGAACATCCTGCGCAAAATAACGCGTTTTGATTTCCGGATTGGACAAGGTGGCGAAAGCCGCCGGCGTTTCTCCCGCTTTGGCGCGGGTGGCGACGACCAACATGCCGGGGCCGGGCAGAATATGCGGTGTCAAACGGAACTCAACGCGCGCCACGGGTTGCGTTATTTGCATGGTGCGCTTTTGCTCGCGATAGCCGACGTGGCGTGCGATGACGACGATTCTTCCATACGGAATATTGAGAAGCTTGAAATTTCCTTGCGCATCCGTCGTTGTTCCCTGCGCCGTGTTTTCCAGAAAAATATTACAGGCCACTAACGGTTCATTATTTTCTCCATTGCGCACCGTGCCGCTGAGTGTCGCCGTTTCCTGCGCGAACGCAACCGCAACGCCGCCGAAGAGCACCATCCACGCCGCACACAATTTATTTTTCATCCTGCACCTCTTTCCAAAATAAAAAAGCCAATTCTCCGCTTTTACCGCGCAGAGAAATGGCCACGAAAAGAATCAAGCATGAAAAATTTTTCACACCACAGCCGTGACCGTTTCCTACGCTGGTATGATCCAGTTCAGGTTCCGAGGGTATCGTCTCAGTCTCGCCGGCGCAACGCCGACGGAACACCCCTACGGTCTGTTTTTAAAATAATAAAGACGGATGAGAAAATCAAGAGGCAGAGAGGGAAAGCGAAAGAAAAAAGCAAA
>CAZVZZ010000067.1:3501-12454 GCA_964631505.1 uncultured Cytophagia bacterium
CCTGAATAATCCCACCATGCTTGTTAAACTCAATTTCAATTTTTAGGTGGATGCCTACCGGCGGTTGCCCAATAACTACGCGCAGAAACAACGAATTGGTTGTTGAGTTTCAAAGCATTAACCGTCGCTCTGCCGCATTCAGTTGTTCCAATAATCTGGGTTCCATCTTCACTCCATTTGAAATGCTCAACCCAAATTTGTCGGCGAGGATTGAATAAGGGAACGCGTTTGCCTGTTAAATAATCCACGCCGTCAATTTGGGAACCTTTGTAGCCATTGCACCACCCGCAAGCCAACCAGAGATTATCCTCATCATGTGAGCCGCCTAAAATAATCGGAAAAATATGTTCGATTTCCAATAACGCCCCGGTATATTTCTGCGCGGTGAGACAATAGCCGCAACGCCCGCTGGCGGCGAGGATAACGCGGCGGCGGATCGCTTTGGAAACATAAGGCCGCGGCATTTAAGAATCAGTGTGGGTGTATAAACCTCGTTCATGCAGCAAGGCATAAGCTTGGGCCTTGCGCAGCGTGGTCCGCCCGTAGGTTTGGAGCAAAGCGTCAAGCTTTTGCAATTCGTCCGGCGCCAACGCGCGTTCGCGTTGCGCGGCTGACAGGGCGCGTAAACGGGCTTGTTGTTTAGCCGGCATCATGCTGCGGGCCATCGCCCAAAGTTTTTCATCCGATAGCTCACGCATCGCCGCCAACTCATCCGACATTTGCGGCGGGATGTCGTCGATACGCGGCAAGGCGGCATTCAATGTTTCGACGATAAACTCTTCCAGCGGCCGGCGCAAGGCATCCGCCGAGCGTTTCACCCGCCCCAAAACCGGCTCCGGCATAGTTAGGGTAATTGTCTGCAAGGACATTGTTCACCTTCGTAAAGCTAAACTGTGCTTCTCTCGCCATCCGAGTACGGCAAGATCATATAACAACAATTTATTATAACGACAAATTTAAAATTTGTCAAATCTTTTCTTTTTCGAAAAATAAAAAACAAAAGGCAAGCTTAGGTTAACACAACGCGCGGCTGCTATGCCACATCAAGCTTTTGTCTTTTACTCTTTGCTTTTCTCAAATCCCGGTTTCGTATTTTTCCTTGAAGCGCTTGATACCGTTGAAAATCGCTTCGGCGACGTCTTGTTGAAAGCCGGCGTCGGTGAGCAGGCCTTCTTCGCGCGGGTTGGAGATAAACGCGGTTTCGATCAAGATATTCGGCATGGAGGCGCCGACCATGACGTAGAAGCCGGCTTGCTTGACACCGCGATCAGGCAACTTGATGCTGGCACAAATTTCTTCCTGAATCATGCCGGCAAAATCTTCGCTCTCGCGATTGAACGCGCTTTGCGCCATCGCGGCAAGAATGAAACTCTCATCGCCCTCGCCGGCGTAGGAACTGCTGTCGGGGTCGTATTTAATGACGGCGTTTTCACGGCGCGCCACCTCCAACGCTTCTTCGCTGCGCGCCGGACCGAGAATATACGTGGTGGTACCGTTGACGCGGCGGCTGAGATTCGAGTTGCAATGAATGCTGATAAAAACTTTTCCCTGCGCCGCGTTGGCCAGCTTTGTGCGGTCGCGCGGGGAAAGATAGCGGTCATTGTCGCGCGTCATCACCACGCGGGCGTCGAGATTTTTTTCCACCAGGCGTTTGACGCGTTTGGTGATGGCGAGAGTGATGTCTTTTTCGCGCACGCCGCTCGGGCCAATCGCGCCGGGGTCATGGCCGCCGTGGCCGGCATCGAGCACGATGGTGTCGAGCAGCCATTTGCGCTTCTCGGTTTCGAGGTTGCGCAAAATCTCGGTGGAAAGCTGCACCGGCGAAGGCAGTGAAATCAACGTCTCGTTGCCCTGGCCGCTGATGCTGAGGCGCGCCGGATCGATGTCTTCTTTTAATTGACAGGAAATTTGCACGACCGAGCCGGTGTATTGCGAGGTGACGCGTTGCACGATGCCGGCTGGGCGAATGTTGCGCGCAAAAGTGGAGTCGAGGCGGCCGCCGGCCACGTCGATGTACAACCAGCGCTGGCTCACACGCGTGTTGACCTGCTTGCGCGCGATCGGGCGCGAGGCCAGCACGCGAATGAGCGTGCCGTTGGCTTTTTGTTCAACGAGAATTTGGGAAATGCTCGCCGGGGCGTTGGCGGGTTTCGGCGTGGCCGGAGCCAGCGTTCCGGGGGGTTCGGTGGCTTCTGTCGCTTCTGCCGCAGGCGCGACTGCTTTGTCGTCGTTAAATTCGAGATCTTCCGGCCAGGGCTTGGGATAAAGCGGCCGCACCAAATTCGCGAAATAGCGCAGCGGCACGAGGATGTCGCCGTTGGCATAACGCGTTTCAAGCGGCATCTGCACCAAACGCGCATCGATCTGCACGAACGGATTCATCGCCGTGACTTTGATCTGGTGGCTGCCGCAATACAGAATAACTTTACGCGCTTTCTCACTGTAAAACGTCCGGAGGTCGAGCCGCTCGGCGAGGTCGTTGAGCGCAACGAATGGCGCGTTGCCCATTTCGGACAACGTCACAATGGCCAATCGGGGCGCGGCGCCGTTGGCCGCCGGAGCGGCTTCCTGCAATTGGGCAAAAGCAGCGACGCCCCAAAGCATGACGAAAAGCATGAGGCGTAAAACGTCAGAAGTAAAATGTAACGCAAATGCCGTGCAGCGCCCCAAAAATCTTTGCGCCGAATTTTTGGCAAACAAAGAGGCGATGAGCAAAAGACAAGCCCCGTCCCGGCCGGAGCTACGACAAGCCTTCGGAGTGAAGATTTTTTTGGCTGAGATACTGACTGGCCTTTTTGAGAACCTGCTTCTCGTCTTCAGAAAGATTCTCATAACCGACTTCATTGATTTTATCCAGAATAACATCCACGCGCTCGCGAAGCTGAACTTCCTGTTGCCGCCGGCGCACCACTTGCATTTGCCGGCGTTTTTCTGTGCGCTGCCGCAACCATTTGGTCAAGCCGCTCGCATCCGGTTTGCCGGCGCGATTGCTAAACATGATGTCGCCCCACCGTAGGCTCGGCTTGGCATATTGCAGATATAAAAATCCCACCAACATACCGCCGAGATGCGCAAAGTGCGCTTCGGGGCCGCCGGGGGAGGACAGCGCGCCGATAAACGCCAACAGGCCAAACACCATAACGAGATATTTGACTTTGATGTTGATCGGCAAAATGAACATCAACAACAACGTGATGACACGGTTTGGAAACAACATGCCGAAAGCGATGAGCAGCCCGAAAATCGCGCCCGAGGCGCCGATCACTTTAATCCATTCGATGCCGATTGCAAAGCTCACAATCAAATGAATCAGCCCGGCGCCGATGCCGCAGGCAAAATAAAACAGCACGAAGTCGCGCGTGCCCCAATAGCGCTCCAGCTCGACGCCGATCATCCACAAAATGAACATGTTGCTCAGAATATGCCAGGGAATGTACATCGGCGGCTCCGGCGGTCCGTGCAAAAACATGTAGGTGACCAACTGCCAGATCGCGCCTTTGTGCACCACCCAATCCGGAACCAACATCAACCATTCCGCCGCCACCACGCCAAACAAGGTGAATTTGGTCAGAATCAGATATTGGAGAAAGAAGAAGCCGACATTGGTGAGGATAAGATATTTGACGGCAGGCGAAAGTCCACCGCTGCCCAAATTGACCTCATATTGTCGTCCGTAAATGCCCATGGCGAATACAATAAAAAGTTAGACCGTTAGCCCGTTTGCCGGTTGGCCAGTTAACAGGCGAACCGGCAAACCGTCTAACGCTTTTAAATTTACCATAACCCAAACCGCAAACCACCGCGGAAGCCGAAGCCGGAAAGATCGACTTGGCTCCAAACCGGCAGGCCTTCGGAATTTTTGGTTTGGTCGCGTTTGACGATGGCGTTGTGATAAAAAACTTCGCCGATAAAAGCGGAGCGGCTGCCAATGCGCTGCTGAAAGCCGCCGCCAGCCAGCCACGTGAAGCCGCTGTAGTAGCGCCGTTCGCGTTTTCGCAGCGCTAAATTATTTTCATTGTTCCACAACATTTCATAGCCTAAGCCGCCGTTGGCAAAGAGATGGAAGTCTTCCTGCCCAAAATGAACGATCGCCTGGGCTAAAATCGGCAGAAAAAACGTTGTGAAGGCCAGCTCCTGCTGCACGCGCTTTTCGATCAACCCGCCGGCGCTCACCTCTTGCGCAATGGTCGTGGTTTTTTCATAACTTTTCCGAAAGCCGTTGATCGTGACGCCCAGCTCAAGCGACTCATCAACCTGCGCGGTCAAGTCGAGGCCGCCAATGAAACCGGCCTGCGAGCCTTTGGGATCAAGATAACCGAGGCGAATACCGGTGAGGCGGATTTGCGCGGAGCTGGTTGCAACATTGAACATGAAAATGGCGGCTAACACGAACCAAAAACGTGTCCGCATGAGATCATCTCCTTTGATAATGCCGTTCGAAGTGCGGTGATTCATTTTATGAAAACCGGCCTTAAAAGTCAAGCAAAACCTTGACGCAATTCGGCTTCTTTGCACTATTGAAACAAACGCCACAACGGCATCATTGGTTTCATGCCACCACACGCTGGCGCGCGGATTCACGGCCATCTTGTTTTAATCGAAAGCGCCGGCGAAAGGCGTCGAGATAAACTTTGGCGTAATTCTGTACCATCACTTCGAGGCTAAATTTTTCTTCAACGCGCTGGCGGCCGAGCCATCCCATTTGCTGGCGCAACTCGGCAGCGCGCAAAAGCTTCATAATCGCCGCCGCCATCGCCGGCGGATCATGCGGCGGCACGAGCAGGCCGGTTTCGCCGTCAACGACCAATTCCGGATTGCCGCCGACCGCCGTGGCGACCACGGGCCGGGCCGAGGCCATCGCTTCGAGAATGGTGTTCGACATGCCTTCGCTTTCGGAGGATAAAACGAAAACATCGAGGCCGCGCAAAATTTCCGGCACGTCTTTGCGCGCGCCGAGAAAGTGTACGCGCGCGGCAATCTGATATTCCTCCGCCAATTGCACCAGCGTCTCGAGCTGTGGGCCATCGCCAACCATCACCAGATGCGCCGCGGGAATTTCATGAAAAACGATTTTCGCCGCTTGCAAAAGCACCGGATAAGCTTTCACCGGCACGACGCGGCCGATGGCGCCGAACACGAGCGCGTTGGCAGGTAAACCGAGTCGGCTTTTGTAATCATCGTCGGCGCGCGCGAGCGTGAAGCGCGCCAAATCCACGCCGTTGGTCACCACCCGAATTTTTTCTTTGGGAAAATTAAATTGGCGATGCAAATTTTCGCGCAGCACATTCGACACCGAGAGCATCTGATCCGCGTTGTGCCACAGTAACCGTTGAATGTAAATGTGCAACTTCGTATCGGCTTTCATCGTGCCGTGCTCGCCATGAATGATGATCGGCACCCGCGCCAGCCGCGCGCCGATAATGCCTTCCATCACCGTCGCCCACGAATGTGTGTGCGCGAGGTGAATGCGATACCGGTGAAATTCACGCGCCAGTTTGAAATAGAGCCGATAATCGCCGCCGAGCTTTTCGCCCAATTCCACGACGCGGCACCGCACCGGATCCACGCGCCGCGCCAGCGCGCCGCCGCGCACGTAGGTGAAAATATAATTTTCAAAAATCGCCGGGTCGAGGCGATTGACGAGATTGACCACGCCGTTTTCTTTGCCGCCGTAATGCAACGAGGCGGAAACATGCGCGATGCGAATTTTTTCGGCGGGAGGTTTCATTAAAAACTAACAAAAGTGAGAATTTTCAAATGACAGAGTTTTGAAATGGCAGAATACTTTTCGGCAGAATCATTAAAATTATTCTGCCGGAAAATCATTCTGCCAAGAAAACGTTGCCTCACGTATCGCGGTCGGCCTGCGTCATAAACCAGTTCCGTTCGTCGAGCAGGACGCCATTTGCCGCGCCGGGGGCGACGTGCAACGCAATGCCGGAGTTCATCGTATCGAGTGAAGTCGGGCCGAATGCTCGCAGCAGCGGCAGAACGGGGCTGTGATCATGGGCGCGCACGGAAATGCTGCAAATGCCGATCGGCTGCAACGCGCGAACGATGCCGGCGAGCAAAGCCGCCAAATCACGTCGCGGTTCGGCAACGAGAAAATCCAGAATGCGCGCGCCGCCGTCGCCCGTGAAATCCACGATCGCATAACCGTTCAAACGGCCTTCAGTTTCGAGGCGAAAAATTTTGAACTCCGGGTGCAACGGATTTTGCAAAAACCGCCACGCCAGAAATCGCGCGTCGCGCTCGGCGATAACGGGATGATTTTTCGCGGCCCGGGCGAACAGCGCATCAAACTCATCACCGAAATGATGGCGATCCTGCAATCGCACGACGGCGCGGGTGCGCGCCACCACCGTTCCTTTCCATGCCCAGGCCCGCAAAAACGGATTCGCACTGCGCGCCAACACCGCGGCGAGCCTATTTTTTCCGAGCCGCTCGTCGATAATGCGGTCGAGACGCAATATCAAACCGTGGCGCGCCAGTTTGCCGATGACGGCATGCCCAACCTTCTCCAACACCGCGCGCATGCGATCAACCGGATGCGAATAGAGAAAACGCATTTCGCCGCGATCGACGCATTCTTTCACGGCGCGGCGCAATTTGAGCGCGGCGCCGAGCGTGCGAAATTCCCGGTCAATCGAGGTGTCACCGCCGTTCCAACCCAGCGCCGCTTCGCCGTTGATCAACACGCGCCGCGGAAAAGCCGTCACCGAGCCGATCACTTTGCCGGCGCTTTCGTCGAAGGCCAGCCACGCGCGCGGCCGGCCGTATGGATTGCCGACGAGCGACCATTCGAATCGCGCTTGCCGCCGGGCATTGTCGCCGTGGTCGCGGTTGCGCAATAACGTGTCGAGCAAAATATCGCGATCGGCCGGCAAGGCCGCTTCGCGAATGACAATGCCCATGATTTGAGGTTATCTCGTTTAAAACGAAAGCGCCTGCCACCGCGAATGCGGCAGGGCTTTCGTTATCGCTACCATCATCTGAAAAATTTCAAATGAGCCGTTCAGTTATTAAGAACTACATACCAGCAATCCAGGGCAAGAGCGGAGAGCAGGATGAAGCCGTCGATGAGGTTTCTGTAACAGAGATGTTGGCACAAAAGTTTATTGACAAAAGAAAAATTTTTTCTATTTTAAAGAGAACCGTAACCTTGCAACCGGAACAATTTTATGAATCGACGCCATTTCTTCGAAAAATTCGTGGGCGCGCTCTTCGGCGGCACGGCGCTGGCCTTCGTGGCCCCGGCGCTGGCGTATCTTTTTCCCAACAAAAATTTTGGCGCCGCGGGCCGTGAATTTACCGAGGCCGACGGCCAGCCGATTACAGCCGCCTCAATCAGCGACGGCAATGCGCGCGCCGGAATGCTCGGCGGCAAACCGGCCGTGGTGTTGCGCCGCAACGGCGAGTTGACGGCGTTCTCAGCGGTCTGCACGCACCTCGGCTGCGTCGTCGCTTTTAAGGCGAGCGAAAAAATTTTTGTTTGTCCCTGCCACGGCGGCCAATATGACGATGAAGGCAACGTCATTGCCGGCCCGCCGCCCAAGCCGCTGGAGCGGCTCGCGGTGAAGCTCGAAGACGATAAGATCGTTTTGAATTGACTTTTCGAGGCCCGGCACAGTTGCTAGACCCGGGCCGAATGCGCCCGCGGAGAAACTGTCATGCGAGTCCCGTGTTTTTTCGGGGCGAAGCAATCTTTCAAATCTGCCATCAAAAATTTTTGTGGTTAGGAGACCGGAGCAATGTCCTTACGCGCGTGGTTGTCCGAACGCCTGCCGATTGATTTCATCTCGAAATTTTCACGCGAGCAGCTTGCGGAGCCGCAGCCCAAACACGTGAGCTGGCTGCACACCCTCGGTTTTGCCGCGCTGCTGCTTTTGGCGCTGCAGATTTTTACGGGCGTGCTGCTGCTGTTTTATTACAAGCCCGGCGCTGCCACGGCGTATACGAGCATCCAGTTTATCAATGACAAGGTCACGCTCGGCTGGTTCTTCCGGCAATTGCACATTTGGGGCGCCAATTTCATCATCACGGTGGTGGCGTTGCATCTGGTGCGCGTGTATTTTTATGGCGCCTACAAAAAGCCGCGTGAGCTGACGTGGATGGTGGGCGCGGCGCTTTTTCTCGTGATGCTCGGTTTCGCGTTCACCGGCTATCTGCTGCCGTGGGATCAATTGGCGTTTTGGGGCACCACGGTTGGAACAGAGTCCACGAAGGAAGTGCCGTTGATTGGAAATTTTCTGCTCGTCTTTTTGCGCGGCGGCGAGAATGTGACCGACCTCACGCTCAGCCGTTTCTTTGCCATTCACGTGGCGATTTTGCCGATGGCTCTGCTTCTGCTCATCGGCCTGCATTTGTTTTTGATTCGTTACCATCACATCGCCCCACTCACGCGCACGGATGAGTCCGAGGCTTCGCCCAATTTTCATTTCTCCGAACCGGCGCGGCCTTATTTTCCCGATCATTTCAAGAAAGAGCTGCTCGTCGCATACGGAATTTTGATCGCGCTGGTGATCACGGCAATCACCGTGCACATGCCGCTCGGCAAACCCGCGAATCCACTGGTGACGCCGCCGGGCATTAAGCCGGAGTGGTATTTTCTACCGATTTATCAAAGCTTGAAATATGTGCCGGGCTGGCTTGGCGTTTTGGGGAATGGCTTGTTCGTGGCGCTGTTGCTGTTGCTGCCGCTACTGGATCGCTCTCCGGAGCGCCACCCCAAACGCCGCAAATTCATGACGGCGCTCGGCATTCTGATTATTGTTGGCACGCTCGGTATGGGGTGGCTCGGGTATGTTTCCGAAACGACGTGGCGCATTCTCGGGCAGCGCGTGCATTTTGATACGAAGGGGATGCCGCATTTTCTCAAAGAGGGCGAAAGGCCGGGGGTGAGATGAGCAGTGAATAAAGGCAGAATAATGGTTGGGCTTCGCGCTCAATGATA
>CAZVZZ010000068.1:0-12323 GCA_964631505.1 uncultured Cytophagia bacterium
AAATGCTCGATGTCGTGTTTATTGCCAATCAGTAAATCACAGGCCCGGCAATAACGGCAGGTATAATGAAGTGCAATTAAATGGATCGGAGCAATGTGTATTACCAGTGGAATTTTCCGCTGGCCGGTTTTGTGTTCGCATACCGGACACCTTGAGACGCGATCAGCCGGGTACGGATTGAGCATGAAACCGTAGCGGGGCGGCAATTGGCCGAAGTGGTTGGTTTTTGTTTTGGGCATTTTAAAAACCTCGCAAAAGTAAAGAGGAAGTGAATTTTTTATCGAGGCGCTGTACTGCCGCTAATGCATCACCCCTTGGCGGAATTTCGCCTCGGCGGTGTCGATGAAAGCGCGGTAGCCTTCGGGGTCGATGAACGGGTCCGCGGGGTTCTTCGCCGTGTCGCGGGCGACGAACTTGCGATACCGCCCGAACAATCGCGCGTGCTCGGTGACCCAGATATCGGCGGGGAGGCTCCGTAGCACGCGGAACGTGCGCTCGAAATCCTCCCGCTGGCCGGGATACTGCAACATCTCCAGCATGACCAGACTGCTGAGGCATACAACGTTCAGGTCCCGCTCACCGTCGCGAACCTTGAACGACCACGAGGTGCAGCCGCGTGTGTGGCCGCCTGTGAGGTGCGCAGTAACCGTGAGCGGCCCGACACGAATCGTGTCGCCATCCTTGAACCGGTGGTCCACGCGCGCGGCCGGGTAGCCGGCGATCCCGCTCCAGATGAGGGCCCGTAACGGCAGGAAAATGTCGGGGTCATCGCCGCCGGAGGCGAGGGTGCCGGCGCTCGCTTCGCTGGCCCACAATTTGGCGCCGGCGGCCTGCTGCAGCGCGGCCAGCCCGCCCGCATGGTCGCGGTGCGGGTCCGAGTTGAGCAACACTTTGACATCCTTGATGTCGAAGCCGAGTTTGGCGATGCTCACTATGATCATCGGGGCGGTTCCGGGATAACCACCGTCGATCAAGATGTGGCCCTCAGGTCCGGTGAGCAAAAAGGAAGAGACGTCGTTGGCGCCGACATAGTAGAAGTTACCGGCGATGCGAAACGGTTCCGCGGGCTGCTGCCCACCGCGGTTTCCTGCGTCAAGCCACTTGTCGAAGACGACCACAACGATGACGACCGCCATGCCAAGCAGTACTATCCGCCAATGTCGTTTGGTGAGGCTGCTCATCGACTCGCTCTTCTATCCGTCGATACCAGCATGAGGACGGAAGCGCAATCTATTCGCGGCATTTCAGCTCCAAGGAAAAAGGCTGGTTTATGCGGCACAAAACACGTCAGTGCAGCTTGGCCAGCTTGCACTCACGTTGATTGAAGACGGAACGTTGAAATTACAATTGAACTGAATTTCATTCACGGATAGCCAAATCCGTACGAATGTTGGCAAATTCCTTAAAAATTACCACAGATTCTGTCTGCATTGAAAGACAGCTTCAGTCTCTTTAACGAATTTGCTTTTTGCTCTTATATGCTTTGTATTTTTCACCAACTTTTCTTTTGTTATGCCTGAGAAGCAAAACATTTTTCGCCAGTCAAAGTGAACGCGCGGGGACTCACCCAATTGCCGCCACCACAAAATCTCCGCATTCGCGCGTGCCCAATTTTCCGCCGATATCGCCGGTGACTTGATTTTCATCCACGGCTTTTTGCACGGCGGCTTCAACGGCCTCGGCGGTGTGGCGATGGCCGAGATAATCGAGCATCATCGCAACGGTTAAAATGGCGGCGATGGGATTGGCTTTGTTTTTTCCGGCCATGTACGGGGCGGAGCCGTGCACCGGCTCGAAGAGCGAAGTTCGTCCGGGATGAATGTTGCCGGAGCCGGCCATGCCGAGGCCGCCCTGCAAGATCGCGCCGAGGTCAGTGATGATATCGCCGAGCATGTTTTCAGTGACGATGACTTGGAAGTGTTCGGGATTCTTCACCATTTTCATCACCAAGGCATCGACGAAGAAATGATCTTTTTCAATGTTGGGATATTCTTCGCCGACCGTGGCGAACACGCGCTGCCAGAGATCGTGGCCGTAACGCAGCACGTTGGATTTGTCGGACATGGTGACGCGCGTGCGGCCATGGGATTTTGCATATTCAAACGCCGCGCGGATGATGCGCTCGACGCCTTTGCGGGTGTAATACGATTCCTGCGTGGCGACTTCGTCGGGCGTGCCCTTTTTGAGAATGCCGCCGGCGTTGACATACGGGCCTTCGGTGTTCTCGCGAAAAACCACGAAGTCCACGTCTTTCACGGTTTTTTCTTTTAACGGACACAGGCGCTCATGCAACAATTTCACCGGACGCAAATTGATGTAGAGGTCGAGATCGAAACGCATGCCGAGCAAAATCTCGCGGCCGTGGCGCATATCGGGAATGCGCGGATCGCCGAGCGCGCCGAGATAAACCGCGGCGAAATTCTTTCGATAATCGTCCATTTGTCCGGGCGGCAGACCAACGCCGGTTTTGAGGTAATGCTCCGCGCCGTAGGGAAATTCAACGAGTTCGAGTTTTAAATTAAATTTTTCGTTGACGCGCCGCAGCACTTTCAACGCTTCAATGGTCACGTCGATGCCGATGCCGTCGCCGGCGATGATGGCGATTTTTTGCATGAAGATTTCCTTGTTGCTGGTTTCTTGTTGCTGGTTCCTCGTTGCTGGCTACTAACTGCTTACCGAAATATACGAGCAACCAGCAACCAGCCATTACTTTTTTCCCTGCAAAATTAAGAGGATCGGAAAATTCAAATATTTTTTTGCCTTTGGAATAAGGGTGACGAGTTGCTCGTCGCCGCGCCATTCATGTTGGCGCAAATCAATAAAGCCGGCGCCTTGCAGCGCGTGCACATAGTCTTTGACGGTGTGACGAAACGCGCCGAGACGAAATTCGACGTCCACATCCTGGAAATTCGCTTCAATGCCGGCGGCGGCCATTTCCGGATGGTACACGGAAAACACGAGACGGCCGCCGGGGCGAAGCACGCGGTGCATTTCGCGAAACACGCGATACAACGGATCAAGATGCTCGCCGACGAGGGCGCACAACACCGCGTCGAAATAATTATTCGCAAACGGCAGCGCTTGCTGCAAATCCGCCAGCAACACCGGCACTTGCGGGAATTGCCGGCGCGCCACGCGCAACATGCCGAGCGAAAAATCGGCGCCAAACACTTTGCTGCCCGCGCGCCGCAAAGTGGAAAAATGCCGGCCCGTGCCGCAACCGGCGTCGAGAATCCGCTCGCCGGACTTCGGCGCCAGCGCGATCAGCGTGCAGCGATCATCCATGCTGACGACCGGATTGGGCGTCGCATCGTAAGTTCTGGACCAGCGATCATAACCTTCGCGCGCAGGGACGCGTTGAATGGTTTTTCCTCCAGCCGCAACTGACATGATTTCACCTTTCTCTTTTTTTGCGTGTAACGTGAAACATGTAACGGGCTAAGTTTTTAGTGTCGTTTGAGTACAAGCACAAGTTTCGGTGCTAAGAACGTTACACGTATCACGTTACACGAGCTAACTCATCGCCGTTGAAACTTTTCCATTTTTGTCAAAAAACTTTTTATCGACGTCAGTTCACCGATACGACAGCCCATGTTGTCGATACGCGTGCCGTTCGGATATTGCGGGCAAATCGTGCCACGGCGTATCGCATGGAACTGTTTTTCACATTCGGCGACCGTCGGCGCGGCGGCCAAATAAAGTATGGTCGGCACGCTGCTCACGCCGATTTCGTCGCGGCTGACTTCGCGCTGGGCCGCGGAATTTTTTATTTGTAGCCGCATTTTGCCTTTGAAAAAACCGAAGAGAAACCGTTCATAATGCCCGCGTTTGCTCCATTGATCTTTGGCATGATGATTCGGCACCAGCGCAAGACAGTGCAACAAACGCTCCGGCTGCGCGACTTGATCGGGCACACTGAAAGTTTTTAGATCGACGATTTCATTCAGCACGCGCAAATCGAAACGATCCGGATCGGTATGCGGCGTTGCACCTTCGGCGCTGAGATGCGGAATGGCGTGCTGGCGCAGAAAGCGAATCAAGGTGGACTCGCAAGTCTTGCCGAGCGCGATCTTGGCCAGGCGCTGCGTTGCATCGTCTTTATACCCCATGCGATCAAAAGTGTAATGCAGGGATTGCAACGCGTAATTCAAGCCGGCTTCCACGTCCGCCGGCAAAATGGCCAGACAGATCATTTCTTCGGCGTGCATAGTTTTAAAATTTGCAATTTTAATGACAAAACCGCAACAAAAATATTTGCATCATGTGAAAAAAATTGCGATATTGAGGGCTCAGAATTTTAAGTGCTTGCAACGAAAAAGTAACCGCAACGAAAGTATTTATATGTCCTCACTTGAAGTCGATCCGAAAAATCGAATGAATGATCTGGACAGCCGGCACTGGCTGCAATTTCAAAAGAGCTGGTTTTTTTTGAGCGTCGAGACGCCAGCGGAATTTGTCGCGTTTTTTACGAAGAAGGTTTTACCGAATGGCGCAGCGACGCCGCAACCCTCGCGCGTGGGGATTTTTCCGGAAAACGCCGCAGCGCTGCAGCCGATCTTGCAAACACTTGAGCGCGAGACCGTGTTGTTGCATGATCAGCTTCTGACGGCCTCAAACGACGCCGCGCGCCAGCCGGAATTGGATTACGTGATGGTGGACTTGCGGCAAATTTTTACAAATGAAGAAAGCTACAACCGGCAGGTGTCACCGTGGCTGCAACGTCTGCAAGCCGCGGCCGCGCTGATGAAACCGAACAGCTATTTAACAATTTTTATTCGAAACGTGGACGACCCGCCACGCCGTCTCCCTCTCGCCTGGGAATTTGGCAAATCAGTCGGAGCTTTCCTCGCGATGAAAGACGAGAAAATTGGTTGCCTGATCGGCGACAGCGAATTGTCCAAAAGCGATCCGACGGGCAACGAAGCAAAAAACGGCAACGAAGCGATTTATTGTCTCAATTTTCGCCGCGACGTTTCGATTGCTCCGGCCGCGGCAGCCATTCAGATGAACGAAATCCAATCCCCTCGCGCAACCGAAAATACTTCGCTGCCGCCTGATCCGCATGCGTGGTTTATCGTCAAGCCGCCGCCGCGCGAGAAGAATGTGTTGTTGCATCCGGCAAAATTTCCGGAGCCGTTGATTGCGCAGTTTATCGAGCGCTTCACGCAGCCGGGCGAACGCGTGTTCGATCCGATGGTCGGCACCGGCAGCGCGCTGGTGGCAGCGGCGGCGTGCGGTCGCGAAGCGTACGGCGTGGAACTCAATGCGACATTTCACGATATTATCAAACAACGTTTCGCCTCACGGCCGACGGCGTCGAAGTGGCAAGTACGCTGCGGCGATGCGGGGCTGCCGGAAACATACAACGAGCTGCCGGCGTCGTTTCATTATATCATTACCAGTCCGCCGTATTGGGACATGCTCCGCATGAAAGGCGCGGAAACACAACAGTATCGCAAGCAAGCCGGCCTGCCGCAATTTTATTCCGACGATGCGCGCGACGTTGGCAATATTGCGGATTATGAAAATTTTCTCGACCGTCTGGTGAAAATTTACTGCTTCGTCGGCGCGCGTTTGGAACCCGGTCGTTTCATGACCATCATTGTCAAGAACGTTAAAAAGAAAGGACAAATCTATCCGCTCGCCTGGGATTTGTCGCTGCGTCTGCGCGAAAATTTTATTTTGGGCCGCGAGCAGTTCTGGTGTCAGAACGATCAAAGTCTCGCGCCGTTCGGTTATCGCTATGCGTGGGTGAGCAACACATTTCATCATTATTGCCTGCATTTTCGGAAGCCGTAACGCGATTAAGCTGGCAACGAAAAAGGCTGCGTTTGCAAGAAGCGGGCTTGAACCGTGAGGTTTTCGCAGCATAAAAAGCCTCATGCCGAAGCCCGGCTTCTCCAACCTTATTTTCCTTCCGGAACAGTATTCGTTTCTGCAGCATTTGGAACACCCGTTTGTTCCGCTGGGGCACTGGGAACAGTTGCGCTTGGTGGCGCGCCTGCCGATTTTTCTTCGCCGTTAAATCCATTGTTGTTATAATTTGACGAGTCGGAATAATACGATTCGCGGTGCCAGATGCGATGTTCATTGCAATACATGTTTTGCCGCGCCGGGGCTTTGTAGGAGGATTCAAACTCTTTGCCGCATTTGGCGCAGGTATAAACAAAGATGGTACGCTCGCGATCAGGCTTGGGGGTGAGTTTTAATTCGCGCAAGTAATCTTGAAAACGCACCACTGGAAAATCGGAGAAGCGCACGTTCGGGCGCGGATACAAATAATCATAGGCGGCGGAGCCTTCGATAGTGAAAATCAAAATGCGCTTGCCAAGCTGGCGCACGCGCTCGAGAGCGGGCTGATAATCCGCGTCGCCGAGCACGGCGATGGCGATGTCATACGCGTCGATGGCCGCCAGATACAGCATGTTCACGCCGAGCGCCATGTCGATGGTGCGCTCTTTCGGCATGAAATTCGGGTCGCTCTCTTTTTCCAGACGATCCTGCATCGCCATGTGATGGCCGCGAAAATCGATTTGATGCAGATGCAGTTCAAAACCCAGCGACTCGCTGAGCAGCGCATAAAACTTTTCCTGATCCTGCAGCTTGATTTCATCGTCGGGATGCACGTTCCACGGCACGCTGGCGAAATAATAGGTGCGCAGCAAGTCCAGCATCGGCGCTTCATTGCCGAGTGTATTCAGAAGATGTTGGCGAATGATTTTCAACGCGACGGCGTTAATTTTGCTAAAGTCGATTTTATACGGCGCGGCATAGGCTTTCACCAGCATGTCCTGATTGTGGTACAGCCACGAGCCGTCGATAAACGTCATGCAGCGCACCAATCCATGACCGCGATGCAATCGTAAATTTGACGCATTGTCCTGCGCCGGCATGATAACTTTTTCGGCTGCCGTTCCTTCAAGGGGTGTCATTAAATCCTCGCTATTGTTTTTACCAAGCGTCAAGCACATGGCGCATCGCATTCAAAACGCTGCGCGCTTCGCGCTCTGCGCTAGGCGTTTAGAAAGCTTTCCGGGCGAATTCGTTTTAATTGTTCCTGATAATCTAAAAACTGCTGCATTAACGCTGAAACATCGCCTCCGGATTTCTCGCGCGCCTTGAGCTGCTCGCGCAAAAGGTGCATGTCTTCTTCTTTTTTCAAACGGACCAACTGGGCCATGCAGTCGGCGCTCCAGCGGCGGTAATCCACTTCCAGCGCTTGGGTTTCGGTTTCTCCCGCCGCGGTTTCGGTGGGCGCGCGATAGCTGTGCAACGTCCGGGTGACAAACTCGGCCTGCCGCGGGTCGGTGAAATATTGCACCAGCATTTCCGCGTCCGGCTGCAAGCGCAAGACTTCGTGTTCCATCAATTCATGATAGATGCTCGCCATTGCGCGCGTGTTGGCGTCATGAAAATCATCCACGCGCATAAAGCTAAAAATAAACGGCACGGCGTCATTGTGCAAAATCATAATGCGAATCAAATCTTCTTCGGCGGCGCGGCAGCGTTCGGCATAACTGCGATCGGCGGTCGCTAACGCGCTCCAGTTGTCGCCGTTTGCCGTTGGCGGTTTATCGGCCGGGCGCCCGGCACTGCGTTTCCCGCTCGCGGGGTGCGGATATTGCGCGCGGCGCAGCCGCCCAACTTCTTCCCATAAAATCCTTTCATCGATTTGCAAACGCTCCGCCATGTTATGCACCAGCGTTTGCCGCTCCAAGCCGTCTTGCACACGCGCCAAGGTCTCGGCGATGGAACGCAATTGTTCGGTGCGTTTGGCCACCGGATCGGTGGGGGCGATTTTCGTGCTGGTGGCGCCGGTTAGAATTTTGAACTCAAGCAGCGGCGGCGCGTTCTGCAAAATTTGTTGCATGGCCGCCGCGGAATTTTTTGCCAAAAAGCTATCCGGGTCATCGCCGGCGCTCAACGTTGCAACCGCTACCGACAAACCGTTTTCCACCAAAATATCGGCCCCACGCAATGTCGCGTTTTGACCGGCGGTGTCGCTGTCAAAAAGCAGCGTCACATTTTTGGTGTAACGCAGAATCAACCGCGCTTGCTGCTCGGTGAGTGCGGTGCCCGAAGTCGCCACGGCATGCTGAAAACCGCACAAATGCATGCGCATCAAATCAAGATAACCTTCGACGACGATCACGCGATCCGCTTTTTTCACCGCGTCGCGCCCGTGATACAAACCGTACAGCACGGCGCCTTTGTGATAAATCGGCGTCTCCGGCGAATTCATGTATTTCGGCGAATCTTCATCTTCCACCAGGCGCCGCCCGCCGAACGCCACAACATTACCGGAGAGATTATAAATCGGAAACATGACGCGATGGCGAAAACGATCATAGAACCCGGCTTTACCCTTTTCGCTGTCGCGCGGATTGACGAGGCCGGCGAGCGCCATCACCTCAAGATTGACCGACTTCTCGCGCGCCAATTGCGTGAGCTTCTCCCAAGCGTTCGGCGCGTAGCCGATGCCGAATGCTTGCAAGGCCTCATCATTGAAGCCGCGTTTGTGCATGTATTCGCGCGCCGGCTGCCCCAATTTATCAAACAACATCTGCTGAAAAAATTCCGCCGCCATTTTATTCACAAAAAACAGCGCGTCTTTTTCTTTCGCCGCCGTGGCGTCCTCGGCATCTGCTTCGGGAATGACGATGCCGGCGCGTTTGGCCAATAACCGTATCGCTTCCGGATAGCTGACGCCCTCCTGGCGCTGAATAAAAGTAAAAACATCGCCGCCGGCATGACAGCCAAAGCAATAAAAGATTTGTTTATTGGTGTTGACGCTGAAGGAAGGCGACTTCTCGGGGTGAAAAGGGCAGAGGCCGAAAAAATTATTGCCGCTCTTTTTATTGAGCGTCACATAATCCGACACCACGGCCACGATATCGGAGGCGAGGCGAACCTCGTCAATTAAGTGCGGCGGAATTATTGGCATACTAAATCCTGCGGCGTGCGCTTATGCGCACGCCAGGAATTATTTTCTAAAAAAATCTAAATTAAACTAAAACTCACTCATTCTAAACCGGGCTTCGCCCATATTCTAATATACAAAATTTATGAAAAAGAAAAAAGTGTGATGCCGGCACGGGCAAAGCGCTCACTCATCGTCGCGATCATCATCTTTATCGTCCGGCCGGCGCAAGCCTTCATAAAGTTTGCGGCGAACAAAGAGATCCACCAGATCGGGATCGAGTTTGCCGCGCGTGGCCTCCTCCTGCAAAATCTTTAATGTCTGCTCCAACGGCAAGGCTTTTTTATATGGGCGATCCGGCGCCGTCAACGCATCAAAAATATCGGCAATACAAAGGATGCGCGATTGCAGGGCGATTTCATCGCCTTTCAAGCCTCGTGGATAACCGGCGCCGTTCAAATATTCATGATGCGCCGCCGCATAACGCGGAATGTTTTCGAGATCTTTCGTAAAGCGGATTTTGTTCAGAATCGCCAGCGAATAATCAACGTGTTTTTGAATTTCTTTGTATTCGGCGGCGGTCAAATTGCCGCGCGTCACCGAAAGGTTTTCATACTCCGGCCCGGTCAGAAAATAACGCATCTCGCCGGCAATGTCATGATACGTGCGTTCGGCAATCTCACGCAGCCGTTTTAAATCCTCCGGCGTCAGATTATACATCGGGTCGTTGATGCGTTGCAAAAATGCCAACTGGTCATCGAGGATTTTTATTTCTGTTTGCAGCCGGTTATCAATTTCTGCGTGCGCTTCGCGATTCAATTCCGCCGTTTCCAATTTTTGCTGCGTCGCGCGCATGCAGAAATTGGCTTTGATCGCCTCAAAACGCGCGGCAATCGCCTCCATTTGCGCTTCGTTTAATTTGGTGGTTTTCTCCAACACCGCTTCCTTCACGCCGATCTTGCCGATGTCGTGCAGCAGGCCGCACATGTGCAGCTCTTCCAGTTGTTCCGGCGTAAATTTGATCTCGCCCAGCCGGCCTTCGGTTTCTTCGTTGATGGCTTCCGCGAACCGCCGCGCGTATTTGGCGACGCGGCTCGAATGGCCGGCGGTGTGGCGCGAGCGCGAGTCAATGGCTTTGACGGAATAATGCACCAGCGACCGAAACAGATTTTTGATTTCGGCAATGAGATTGGCGTTGCGAATCGCCACGGCGGCCTGGCTCGCCAGCGAGAGGATCAGCAGCTCGTATTCCGGCTTGAACGGCGTGACGCGGCCGTTTTTATCCATCGAGTTGACGAGCTGCAACACGCCGATGATTTCATCCTGATGGTCGCGCATCGGGACGGTCAGCATCGATTTGCTGCGATACTCCATCTTCACGTCGAACTCTTTGTTGAACCGGTATTCAACCGTCGGCGGAATATGATAAACGTCGGGAATGTTCAACACTTCGCCGGTGGTCGCAACGTAGCCGGAAATGCTCGCTTTCGTCAGCGGCACGTAAAAAGATTTGAACGAGGGCTTGACGTTGCTCCGCCGCTCCAACGAAGCGGTTTGGGCGACGAGAAAGTTGAGCTTGTCGCCTTCCTTGATGTACAAACTGCCGCCGTCGGCGTCGGTAAAACTCCGCGCCTCTTTCACGATCAGCTCGAGCAGCTTGTTTAAATTATGCTCGCTCGATAACGCGATGCCGATTTGATTCAGCCGCGTGATTTGTGATCTCAGCTCCTCTGACTTTCCGGTGGTCTCGTTGCCGTTCATGATGCTCCTCAGGAAAGGAAAATTTAAGTCCTCGAAAGTAAATGCAAAAAACAAATGGCCTCCGTTCCTCACAGGTTTAAGATGAAACCACAGTCACCGCAATATGCAAAACAGATTATTGCCCCACGGAAAAAGAGCCGCCCACGAATAAAGCTACCTCAATGGGCAGCTTTTCATCCGTGGGTGAGAAAAAATTTTTTTAAATTTCATCTTCGTCGCCCTCATCCTCCCGCGAAATATTGCTGAACATCTTTTTAATCATGTCGGAATACGTCCGCACCAAACCCATTTCATCGCGGCTCAACATCGAATTTTGATGCATGCCGTCCAGCACAAATTCCATGCCGACCGCAAGCTGCAGCGGCGACATCTCACCGGCGCCGGGCAGAAAGCGCTGCGTCAGCTCCTTTAAGCCGCTGACGCTATTGAGCAATTTTACGTAATCGGCATCCGGCATCGAATCAAAAATATCGATCTTGCGGTCATTTTTGAACCACGCGACGACTTGTTGATACGGATTCTGGCCTTTTTTCATCGCGCTATACGGTTCCGGAAAACAACTCAGAAAAATTTGTTTGATGGCTTTTCCCAGCAAGCCTTTGGCGACATTGCTCACCCCTTCACGCTCGCCTTCATAAACCAATTCAATTTTACCGGTCACCGCCGCTAATGCGGAATAAAGATCGCACACGCGTGCAGTAACGTCGCTGGCACCGTTGAGATAGGCGCGGCGCTCGGCGTTGCTGACCATATTTTCCAAGCAGGTGATCGTAAGCCGTGCCGACACGCCGCTTTTCTGGTCCACAAATTCGCTGCGGCGCGCTTCGAGCGCAAGCTGCTCGATGGCCTGCCGGAGAAAATAAGGAATTTTCACGGCCATGCCGTCCCGCTGCAGCCAGGCCTCTTGCGCGGTAATTTGCATGCCGATCTCCAGCGTGCGCGCGTAATGCGTGTTGATCTGCGAGCCGATGCGATCCTTCAGCGGCGTGATGATGTTGCCGCGGTTGGTATAATCCTCGGGATTCGCCGAATACACCATCATCACGTCGAGCGGAATGCGAATCGGAAAGCCGCGAATTTGAATGTCTTTTTCCTGCATGACGTTGAACAGGCCGACTTGAATGCGCGGCTGCAAATCCGGCAATTCGTTGATCGCAAAAATGCCGCGGTTGGTGCGCGGAATGATGCCGAAATGAATGATGCCCTCGTGCGCATAGTGCAGGCGCTGCGCCGCCGCCTTGATCGGATCGATGTCGCCGATCAAATCCGCCATCGTCACGTCCGGCGTCGCGAGCTTCTCGCCGTAGCGCTGCTCGCGGCCAAGCCATTCGATCTCGACGTCATCGCCGTGCTCGCGCACTTTATCGGTGCAGGCTTTGCAAACCGGACGGAACGGATTGTCGTTGATCTCGCAATCCTTGATGATCGGAATGTACTCATCCAACAAGCCCGGCAGTGCGCGCAAGATGCGGCTCTTCGCCTGCCCGCGCAAACCGAGCAGAATGAAATCGTGGCGCGAGAGGATCGCGTTGCACAATTCCGGAATCACCGAATCTTCGTAGCCGATGATGCCGGGAAATAATGTCTCGCGCCGGCGAATTTTGTGAATAAGATTGTTGCGTACTTCGTCTTTCACGGAAAT
>CAZVZZ010000069.1:0-12018 GCA_964631505.1 uncultured Cytophagia bacterium
TTTAAGATTGTGCTCGCGCGCGCCTTTGATGAGGATGTATTCTTTTTCTGCCATGTGACGATAAAAGGTTTCAGTAATATACGCGGCTTTGCTTATAACCCTAAAAATTAACAAATAGCAATATACGAAGATTTTACCAAAAGCGCAAAGGACAAGTGCAAATGAAAAAAAGCTTGCTTTTCGGGAAAAACGGCGTATTTTGCTCATTCAATTCAATGGTTGTCTTCATCTGATTGAATCATTTCGCCGGGCGGAGCGATGCGATGGGATTCGCTTAAAATTTTGGCGGTATTGGCGGCGACAGTTTCCGGCCAAACGCGGCAGGCGGACGCGATTCTGCGTGTGATCGATGGCGAGCGCGTTGAATTGCGTTCCGGCTCCACACTGCGCTTGGCGGGCTTGCAGGCTTTTCCGAATCTATCCTTTCATCGTTTGCCGTTTCTATTATTTCTCGATTCGCTTGTTGTCGGCAAAGTTGTCGAGTTGGAGCTTGACGACGCGTTGCCGGAGGATTGCGGTTATTTATGGCGTGACAGTCTGCTGGTCAACGTGGAATTGTTGCGGCGCGGGTGGATGCAGGTTTGGGAGGATACCGCGCGATTTAAATATCGCGACCTTTTTCTGGCGGCAGAAAACGCGGCGCGGCAAACGAAGTCCGGCGGCTGGAAGTTCACGGCCTCCGTTGATTCGGCGAAAACCGCTGGCAACGACACGGTTTACGTCACCAAGTCCGGAAAAAAATATCACCGCGCCGGTTGCCGCTTGCTGGCGCAAAATAAAATCGCACTGTTGTTATCGCAGGCGCGCATCAATCATGAGGCCTGCCGTCTTTGCGTTGTTGCGGCCAATCCTTCCCGAGCGGCGCTGGCGCTCCAACCCAACGGCAAAGCCGCCGCCGTGCAATGCTGGGGCAAAACCAAAAAAGGCGACCGCTGCAAGCGCGAGGCCGAAGCGGGATCAAAATATTGCTGGCAGCATCGGCGAAAATGAATTCTACTGCTCTATTTGTTTTCAAAAATCACCGCTTTATAGCGCTGGTATAAGTATGACACCAACAACAGAATCACGCCGAGGCCGATGAACGAAAAAATGCGGGAAAGCCCTTCCAGAAACGAAAGATCATAAACGAAAATTTTGAGAATCGAAATACCAAACAGCACGATGGCCATAATTCGCAACCCGGGCACACGCCGCCCAATGCCCGCCACCATCAGCAGCGCGGAGTAAAGCAGCCAAACGCCCGAGAGCGCCAGTTGTTGCCAGTCTTGCAAACGCGACACGTTGCCCACGCCGTTATAAATCGCCTTTTGAAAAATATCCCGCGTCTCGCCGGTGAGCAGATCGAGCAGCAGCAGAACGACGGCGACTTGCAAAATGCGGAGGGCGTCGTTACGCCATGAAAAATTTTGCCGATTGGCGCTTAACCACCGGGCTTGAACGATGGCGCTGGCGATGACCACAATAAAAACGGCGGCGCGCCGGTTAAGCGCAAAAGTAAATTGCGCGATCGGGACGAAGCTGATGCCCGGAATGGCGATGGTGAGAATGGCACAACCGAGAATGGCAAGCCCGCTGCCGTAAAGCACCGGCGTGCGCTGGCGCCATCCGAGCCAGGTGAGCGGCAAAGAATAAAAAGCCCAAAGGACCGCCCACGTCAAGAAGCGATTGTAATTCAAGGTTATCTCGCGCTCACCGATAGCGTTGAGCATCGCCTGCCGAAAAAAATCGTTGCTCTCAACGGTTAGTAAAATGAAAATCAAAACCACCCACACGCCGGTCAATGCGGCTTGAAATAGATCGCCGCTTTTATCGACGGCACGCTTCAAGCCGATGACGCCAAGCGCGGCTGCGGCCGCGACGGCAATGAAAGCCAGCGCGCGCGGATTGAAAAGCAGCTTGAAGTTTTCCAGCGGCACGTAACTGAAAGCGCCTTCGGTCACGATCAGCTTGAGCACGGCCAGCGCCAAAATGCCGAGCGCGGCAAGCCGGACCGGCCGCAGGTTCGATAGTGCGCCGCACCAAATGATGACGGCGGCTTCCAGCGCCCAAATTGTCACGGTGGTAAAACCGGAAAATTGAATCGCCGTCGCGATAACGAGAAACATGATCGCGGTGAGCACGTAACGCATGAGGGACAATCCAACTTCACGCTGCCGTTGCTTGATGAAGAGAAAAGTGAAAAAATAAACGGCGCCCAGCAGCAGCGTGACGGCGCTCATCCACTGATGATGCGCGGAATCAATCATGCCGTACATCGCGGCATAATAAAGCGACGCATTCACCCCGGCAACCGTTTGCCGCAATGCTTGAAATGACAAGGTGTTTTGCACGAGCCGCAGAACATCCAGCGCGAAAAACAGTCCCCAGAAAATCGTGACAAAAAATATCGTCAGGAATAATGCACTCTCGGTGTAATATTGGTCATACCAGGTGAAGTACAGCAAGTACGTCGCCGCGAGCGTCAGCGGTTCGAGAATGAACCACGAATCTTCCTTCCGCACGATCGCCAGCAGGCCGAGCGCAAGCAACGCGAGGTAAGTGAACAGGCCGATTTCATTGGCCTGACCGGTGCTCAACATAATCGGCGTGAGAAAGCCGCCGGCCCAACCGAGCAACGCAACAGCGAGCGAGTCGTATTTTAACGCCTGAGAAAACGTGAGCGCCGTGACTGCCGACATCAACACAAACGCGACGGGCTGGGAAACGAGATGATAAAAATTGAACGAAGCAAAAACCGAAAGATAAAGAATTGCGATGCCGGCGCCGATCAAGCCTTGCGCGAAGATCGCCAAGTTCTTTTTGTGAAAGCGCGCGCCGCCAAGCAGCAATAACACGCCGGTAATAAAGCCAATCACCACGCGCTGCCACGGTTTAATCAAACCCGTATCGAACGCATATTTTAAAAAGAACCCGACGCCGAGAATGAGCGCAAACGCGCCGATGCGATTGAGCAGTTTGCCGCCGATCAGCGCTTCCCATTCTTCGCGCGTGCGCGAGGGCGGCAATGGAAGTGGCGGCATGACCGCCGGGGAAGGAGTTGCGGGCACGGGCCGCGGCATCACCAGATCTTCTCGTTTCGGCGTTTCCGGTGTTGGTGTTGGCGATACGCGTTCAGCCGGCGCTAACGAGCGTACTAAATTGCGCAGCCCGTAAATCTCCTGCTCGAGGTTAACGATTTTTTGCGAAAGCTGGTTCGTCTGCCGGATGTAAATGATGAGCAGGATAAATAATACCAGAAAGACGAAAAATTCCATAATCACTCCTGCGTGTGTAGTCCCGACTGACGCATAATTATCTTTGTAGTTTAGGAAAGCCTTGCGGCGCCAGCCGCACTTCACCCGTCATTATTATACATCATCCTTTTCGGAAAGGCAACTGTTTTAAAAATTTGCTTTGTTTATCCGATTCTGGTGGATACCGCAGAAAACCCGGTGTGGGAAATTTATAAAGTCAAAATTATTCCGATGCTGTTTTTGTTGGATAGGCAAGGCCGGATTGTACAACAATGGCTTGGAGAGTTGAACATGCAGGAAGTCGAGAGTGCTGCGTCGGCTTTATTGAAAAAGAAGGCGGAATAGTCAAATTCCCAGCCGTTCTCTGAACCGTTCGATTTTTTGGAAAACTTCGCCGATGTCTTTTTGACGCCATTTGCAAAACGCCAGTTCGATATAGGCCCGTTGCAATTGCCGCAGCGTCCACCAGGCAAAAATTCCATGCGTTCGCAAAGCTCGCCGGCGCGCCCGCCAGCGGCCGCGGAAAGTGAGCATCATCTCCGGCGCGACAAACGGATCGTTCGGCTCCAGCTCATCGGCCAACTGCTCGGCAATCACGCGCGCCTCTTTGCGCCAGGAGAGGCTGACGGCGATGATCACGCCGATGAAAAACGGGCCGTTAACCAACGCGACGCGCGCCGCCAGCGGTCCGCCTTTCGATAGCGCCTCCGGATTTAATAACTTGCTTAAAAGATGGCCGTTATTCCACAAGGCGTGCGCCAGAATCGCCAGCGCCAATCCCAAAATCGGCATTGCCGTTTTCAACGCGCGTTGTTGCGTTTGCCGGCTCAAGCCGAGGCCGAGGCCGATCAACGCCGTGTAAGTGGCGTGTCCCGCTAAACCCTGCAAAATGCCGCGCAAGAGAAATTGAAACGTTTGGATCTGGCTGCCGATATCACTCGACGGATTATGGTGAAAAAAATATGCTGCGTTCTCCGTCATCGCAAAGCCGATGCCCACCATCGCGCCGTAAATGAGGCCGTCGAGCGCGTCGTCAAATTCATCCGCGGCATAATGAAAAATCAGAAATAAAATCGCGCCTTTGGTCAGCTCTTCAGTGAACGGCGCGATCGTTTGCACCGGCACTTTGAGGAGAAAGGGCGCGATACTGGTGAGCAATTGCGCCAGAGCCGCGCTCACCATGCTGCCCCAGAGCAGGCCGACGAGCAGCAAATGCCACGGCTCTTTCTCGTTGCGGTCAATCGCCGCGACGATCCACGCATAAACCAACGCCGCGAGAATTGCGGTCGCCCAAGCGGTGGTGAGCGCTTTGGCTTCCTGATGATGCAAACTGAAAAGCAGCTCTCCGATTAACTTGACGACGGTGACAAACAGCGCGCCGAACACAAAACCCTGAATGCGCCAAACATTTTTTTCATAACCAGGATGCCGGTTTGCCGCGGTAAGCTGCCACGTGGTTTTGAGGGATTGCTTGACGAGAGATTGGAATGTGAGCGCCATCGCTACGAGCCAGCTTACTTTTTACAATTTACGTTTTACAATTTACGTTTTAATTCCCATGCACCTTGTAATTCGGCGCTTCGTGCGTGATGATGATGTCATGTGGATGGCTTTCGCGCAAGCCCGCCGCTGTAATTTTGATGAAATGCGCTTGGGTTTTTAATTCGGCGATGTTGGCCGCGCCGACGTAACCCATGGCCGCGCGCAGGCCGCCGACGAACTGATAGACGATGTCGGAAATTTTGCCGCGATACGGCACGCGACCCTCAATGCCCTCGGGCACCAGCTTCTTCTGGTTAGTTTCGCCCTCCTGAAAATAGCGATCGCTGCTGCCCTCTTTCATCGCCGCGAGCGAGCCCATCGCGCGATAAACTTTGAAACTGCGGCCTTCGAGATAATTCATTTCGCCGGGGCTTTCGTCGGTGCCTGCAAATATGTTGCCCATCATCACCGTGTCCGCGCCCGCGGCAATCGCCTTCGCCACGTCGCCGGTTTGTTTGATGCCGCCGTCGGCAATCAGCGGAATATCGTGGCGCTGGCAGGCTTTGACGCATTCCATGATCGCCGTGATTTGCGGCACGCCGACGCCCGCGACGATGCGCGTCGTGCAGATAGAGACGGGGCCGATGCCAACTTTCACCGCGTCCACGCCCGCGTCAATCAGCGCGGCGGCGCCGTCGGCGGTGGCGACATTGCCGGCGATGAGCTGAATGTTCGGGAAGGCTTTGCGGATTTGCCGCACCGTTTTGATCACACCCTGTGAATGTCCGTGCGCCGTGTCGACGACGAGCACGTCCACTTCGTTTTGCACGAGCGCGGCGGCACGTTCCATCGAATCTTTCGCCACGCCGATGGCCGCGCCGGCGCGCAAACGGCCGAGGCCATCGGTCGCCGCGTGCGGATACATTTTCTTTTTCTGAATATCTTTGACGGTGATCAAGCCTTTGAGCTGGCCGTTCTCGTCCACGATCAGCAACTTTTCGATACGATGCTTTTGCAGTTTGCGTTCGGCTTCTTCCAGCGTGGTGCCCACCGGCGCCGTGACTAATTTTTCGCGCGTCATCACCTCGCTGAGACGCTGATCGAGATTGGTTTCAAAACGCAGATCGCGATTCGTCAGAATGCCGACGAGTTTTTCTCCATTGGTGGTTGCCTCGACAATCGGAATGCCGGAGATGCGATAACGCCGCATCAATTCCAGCGCGTCGCGTATGGATTTGTCCGGCGTCAGCGTGATCGGGTTGCTGATCATGCCGCTTTCGGAACGCTTGACCTGATCGACTTCGCTCGCCTGCCGTTCAATCGGCATATTTTTGTGGATGATGCCGAGGCCGCCTTCACGCGCCAGCGCAATCGCCATGCGCGCTTCGGTCACCGTGTCCATTGCCGCGCTGATGAGCGGGATGTTTAATTTGATTGCACGCGTCAACCGCGTCGAAACGTCCACCTCGCGCGGCAAGACGTTGGATTCCTGCGGCAGCAACAGGACATCGTCAAAAGTGAGGGCTTCGCCGAGAATTTTATTCATGACGTTATTCGCCTTAAAAGTTTTTACGCAACTCCCAATCTCGCTAAGTTCTGTTCTAATTTTTTGATGATCGCATCTTTAGCCGCAACTTCTTGCTTTAATTGTTCGTGGTCGTGTTTCAATTTTTCAAAAGCTTGCTCCAAAACGGATAAATTCCGGTCAATTCTTTCCAGCACTCTGGTGAAGTGCTGAATCGCGTCACGCATGTCCCGCTGAAAATCCAGCGATTGTTGCTTGAAAATGCGCATTTCTTCTTGAAAGGTTAACGTTTGTTGCTGAAAACCTTCCGTGCGTTTTTGAAAGGAAAGTGTTTCCTGTTGAAACTGCTGGAACTCCTGGCGATGGTTTTCAATTTTATCATAAAGCTCGCTTCCCATTTGAGGCATTTCATGATAAAAACCTGCGAAGGTGTTTTCCGTTTTTCGTTGGAATTCTTCGACAGACTTAAACCCTAATTGCATTCCGTGACGCAATACTTGCACCTCATTGCGAATAACCTGCCGATCTTCGGCAGCCTCTTTGAATCGCTGATCGGTTTCTTTAAAACCCGCGTCCACTTTCTTACCCAAAGCGGCCATCTGTTTAAACCCCTTGTCCACTTTCTTATCCAAGGCGGCCGTCTGCTTAAACCCCTTGTCCACTTTCTTATTCAAGGTGGTCAAGTGTGTAAGAATTTTTTTCAAATTGTCATTTTCAGAATTTGTTTTGGCCATGACGATCCTCCGATTCCCGTTCACGTGAAAAACGTGTGAATGAATTTTACACAGCTTCAAGTTTGGCTAAACGCCATTCTAATTGTTGTATGCCGGCGTTTGGCGCGGCAATCGTATTTTTGAGCTCTACGATTTTATTTTCCAACGGTTCCATTTTTTATAATTTCCCAACCACGCTTTCCGCCGCGCGTATCACTTCGCCCGCCGTGATCAATGCGCTTGCCGCTTTGATGTCATTGGCTAAAATCCGATCTTGCACCAGCATCGGCACGGCTTGTCGAACCAAACGGTGGACGGCGCCGGTCGCCGGGCCGGGTTGAAGCGGTGCGCGCAAATCCAACGCCTGGCAGGCGGCGAGCAGCTCGATGGCCAAAACATGCGTGGCGTTGCGCACGGCGTTGCGCGCTTTGACCGCCGCCGCGGCGCCCATGCTCACATAATCTTCTTTGTTCGCAGAGGTGGGAATCGAATCCACCGAGGCCGGGTGGCTGAGAATTTTATTTTCTGCAACAAGACTCGCGGCGGCGACTTGCGCAATCATGAAGCCGGAATTTAATCCGGAATTTTTAATGAGAAAAGCCGGCAAGCCGCTGTCGCTGGCAACGGGATCGATCAGCAGCGCCAGCCGGCGTTCGCTGATGTTGGCCAAATGCGTGCTCACGATCGCCATAAAATCGCAAACGGTGGAAATGGGGTGCCCATGAAAATTTCCGCCGGAAAGAATTTCACCGGCCGGCTCGGCGGCCTCATTTTCAACAAAGACGAGCGGATTATCCGTGGCAGCGTTGAGTTCGGTGGCAAAAATTTCGCGCAACCCGCGCAGTTGATCGCGCACCGCGCCGTGAACCTGCGGCATACAGCGAATCGAATACGCATCCTGCACGCGGCCGCATTCGAGGTGCGAAGAACGGATGGGACTGTCTGCCATTAACCGGCGGAGGTTGGCCGCGACTTCCTGCTGGCCGCGATAACCGCGCGCGGCGTGAATGCGCGCATCAAAAGCCACCGGCGTACACAGCAAAGCCTCCGCACTCATGGCGCCGGTGATGTCGGCGGCCCGCGCAAGTAGCTCAATTTGTGAAAACGCCAGCGCGCCGACCGCCGTCATAAACTGCGTACCGTTCAGCAGCGCCAATCCTTCTTTCGCTTCAAGCTCCAGCGGCGCCAGGCCGATACGTTGCAGCGCCTGCGCGCCGGAAAAACGTTGGCCTTGGCAATCGGCTTCACCCGCGCCGATTAAAACGAGCGCCAGGTGCGCGAGCGGCGCCAGATCGCCGGAGGCGCCGACGGAGCCTTTCTCCGGAATCACCGGCAGAAGATCATTTTGCAAAAATTTAAACAGATATTCCGCGACGACGGGACGGCTGCCGGAGTAACCGCTGAGCAGCGTGTTGATCTTCAACGCGAGCAGAGCGCGGACTTCCGGCGGCGTCAACTCCGGGCCGGCGCCACAGGCATGGCTGAGAATGAGATTTTTTTGGAGGGCATTAAGATCGGCGGTAGAGATGCGCACGTCACTGAGCTTGCCAAAGCCGGTGTTGACGCCATAAATCACGCGCCCAGTGCGCAACACGTCTTCCACGACATGCCGCGAGCGCGACATGCGCGTCAAACTCTCACGCGTGATTTGGATTTCAGCTTTTCCTCGCGCAATGGCCGCGAGATTTTCGAGAGTGAGTGAAGTGCCGTCAAGTTGCATCATGCGTCTTTCGAATTGTAAAGTCGGACCTGGGCAGAGAGCGTTCAAATTATTAAAATCTCGCAGCCCAAGTCCGACTTCGCTCAAAGACGCATGTTACGGAAATTTTGTTAAAGAAGCAATGATTTTTTCAATTCTGAAACTCCTCATACAACTTCAGCACGTCGCTGATATACTGCCGTGTTTCTGCGGTCAGCAGCGCGTCGTCTTTGCCGCCGTGGAACCACATGGCGGCGCGTTTTTCCCCGCCGTGATAGGCCGCCAGCCCGCCGTCGCGCTCGTAAAGAGAAATCAGCGTCGAAAGCTGTCGGCAGCCGAGACGAATATTGAGAATGGGATTGTACAAAATTTCTTCCGGCGAGGTCCACGGCACGCCCTCGTCAGCGGCCAGAAAAACGCCGGCCGCGGGCATGATTTGCATCAGCCCCATGCCGCCGGTTTGCGAACGAATGTCCGGCCGCCAGCTCAGCGCGCTTTCGTGCGTAATGATCGCGCAAATTAAATCGATGTTCAAGTTCGGATACTTGATGGCCATGCGGCCGATCTCGTCGGCAATTTCGTACTGCGTTGCCGTCGCCATGTGCGGATTGTATTTTTCGATCAGCGCGATGGTTTTTTGAATTTGAAATTGGCGTTTGGCGTCGGCGTTCAACGTGGCCTTCAGATTATTCAGCGAGCGCTCAAGCTGCGCCACTTTGGCCGCGCCTTGATCCAGCGTGTAAAAGCGAAAGGCAAAGCTGGCCATGGACAAGCAGATCATCACGGCCAGCGTCACGATGAGCAGAATTTTGCCGCGCCGTCCCACAAAAATGTTCACGGAGGGTTGGTTCATGTTGCAGTTCCTTGAAGTTCGCGCCAGGTTTTTAATGTAATGAAAGATTGGCCGGGTGCTGAATGATGTCTGTTGGCAATCCCCGCCGGATGCTGAAGAAATGTTTTGCTGTCGTCTAGGCAAACGACGGATTAAAATTCGCTTCGCCGATTTCTAAGGCTTCGAAGATCAGCTTGTGGAGATTCTGCAGCTCGAACGGTTTTTCCAAACAATGATGCAACGCGCTATGCCGCGCGATTTGATAACGAATCTCTTCGGAATCGTGCGCGGTCATCAAAATGACGCGCGTGCGCGGATAATCGCGTTGGATATCGCGCAGCAGCGCCAGCCCATCCCGGCCGGGCATGCGCACATCCGTAATGACCAGATCGACATGGCGCGTCGCGAGATAGGCCAGCGCGCTATCGCCATTGTTGACGCAAATGACTTCCACCGCCCGTTCATTTTTCTCCAGGCTTTTGGAAATGCTCCAGGTCAAATCGTCTTCATCATCCACCACCAAAATACGTTTTAGATCATCCATTTCATCTTCCTAAATTTTAGCATAATATGGCACATAAATTTATGCAAAGCGTATGCCGTGTGTATAAAGAATACTCACCTCGGGCCGCTTTCGGGGTCGTATAAAATGATGTAAGTAACTGTTTAAAAAGACTGCAATTGAATGGTTCGTGATTTGCAAAGCATCACTTGCATAAGAAGCGAAAATAAAGGTGACAACTGTGATCATTCACGAAGGCAAAAAAATGATCATCGCAATGGTTAATTTTCGGCCATTCTCAAATAGTTGCCCAGTAATTTGGCGCTTGGATTTCTCGCATTTGTGCAGCTTGTTCGTATATGTTTATCAAGTTTGGTTGCAATTGAACTCAGCAGGAGTTGAAAATGTTACGTAAATTTTTTTTGTTCACAACATTCGTGGCGGGTTTATTGGGGGCCAATTTTTCCGCGGCGCAAACACCGTTTAGCGGCATGATGATGAATAATCAGGGCATGTTCATGGGCGGGATGGGGCTTGCGTCCATCGGCGGGCAAACGTTTTACACCATCAATTTGCGGCCGGAATTGGCTTTGGGGAAATTCGGCGCCGGGCTGGATTTTACGCTGCGTTATAACACGGCCACCGGCGAATTGCGCAATGAAGATTGGAACGACGGCAATGATTTTTTGCGTGCGATTCGCTACATGCGCTATGGCCGCAAAAAACGCGATCCCTTTTATTCGCGCGTGGGCGCGCTCGAATCGGCGCGGCTGGGGCATGGCTTGATCATGAATTATTATAACAACACGCTGATTTACGACGAGCGCAAAGTTGGCCTCGAGCTGGATTACGATTTTGGCATCGGCGGCTTCGAATTGGTGAATAGCAGCTTTGGCCGCCGCGAGGTGATCGGCGGCAGGGTTTACTACCGCCCGTTGCAACTGATGACCGATACGCCGATCATTAAAAATTTTGCGCTCGGCGCGACGTTGGTCCGCGACGACGATCCCGATTCCTACCGCGGTACCGGGGATGGCGTTTCGGTGTTTGGCCTCGATGCGGAATTGCCGATTATCAAAACCAAGCTTTCCGAAGTGAAACTGTATGCCGATTTGGCTAAGATTCAGAATTTCGGCTCCGGCCAGGCGGCCGGGGTGGAAGTAAATGTCTTCGGCGTCAGCGGGTTGTTTGATTTTGGCGCACAATTGGAGCGCCGTTTCCTCGGCGAGCAATTTTTGCCGGCGTACTTCGGCCCGTTTTATGAATTGGAGCGCACCAGTTTTCAAAATCCCGTCAGCGGCCAGGCCGTGCCCAAACGGCAATATCTCAGCAACCAGAATCAATCCATCAGCGGCACGTTCGGTTTGTTGTATGGGCAGGTGTTGAATTCGCTGCGCCTCGTCGGCACCTTTGAGCGCCGCGACGGCAAGCCGAAAAGCGGCATCATGCACATCGAAGCCACATTGCCGGAGACGATTCCCAAAGTCGCATTTCGCGCTTCGTATGACGACAAAAACATTGACAATTTCGGCGATGTTTTTAAATTAGATGAGAACGCCGCGGCGCGCGTCGGCGTTGGCTACCGGATGGATCCGCTGATTCTTTATATCGATTACATTTACACGTTCCGCTACGATCCAAACAAGCTCGACTCCAAAACCGGCCTGCCCAAAGGCGGCTACGTCGTGCAAAAACGCATCGAGCCGCAGATCGCGCTGGCGTTTAGTTTCCCCCTCGGCGGGAGATAATCTGTCGCAACTCGACGAGTGCAACTAAGGGGCAGAATAACTGTTCGGCAGAATAATTTTTTAATCATTCTGCCGAACAATTATTCTGCCATTAAAAATTTTCGTGAATTCATCTTTTGTCGAATTATTATATTGTTCCTTTAATTTATTGAAGTCACCGTGGGCCGTTTTAAAATCTGTTGGGCAAACCGTTTTGAGCAACAAACATAAACCATGCTCGCTAAACTGATTCAGCTTCCGCGCGATCTTCTCGAGCTGATCTATCCCGCCGCCTGTTTGCTTTG
>CAZVZZ010000070.1:0-11799 GCA_964631505.1 uncultured Cytophagia bacterium
TCGTATCGCCAGCGGCGAACCGCGGCCACAATCTCACGCTTGAAATCCTCAACGGGAATTTCCGAGCCGAGCACCACAGCATTAGCCACCGACCCATCGGCATTGATCGTCACTTCAACCTCGACTTTGCCGCCGATCTCTGGATGGATTTTTAAATATTTATTGTAAATGTATTGCAAACGCCCCATATTTTCCGCCAGCACCTTGCGCAGCGATTCATCATGGCGCGCCCCTTTCGCTTCTGCCGAGCCACTGACTTTGCCAAGCTGCTCGACGCTGACTTTGCCGGTTTTCTCGAGTTTCACCGCCGGCTTGTTTTTGGTAACGTCGTCTTTCAAGATATCGTCGATGCTCGAATTGCCGCCTTTGCCCTCGCCCAGTTTGCCGTAAGCCAGCAACGCATCCAAATCCGTGGTGCTATTTCCGGCTTGGCTGCGCCCCGCTGAAAGCTTGCCGCTGGTCATCACTTTATCGATGCCCTTCGCCAAATCGTCTTTGATCAATTTATCCATCAAGCCGTTGTTGGTCTCGCTGCTGCCGGTGCCGCCGATCAACGCCAAAACGCCGACGTTTTCCAAGTTAACGCCTTCGCCGGGTTTATCGGCGCCATACCCTTTTTTCTCTTCAGCCGCTGCCGTTTTGTTTTCCTCTTTTTTCTCTTCGGATTTTTCCTCGGATGAAGATTCCGAAGAAGATTTTGTTTCGGCGCTCGCCACCGGCTTGGGCCGCAAGGCTTCAGCGGATTTAAAGCTCGCCGCAATCTTCTGCACCTTTTGCATGAGCTTGGTTTGATCGGCCAGCTCCGGCGGCTTGATCTCCACCGTGTTCGCCCATTGCACCACGACGAATTGCAGAATCAATAACGCCGCCACCAAACCTTTGAAGAACGGATCTTCGTGCAGCGTTTTCTTGAGTGCGCCCAGCGGCGAAAAACCTTCAAACTGCAACACCGCGGCTTCGGCGTTATCAAAATCAAAATCAACGCGCAGGTTATCCAGAAGCAAATGCCCGGACTTTCCCGGCGTCAGCGGCAGCGCCGCACAACCGTCGCGCTTGGGCAACAAGTTGTGCGACAACAAATCGGCAAAGGCCAGCGCACTTTTGCCGAAAACCACTTCACCCCGCGCCTCTGCGGCTAAACGCAATTCATAGCCGCCATTGACGGGTACGAACATGCGCAAGCGCTTCGGAAACTTGTCGCCATACAGTACGACATCGTTCTCCGGATTGCGGCCAACGGTAAACTCCTCGTTGCCGCGCAAATGGCGATCCGTCACCTTGCCGTTTTGCTCGATGCGCAGTTTTAAACTCTTATGTGCTTTCATCATTCCTTTTGATAGACGGCGAGCTGCATGTTGTTGAAGCCGACCTGCCCGCACGTAAACATCACGCGTTTGATCACGGCAAACGAGGCCTCGCGATCACCCATAATATCGACTGTGCCGTTGAAACCGACGCGCGCGTCGATCGTGCCAAGCTGCTCTGAGAATGAACGGCTTTGCTGGAGGCTCGCTTGCAACGGCGAAATGAGCAACTCGCTATCGGCGGTCAGCTCAGCAACTTTCACCAGCGGTTTGTCATCAAACATCACCCACTCTTTTGTCACCGCAATAATCGGCGCGGAGCGCGGATCTTTATGGCTGGTCGATTCCGGCAGTGTCAAATCATCGGTATTGGTCACCATTTGCCCATCCGCCGAAAAGCTTTTCAGCAAAAACACCAGCAGAATCGTGAACATGTCCAACAATGAGGTCAGGCTTAAATCCGTGCGCGGTTTGGGCCGCGGACGAGCGCCGATGATCGACAACGATTTCTTGTTTGGATTTAATTTCAACATCACTCAACCTGAGATCGAAATATTGGGAAAACCGGAATCGCGGCAGTGATCCATCACCTTGATGACGTCGTCATATTTGATCGTGTCCTCCGGCTGAATCACCATGTCTTCGGAATCCGGAAATTTATCTTTGATTTGTCGCAGGCTTGACTGCAACTGCTCAAAGTCATAGTGCTCGCCCTTCTTCTCGATAAACGGGAAGGTCAGGGTCGGGCTTTTTAATTCGAAGCCGTTGGGCCGCACGGCCAGCATATTAAGCACAAGCGGTTTCTTTTCCTCGGTTGCCGCCGTAGTGCTCGCGCTCGGGCTTTGGCTCAACGATGGCAGCGTCATTTCCAAAACGGCGATTTTGATAAACGACGCCGTCAGCAACAAAAACGGCACGAGAATCAGAAAGACGTTCATGATCGGCGTCATCTGCAACTCGGGGTTGCCGGTCGGGCGCGTTTTGACCTTCGCTTTCAAATTCATGATCAGCCTCGGCCGCGAATCAGGCGCTGATAAATGCGCGCGGTATTTTCATTAATTTCATTAATAATTGCGCTTGAGCGCTCATTTAACATCGAATAGACCACCAGCGTCGGAATCGCGACCACCAGCCCGAAGGCCGTGGTGTTCATGGCGACCGCGATGCCTTGCGCCAGCAGCGCCGCTTTTTGCGAGGCTTCGGCGGCGGTAACGGCTTTGAACGAATCGATCAATCCAAAAATGGTGCCGAGCAGGCCCAGCAAGGTCGCAATATTCGCCAACAGCGACAGGTAGTTCATGCGTTTTTCGATTTTGGGAATTTCATTCATCGCCGCCAATTCCATGGCCTGCTGAATATCTTCCGGCGATTTGCCGGCTTCTTCCAAGCCGGCTTTCGTGATGCGCGGCAACGCCGCTTTGGAAACGTTGCACAATTCCACGGCGCTGGCGACGCTGCCTTTTTGCAGCAGCTCCAAAATTTTATTGACAAACGCCGTCGTGTCGATCCGGTTTTTGAAATTGATAAAAATGAACCGCTCGATCACAATCGCGATGGAAAAAACCATCGTGAGCAGAATGGCATGCATCCAGCCGCCGCCGTCACGATAAAAACTGATCATACCGTCCATCTAACTTGATTCTCCTGAAGTTGTGTTTCTTTATTAAAATAAAAAATAAGACATTTCGTTGCAGTTCCCGTTTCGTTGCAAAATGCAAGTACTTGTTTTCCTCTCGTCGCTCACCATGGGATCTGGCCGCGCGGATATTGGCGGGAAGTGCGCGGGAAACGGTCTTTTTCCATCGGCCGAAAGATTTCCCGAAAAAAAGACCGGTCGATCTGAATGCCGTCCACTTTGGGATCGTTGCCCGGCAGAATAAACAACGCCTGCGGCTTCGCAACGCTGCCCAGCACCTCGACTTTGTCGAGGAAAATGCGCACGTTTTTTCCGTCTTCGTCAATTACCGGTGCCGGCAGCGTATCCGCCGCCGCAGCTTGCGCCGGCGGCTGCGGCGCTGGCTGCTGGGCAAAAACGGCATTTGTGAAAAGGCCGCAGAGGGTAAATAAAAATGTGGCGGCAAATAAAACTATTTGAGGTCGCTTCATCATCTTTTATTATTTTATTTCACCATTGCCTGCATTGTTTTGCGTCGTCGTATTGCTCGCCCCGGTGTCTTTCGGTTTCTCTTCAACTGCGCCATTCGCCGGCGTGGCTTCGGTTGCCGGCGGCGCCAGCTCGATGCCCAGCTCCGCGCTCAAGGCTTGCAGGCGTTGCCGGCTTTGCTCAACCCACGGATTGTTGACGCCGTTCTCTTCCGCTTGTTTCACGTTGGTTTGATACGCCGCCAACGCTTTCTCTTTGAACGGGCGAATGGTCAATTGCAATTGCGCGTCGTATTTTTCCAAAACGTCGGCGGCAATGTTCTCGCGCGGCGATTCCCAATAGAAACGGGCAAATTCTTCCAGCGTCGCGCCGATTTTGAACGACGCCGCGATCGTCCAATCCGCGACTTGATAACTCGCCGCATCTTTATAACTCGTCAACACCTCGTTCAACAACGCCTTTTTACGCTTCAAGCTTTTATCCAGCGGCGGCTCGAAATTCACTTGGCGATATGCTTCGAACTGAATCTCACCGAGTAGAAATTGCGCCTGCGCCGGCATGTAAACATCCACGGCGTGGGACTCGCGAACATAATTTTGATAACTCGTGAGCGTGCGATTGAAATACGCCGCCGCCGGTTGATAATCTTTGCGCTTGTAACAAATCTCGCCGGCGCGCACCAACGCTTCCAGATATTGGCCCGGATCGCTGAGATAATTTTCCAAATAACGATCATACGTTTTTAACGCATTTTCCAGCAGTCCGGCGTTTTCGTAGCATTGCGCCGAAGCAAACACCGCTTTCGCGGCATACGGCGAATTGGCGCGCAAACTCACCAACCCCAGGTAATTTTGCGCCGCCCGCGTCCAGTTGCTGGCCTCTTCACAAAGCACCGCCGCTTTAAACAGAGCTTCATCAACACGCGGCGAAGCGGGAAATTTGAAATACAGCTTTTCATACGTGTCAATGGCGCGCTCTTTATTGCCGGCCTGCTCGAATTGCAAAGCGGCTTCGACCAACGCCATTTCGGAAATCGTCGAGTCATTGCTGCTATTGGCGAGATTGGCAAACGTTTCCGCGGCGGTCGCCGCCTCGCCTTTTTTCTTATAAGCTTCGGCGACTTTGAATTTGGTTGAATTGATCAAGCGATGCGCGCGCTCGACCTGCCGCGTCGAATCCGGATATTTTTCCACGACGGTGCGCGCCCATTGCTCCGCTTCGATATATTGCTCCATCTGAATCGCGCATTGCGCGTTCAACAAATGCGCCTGCACCACAAACTGGCACGCCGGCAAATCTTTGATCAGCTTGGCATAAACTTTCTGCGCCATCGCGTATTGATTGAGTCCGAACAAGCTTTCGCCGTATTTCATCAAAATATCCGGCATCTTTTCGCTTGCCGGCAACAGCGCGATGAAGTCATTGCAGGCGAGCAGCGCTTTCGGATAAATGGAATTGGGCACGCGCAGCGTATCGTTCTTGCCGCTGCCGAGAAAATTGGTCAAAGCAAATTTCATCGTGTCGGTCAGCGTAGCGGCGCTTAACTCGTCAAAATGCGCGAGAATGCGATTATATGCCGCTTCGGCTTTAAATTCCGAATCGGGAAAATTCAGCACCACCTTGTGATACGCGTTCGCAGCATTCGCGAAATCTTTGATTTCGTAATAGGATTCCGCTTGAAAGTATTGCACCTTTCCGGCATTGGCGGATTTCGGAAATTTCGTCAGGAACTCGCTGTACCGTTCGATCGCCAGCCGGTAGCTGCGCTCGCTCATTTCTTTTTGGCCGCGCGCTTGCGCCTCCGTCGCCAATGTGAATAAGTTTTCTTCCGATAACGCCAGGGCCTTTTCGCGCGCAGGGCCTTCCGGAAATTTTCCCAACCACGCGCTGTTCGGGCCGTAATTTTTCACCATCGTCACGCGCGCGGCTTCGGCTTTTTCATGGTCGCCGGCTTGCAGATAATTGGAAACGATGCGATTTTGAAAATCCGGCGCTTGTTCGTGATATGGCCACAACCGCAATATCGCTTCGAGCGTCTGAATCGCCTCTTCATAAAAATTGCGCGTTTGATAGGTTTCCGCCAGCCGGGTAAAAATTTCCAAACTATACGGCTTCTCACCAAATTGCTGCATGAACGTTTCGGCTTTGCGCGCGCCGCCGTAGTCCGCAAAGCATTGCGCCACGTACATGATCGATTCTTTGCGCAAGTCGGTTTTGGTTTTGCCTAAAATCTCGGTGTTCGACGCCTTATTCACCATGTTGATGTCGTCGATCAAATACGTAAACGTGCTGATCGCCTTGGCAAAATCGTTTTGATTGTAATATGACCAGGCCAGTTTGTACAGCGCCATGTCAAAAAAGGGATTTTGCCAGTTGTTCATCAGCTTCGAATAATGATTGATCGCCTCCGCATACTGCCGGTGATCAAAAAAATATTCGCCGAGACGGAAATTGCTTTCGAAGATATATTCACTCTTCGGATATTCGGCGAGCAGTTTTTGAAAAAATTCGCGTGCGCGCTCCAAATTATTTTCTTCGAGCTGGCAAATAGCGATGCGGTAAATGACTTTATCAACGAAGGAAGCCGTCGGATATTTATCCAATATTTTATAGCCCATTTCCAGCGCCGCGCGGTAACTGGGGCGCGGCATTGCCGGCTCCGTTTTGAGCGTGCCGGCGTCATAACGCTTCAACAACGAATCGTACTCCGCCATTTTGTTTTGATAGTCGAACGCGGCGCGCTTCACATACAATTCGACCAGTTGAAACATCACCGTCGGCGTAAAATCGCTGTCCGGATATTTGCCGATGAGTTGCTCGCCGTTAACAATGGCTTTTTCCAGATCCCGCATGCTCGGCGCCAGCGGCTGCGCCACCACCAAAGGTTTTTTCGCGTCTGCCGGCTTATTGTCGAACGCTTTGGCCGCAGGATTTTTGGATTTCACTGCCGGGCTGGATTTAGCAGCACTCGCCATTTTACTCTGGGCGGCAGCCAAGCCGCTGCAGCTCAACACGAACACCAATAGAGACGTCGCCAAGCGAAATGGCGAAAGGTATGTCATATTTTTTTCCATAGTCAAATTCAACCTTTACCCTGAACAAGCCCGCTCACGGTTATTTCGGCATTCCCTTGAGAAACAACGAACGAGCTTTGCCGTATTCGGCGTAGGCGTGCCAATGTTTACGCGATTCCTTTCGCTCCATCTCTTGTTGCAGCAGTTCGATGATCTGTGAAGCTTCTTCAAACAACTTGCGCTCGGAAACAATGCTGGCGATCAACTGTTCCTGCTGTTTCGCGAGGCGCTCATGCTCTTCTTTGATGTATTTGGGAACAGTTTTTTCCAGGTTAATCGTCGTCAATAACTTTGATTCCAGCACCAGCAACTGGACTTTCAACTTTTCCATTTCCTGCTCTTGCTGCCGCAGCCCCAATTGCACTTCGACGACGCGCTCGGCAATACCGTTGGCTTCCGGATAACGCTGGCTGATTAAATCGTACTCTTTAAACGCAAAGTCATAAAACCCCATCTGCAAATAGCATTGCCCCAGCAGAAAGTGCGCCTCTTCGCCGAATTGCGCTTCATCATGGTTCTTGATCAGCTCGTTCAGCGTAACCACCGCCGTTTGATAATCATTCTGCTTAATGGCCGCCCAGCTTAAGGCGAGCAACGCATGAGGAAAAGCCTCATGCTCCGGACTGATCCGGCGAAAGTGCGCGGTGGCCTCCGGATAGTAGCCTAATTCGTAATAAATGTAGCCTAACGATAAATGCGTGTTGTTGATAACGTCACGCTGCTCCGGCCGAATCAGCGGCAAGGTTAACAGCTTGCGTAAAGCGGCAACAGCCTTGTTGACCGTTTTTTTTTTAAATGCGCCAGGCCGACCGTGTACAAACTGTGATCGAAATATTCGCTGCGCGCGCGCACCTTGCTCAAGGTCGTGATCGCATTGTCATAATCCCGTTGGTTATAATATGACATGCCGGCGTAATAACGGGCGCCGTCGATGACGTCGTCATCGCCAAATTTCGCGACCAGGCCGGAATAGATCTTCAGGCATTCGGCGTGATTTTCCGTTTGATAGGAAATCTTTTGCAGGCCGTAAAGCGATTCGGCGGCAAATTGACTCTCGGGATATTTCGTGAGCAAAAACCGAAACATTTTGGCGGCGGATTTATACATCGTCATTTGATACATGCTTTCGCCGAGATGGAAAAGCACGCCGTCGGCTTGAGAAAAAGCCGGATAGTAATCCAACAAAACAATAAACTCGCGCGCCGCTTTCCAATGCGCTTTCTCATCGTAATACTTTAATGCATTCTGATAGAGGCGCAAGGCGGCGCGATCCATGTTGCGATCCTGCAATTGCTCGGGAACACCGTTCGATTTCGGCGCGGATTCCTGCGCCCAAGTCTTGCCGCCGGCCAGGCCCGTCAACAGCAAACAAAGCATGGCGCCAATAAAATGTGTTGATCTTATTTTCATTCCAATCAAATCTTATTAAAATAATTTCCTTAACCGACCGTTATTACTCGTTTCATTGCACCGGCGGTTTTTCCGGCGTTTTCTCTACAGGCAGTTTCTGTTCGGCAGGCTTGTTTTCAGCCGGTTTTTCTTCAGTCGGTTTCTCTTCAGCCGGTTTCTCTTCCTCGGCGTTCAGGTTCTCTTGCAAAGATTCCTGCATGGCTTTCATCTTTTTATCCGCACTTTCCCGTTCGGCGCGAATTTGTTCCAGTTCCTGCATCGCGCGTTTATCTTCGCGCAAACGCACGGCGGTGGTCAGCCGGCGCTCCGACCCACCGGCGCCGCTGACCTGGTAATTCAAGCCCAGGGTGATTTTCCAATCAGCGTAATCTTTACGATACTTCGCATTCACCGGATCAACCAGACCGGCGATGGGTTTGTCCAGACCGAGGTCGCCAACCAAATCAATGATAAAATTCCACGGGCCTAAAAATTTCAACCCCTGCGTTATGCGCGTCGAGTTTTCCGAGCGGCTGATCGCAGCATTGTTAGCAAAAATTTCGCCGCTGTATTCGGTAAAAAACACCACCGACCGTATCGGAAATTTCACGCCGGCACTGATCAAATATTGATCATCTTCGGCAGCAAAAGGCTGGCCGCTGAAATTATGATCATAATAGCCGAAATTCAGATAGACTTTCAGCGGCACAACCGGAAAGGCATCTGTCATATCGATGGTAACGAGGCCAAGAGCGCCGCCGCCAAATTTACCGGAAGAATACGGTTCATAAGCCACGTTATGCGTCTTGGCGATTGGAAAATTCGCAAAAAAATTCAATCCCGTGGAAATGGCGCGGTACGATAACGGTGAGGCATATTTCAACCCCACGCGCAAATCGCCCGGCGGGCCCCACACGTGTTTTTGATCATCCTGATAGAGGACCGGATTCACGCTAAGCTCCAAGCGCCGAGTGACGCCGAGCGTAAACGCCAGCGACAGCGTGTGGTCTTTACCCAAGCTCTGGTTACGTTTGGAAGGATCCAAAAAGGTTTGGAAATAGGTGTTGATAAAAAACTGGCCGCGACCAATCGGCTCGGCCGTAAATACTCGCATCAGGCCACGTCCACCGTATACAGTCGTTTGACCGAAACCGGGCAGGCACCAAATGAGCAGTAGGAAAAAAATTTTGAGAAGTCGAGAAACGCTCTCCACGATGCAGTCCATTGAAGTTAATGCGATGGCTCAACTGTTTATTTAGCCTAAAACTATACCGGCATACTTGCTGTTTTGCAAAATTATTTTTTCGGGCTGGAATTTTCGCAGAACAAGATCAAAGCGCTGAAACTTTCCTCACACCGCAATGGGAAAGTACAACGGCTCCAGTCAACACAAGTTTCATGCCAGCGGTTAGAAGGCCAATAACAATATCGTGAAATAGAAAAATATCGCGGGCAAGCGCCTAATAAACTGCGGGTAAAGTCGGTGGGAACGGCGAGAAAAAAAATTTAAAGAAACTGCAATGCTGACTCACGCTGAAACAAAGCGATAGAAAGAATTTCATTTACGTAAGCGCAGTGGCGCCCGATTTATCGGTTGGCGGGACTTAAACTCCTTGTTCTCGTTTTTGCCTTGTGAAGAATAAAAACGTCGCCAGAAGCCTTCAAAAATAAATGCGACCACGACACCGGACACGGCATCCAGAATGTAATGATATTGTAACACAAAAATCGAAATCGTCAAAGCCAAGACCAACGGCATCAACCACCAGAAGACACGGCGGCGCTGGTCCCACAATGCCAACACCGCCACCCAGGTGACGGCCACATGCGAGCTTGGGAATGCGGCCCCCACAACGGCAACCTGATTTTGCACGGTCGCGATTAAATGAAAAAAAAGACCGCCTTCAAGTTGCAGCACGGCACCCAAATCCAATGCATGGCGTGGACTCCGCGCCGGAATGAGAATAAAAAGGAGATAACAAATATAAAAGGCCAGGCACAGGCGGTTCATAAAATCCACAAAAGAGCTTTCAGCTTTGGAATGGCGCGCCGCCAGGCTTGAATGCGATGCGTAAAAAAACCAAGTGATGCCGAAGACCAGTGGGTAATAACTCCAATAGGCGAATGCCATTAATTCCACGCCCCACTTCGGCACGAAGTTTTGAATAAATTGGTGCGGCGGCTGCTTGAACAGCCACAGGTCAAAGGCAATCAGATACGGCTCAATTCCAAAAGGAAAAAGCAAGCGCACCAAATAAGTAAACTCGCCAAAAAGCAGGAAGGAAAACCACCCCAGCGGATGCCAGTCGCGTAACCATAGCAGCCATTTGGGAGGGCCCTCATCGCGCTGCGGCCGGACTCGAAGTTCGACCCAATAAATGAGCGCGACAATATAAATCGTGGCCGCAAGATGGCTGAGAACGAGGCGGTCGCGAATGGCAATCGCCTGCGGAGAAAAAATGACCAACAACGCGGTTAACCAAAGATAGCCAATGGTCAAACGATCATACAATCGCAGGTGCGTCCAGAGCGTTTTCAGATTCATAACGGGGTCGACGGCACAGTCTCCAAAATTAATTTGTCATCACTGCCCACAGCAATGTGCCGGTGCAGCCATTACCGGTAAACGCCGCCGGCCTTGACGCTCAACCGTGCCGCGCAAGGTGTTGGTTCCCGCCGCGTTGATGCGCACGGTCACGAAATCACCCGGTTGCGCCGCGTCATCAAAAAAAACCACGCCTTTATAATGATCAGTGCGGCCCAGCCATTCGTTGGGATTTTTTTTGCTCGGTTCTTCAACGAGTACTTCATAAACGTTGCCCACTTCGTTAACGTTACGCTGCCGGGAAACTTCGCGTTGCACGTCAATGAGCTGCATCAAACGTTGGGTTTTGATTTCTTCCGGAACGTCGTCGGCAAATTTGCGCTCGGCAATGGTTTGCTTGCGCTGGCTATATTTAAACATGAAGGCGGAATCAAATTCAACGCGGCGAACGACTTCCAGGGTGTCGGCAAAATCGGCGTCGGTTTCACCGCAAAAACCGCAGATGATATCGGTCGTTAAAGAGACCTCGGGCATGATCGCGCGAATTTCGCCGGCAAGATCGAGAAATTCCTGCTTGGTATAAGTTCGATTCATGCGCTCCAAGATGCGATCGCTGCCGGACTGCAAAGGCAGATGAATGTGCTTGCAGAGCTTGGGATTGGCCGCCATCGTCCGCAACAGCTTGCGCGGAAAATCTTTCGGATGCGGCGAGGTGAAACGCACGCGGCGAATGCCCGGCACCGCGGCGACGCTTTCCATCAAATCGGCAAAATCGCTTTGTTCGTGGCGATAGGAGTTCACGTTTTGACCCAACAACGTCACTTGTTTGAAGCCTTCGGCGGCGATGCGATGCACTTCGGCAACGATATTTTGCGGCTCGCGCGAGCGTTCGCGGCCGCGGGTGTACGGCACGACACAAAACGTGCAGAAATTATCGCAGCCGCGCATGATCGCAATCCACGCATTGACGCCGGGCTGGCGTTGCGGCGCGATATCGGAGTAGGTTTCATATTCCGACAGCGAAAAATCAAAACCCTTCTCCCCTTTTCCACTGGCGGCGTCAATGAGCAAAGGCAAGCGTTTGTAGCTATCCGGCCCCGCGACAATATCGATAATCGGCGCGTGTTCCACGAGTTCCTGCCGCAGGTTTTGCGCCATACAACCCAGCACGCCGACGACCAATTTTTTTTGGCGGCGCTTGCGGCCTCTGAGATCATCGAGACGATGATAAATTTTTTCATGCGCATTCTCGCGAATGGCGCACGTGTTCAACAATGCGACCTCCGCTTGCTCGAGCTGCTCGACGAATGTATGTTCATGGCGGCGCAAAATTGAACGAATCAATTCCGAATCGTATTCGTTCATTTGGCAGCCAAAAGTTTC
>CAZVZZ010000071.1:0-11532 GCA_964631505.1 uncultured Cytophagia bacterium
CGAAATTGAGCGAAGAAGAGATGACGCCGGTATTGCGCAAGATCGGCATGTTATTTCAGGGCGCGGCGCTGTTCAACTCAATGACGGTCGGCGAAAACGTCGCGATGCCGTTGTTGGAGCACACGAAGTTGGAGCCGTCGACGGTCAAAATTATGATGCGCATGAAGCTGGAGCAGGTTGGACTGGGCGGGTTCGATGATTTTATGCCGGCACAGCTCAGCGGCGGCATGAAGAAGCGCGCCGGACTCGCTCGCGCCATTGCGATGGATCCGGAAATTTTATTTTGCGACGAGCCGTCTGCGGGACTCGATCCGGTCGTGGCGGTGGGCATCGATCAGCTCATTATCAAGCTCAATCAGGCGTTGAAAATGACCATCGTCGTGGTGACGCACGAGTTGTCTTCGGTGTTTCTGATTGCGGATCGGATTGCGATGTTGCACAATGGCAGTGTTCTCGCCATCGGCACGCCGGAGGAATTGCGCGCCAATTCTGATCCGATTGTACAGCAGTTTTTAAATCGTGAAGCGGACGAGGAGAAGATGGATCGGGAGAAGTATTTGCGATCGTTGGTGGAAGGATAGTGTTGGAAAAAAGATAAAAAGAAAAACAGAAAAAAATGAAAATGTCATCCTGAAAGGATCTTGTTTCTATTCATGAAAATTGATCTTTAGATCATGAAACATGAAAACCCAAATCAAATTACTTGATGTTGTGGCGCTCATTGATGACATGCCGGCATATAACTTGTGGCGAAGGCAAGTCGGCACGGTGGTTGAAATTCTTGCCAACGGCACGGCGTATGAAGTCGAATTCTGTGACCGCGATGGCCGCACGTTTGAATCGCTGGGACTGCGACCGGATCAAATTATGGTTTTGCATGATGAGCCATTTACCACGGAGCAATCATCCGCAGGCGTATCCGTTTGAGTGTGAGCGAAGTCGGACTGGCGCCGCACGATTCTGCTAAATTAAAAACTTGTCGAGCGCAAGTCCGACTTCACTCGTCAGTTTAAAAAACAAGAGAATTTTTACAACATGGAATACCGTTCAAACGAAATCAAAGCCGGCATTTTAGTCATCGTCGCGTTTGCCGTGTTTGTCGCGTTTCTGGTGGCGATGGCGAAAGTGGATTGGGAGCGGAAAGAGAAAACCTACACCGCACGGTTCAGTTATGTCGGCGGCATTGAGGCCGGCTCGCTGGTGCGCTTCGGCGGGTTTTTGGTGGGCACGGTGACGGACATCAACATCGCGCCGGATGACAAAACCAAGCTCGAAATCAAGCTCACCGTCGATGACCGCGTACCGGTGCGGATCGACTCCGAAGCGTTCATGTCATCGATCAGCTTGATGGGCGATTTTTATATCGAAATCACCACCGGCTCACCGACCGCGGAGTTGTTGCCCTCCGGCAGCCTGTTGCGCAGCCGCGATGTACCATCCTTCACACGACTGAGCGAGCCGCTGGTGCAATTGAGTGACCAACTCGAAACGCTGCTGATCCGCGTCAACGATCTGCTGCGGGACGAGAACCGCGCGCACATTTCCAACATGCTGGCGAATACGGACACCCTGCTCGACCAAAGCGCGGGCAACATTGCGGGCATGATCGCCAATATGAATGCATTGACCTTGCAATTCCACAGCCTCAGCGCCAAGCTCGACAAAATGATGGCGACGAACACCGGCGCGCTGGAGAGCACACTGGCGCAGCTCAACACGACGATGGCGCGTGCCGATACGTTGCTGCTTTCGCTCAATCGCGCGACGCAATCGATGGATGGCATGGTCTCGCAAAATCAATCGAGTTTTTATGAGTCCATGCAAAATTTGCAGGACGCCTCGCAGCATTTCGAGCAATTCAGCCGTTCGATCAAAGAGCGCCCGTGGAATCTCGTGCGCAAATCCAATCCGCCGGAACGGAAACTGCCGTGAAAGCAAAAAAGATAAACTGATAAAAAGAAAAAAGGATGCCAGATGTTTCTTCGACTTAAAATGAATCAAAAATGCAATGATGGCTTTTTGCTTTTTGCTTTTTGCTTTTTGCTCCAAAGCTGCGGCGGCGTGCCGGAGACTTATTATTACACGCTGGCTTTTGAGCCGGATAAGAAAACAAACGACGGCCACGCGCCATTGCCGTTTGCGCTGGGCGTGCAGAAATTTGAGTCCGAAGTGATTTACGATGACGACCGCATCATCTATCGCGACTCGCCGTTTGAGGTGAAATACTATTTCTACCGCCGCTGGGTCGCGCCGCCGCGGCATCTCGTCACGGAAAAAGTGATCAACTACCTCTCGGACAGCGGTTTGTTCGAGAAGGTGACGACTTACCCGTCGTCGACCAATGTGAAATATGTTTTGAGCGGGCGCTTGCTGGCTTTTGAAGAATGGGATGAGCAGAACAACTGGTATGGCAAAGTTGTTTTCACGGCGAGCCTGCACGAGCCTGCAACGCAACGGGTGATCTGGAAAAATAAATTCGAGTACCTGCAACCGGTGACAAAAAAAATTCCGGCGGCGGTTGTTGAGGCACTCAGTTTGAGCATGAAAAAATGTTTGGATCAGTTAACAGAATCAATTGCAAACGAGCTGGGTGGACAAAGAATCACAAACCAAAAGCAGTAAAGTTTATTCATTTTAAAATCATGATTTGATTCAAAATGAACCCTTCTACTTTCTTTCTGATTCAGGGGGCCGTGGCAATGGGTTTAACTAATTATAAATACAGACGACTTCACTACACGAAATCTTGGAGTATTTCTGGTATGAAGCTTGTATCGCTAAAGAGTAGGACACTCGACGAGGCCGGTAACTCCCCTAACTCCGGTCCGTCACCACTCAAAAACCGAGCTTAATTGACGCAATCGGCCAGCCCCTATCCCGGTAGAGTCAAAGCTCGGTTTTTTATTTTGAGGTATCTCGCCCGTAAGTTTGAATCGAAATTTTTTGTTCGGGAAAATATTGTTGACAAAAAGAAAAGTGTGCTTTATATTTGAGTTGTCACCAAAAAGGGTTTTCGTTATGAGCGAAGTTATTGACTATGAGCAACAGGTGGAAACGCTGCCGCTTCAGTTCGAGAGCGAAGAAGCTTTTGAAGCGTGGTGCGACGAAGATATCCGCGCGGAATATTTAAACGGGAAGGTGATTATGCATTGTCCGGCTGGAACTGATCATGAAGATGATGTTATTGGGCTTGGCGCAATTTTGCGTATTTTAATTGATCAGAAAGGATTAGGCCGAGTTTTGGGTTCTAACACGCAAATCCGTCTACACAGCGGCAAACGCCGAGTCCCGGATTTAGTCTTCGTCGCGAAGGAGCGCCTTGAAATTATTCGCCCAACTTACATCGATGGCGCCCCCGATCTGGTCGTCGAATTTGTTTCCGATGACAGCACGGTGCGCGATTGGCGGGAGAAATACTGGGAGTACGAAGCCGCCGGCGTGAAAGAGTACTGGGTCATTGACCGCCGCTTGAAGCGAATGGATCTCAATATTCTCGGCGAAGATCAAAAATATTTTGCGGCTCTGGCACAAGATGGAAAATTGTTTTCAAAAGTATTGCCCGGTTTTTGGCTGAAACCGGAATGGCTCTGGCAGCAACCGTTGCCGAGCGTGGTGGCCATGGCGCGAGAAATTGGAATTTTGTGATTATTGTCTGCCCGGTTTTGCTTTAAGCCGGAATGGTTTTGACAAAGGTCTATGCCCAAAACGCTGGAGAGTTTGCGCGTGATCGGTTTGTTCAAATAAGAAAAAAATTCTAATACAATTTAGCCTCGAAACTCTCGAGGCTTTTTTATTTCCCCTACAATAAATTTTCCCCCAGCGCGTTTATCTTTGCAAACGGTCGACCGTACATGTTTCCAGACGATTCCGAGCTGATTCGCAATTTTCAAAACGGCAACGAGGAAGCGTTCGCGCTGTTGGTGCGCAAATACCAGCGCCCGCTGTTCACGTTTCTTTGGCGGCTGGTGGGCAACCAACACAGCGCCGAGGATTTATTTCAGGACACGTTCGTGCGCGTGCTGCGCGCGCTGCCGAGTTACCAGGAAGACGGCCGTTTCTCCGGCTGGCTCTTCGGCATTGCCAACAATCTCGCGGTCGATCTGCTGCGCCATCGCCGCGTGCATCGCAACCGCTTCCAGGATGATGCCAACGCCGTGGCGGCCGCGGTTGATGATCACGGCGCTGCTGACGCCGAACTGGAACGCGCCGAGCTGACGCGATTGGTTGAAGACGCGTTGCAACAATTGCCGGAGAAACAGCGGCAAGTTTTTTTGCTGCGCCAGCACGGTGAATTGAGCTTCAAAGAAATCGCCGCGCAACTCGGTGAGCCGCTCAACACCGTGCTCAGTCACATGCACTATGCCGTGACCAAACTGCGCAAACAATTGAGGTGCGTCGATGTCTAATGTCGTTACAACTTTTCCCTGCCGCGATTTTCCGCTGCAAATGTGGCTGCTGCGCGACGGCGAGTTGCCCGCGACCGAGCAAGAATTCTGGCAGGCGCACTTGCAGCATTGCAGCCGCTGTCGGGAAATTTTTGCCGGCGCGCAATCCGTGCAGGAACAATACGCGCGCCTGCCGCTTGCCGAAGTGCCCGAGCGGGTGGTGCAAAAAATTATCCGCCGCGCGCAACCGCGCCATATCGTCGGGTGGGAATCCTTCGTTCAGCGGCTTGCGCCTTTTCTTGATTTCAGGCCGCGGCTCGTACTGGCCGGAGTTTGCGCCGCGGCTTTATTGTTGAGTTTTCATTATCTGGCTTTTCAAAAACCGGTGCGGCCGATGTGGGAAGCCGCCAGTTTTGAGGCCCAGGCCGAAGCGTTGGCGCTTTCGCTTTCGCAATACAACGCCGGAACGGTTGAAACCTTCAACCGCCAGACGCAGGGGGCGGAATTTTCCTGGGATGAGCAAGTTGCGGATTTGCGCGCCGGCATCGCCGCGTTGGAAAATGATTTGCAAAATTCAAAATTATAGCTGGCTGAAAATTTTTGGAGAAATAAACATGAAACATTTAATCCTGCGTTCATGGCTCGCCGCGATTTTGGTGCTGACGATGTTTGGTCACAGTTCGGCTCAGGAAAAGGCGCCGCAGCCCGCACCGCGCGCCGATCTACCGAGGCCGGGCGGCAAGCCGCCGCTGGCGCCGCTGCCGGAAAATTTCGTGCTCACGCCCGAATTGGAGAAAGAAGCGCTCGATTATCTCGCGCAAAATTATCCGCAAGAAGCGCAAGACCTGCCGCGGTTCAAGCCAATGGATCAACGCCGTTACACCATGCGCCTCAAAGCGGTGTTGGATGAAAAAGCGCGCGTGGAATTTTTGCAAAAAAACGATCCGGCGCGATACGAGCGCGAAATGAAAATCCGCGACCTCGAGCGCCAGAGCCGCGAGCTATCCGAGAGCTATCGCAAAAGCGCGGATGAGGCGGCGCGCCGGACGATGCGCACGAATCTGAACAGCGTGATTGCACAATTGTTTGATTTGCGCGAGATGAACCGGCAGGACGAAGTAAAACGCATGGAAGCGGATTTAAAGCGCTTGAAAGAAACGCTGGAGCAGCGCCAGAAAAATCGCGCCGGCATTATCGAACGCCGGGTGCAGCAATTGACCGGCGAAGCGGGCATTATGGAATGGGAGTAAGTTTTTCGTATACCCGCCGCAATATCAAATCAAAATCTGGCAGCACCTTTTCTCGCGATAATAAACCCGGCCTGCGCCGCTCGGTTAATTCGTGCGGTGCATGATCGTGCAATCAATTATCCGCCACATCAAATTCTTGTATGATTTATCCAATTTTTGTGTTACTTCATAAAGACGGGGATATGGCGGAAAAACTCGATTTGCTTACGGCCCAATCGGTACATTATCCTTGCACCGCGCAGTGCATTTTTTGCGCAATTTGACTTGCCTAGTTCGTAAATATAGAAAAATACACCATCATTTTTTAGGCAAGAATTTTGCTATTTCGGACGTGATTGCACGCCCATTTGTCGGAGGAAGTGAAATGCGGTCATTGCCGGTGATTGACCGGATAAATTTTTATTCAGTTTTTCATTTTAGGACGATAACGATTTTTTTTAAACACCGTTGTGGTCAGGGGGAATCTTTTGCCCAAAAGCCAAATCGTCAAAAAATTTCCCGGCCCCGTGTGATCGCCGTTGTCGCGCTGATTTTTTTTCTTTGTCATTCAAATAAATTATTCGCTCAAGAAAACTCTCCCGCCCCCCTCGACTCGGCGGCGCTGAAATCGACGGAAGCCTCCGCTTACGAGATCGATCGCTTCCGCCTATTGCGCTGGGCGCGCGCGCATCAAGACACCAGCGCCCGCGAATTTCTCGCGCAGACACTGGATTTGATCACCGCCGCCGACGGTTTCGCGCGGCAGCAAGATTATCTCACCGCGCAGCTCATTCTCGAAACGGCGCTGGACTTGACGGGGCTGCGCGGCAATGAGACGCTCTTGCCGGCTCCAGCCATAAACCCCATACTCGCGCCGAATCCAAGTTCAAAATTCGAATGGCGGCGCGAAGTTTTGTTCGGCGTCGATCTCTGGCGGCAGGAATACGAGCTCGGCGCGTTCTCGGCGGACACGATGTTTTCCGACGGCAACCCGTTCGCCGGCGTTCGTCTGAGTCTCAATCACAATCCCGCCACGAAATTTAATCCACCCAAATCAACCGCGCAAACGGAAAATCGCGCGTTGAATATCGACGCCTATGCCCTGCTCAAATCCAGCCGCGATTATTTCAGCGGTGAGGTCGAATTCAATGCCCGGCAATCTCTCGGCCGCGGCTCATATTGGCGTTTGCAAAATCGCCTCGAAGGCACGAGCTATCATCGCGATTTCGATTTGCAATACTGGCAAAATCTCACCTCCGCCTTGGCTGTCGCCGAATTAAACAAAAACTTTCGCTTCGAAGTGGCGGATGAATTGCGCTGGCGGCGCTATCGCGAGCAAAATGATTTTTACCCGAATTACATTCAGAATCGCGCCGGTTTTGGCGTGGTGTTCAATCCTGCTTACACCACGCGCGTGGATTCGCGTTACAGTTACACTGTGCAGGCGCACGATCTGTGCCCGTCGCACGATTATTGGGAGCACCGCGTCGAAGCTGCCGTCGCGCAAAACAGCTCGGCCAATTCTTCCGTGCAGCTCGAAAATATCTGGCGCAGTCGGATTTATCCGAACCAAACCGCGAATGATGGCTGCCGCAACTCGTATCAAAAAACTTATCAGGAGGAATACGCGCGCGCCGATCTGCGTTTGGGATTGATTGAGGCGCTGGCGCTGCGCATCGACGGCGATTTCGTGTTGCGCCAGTACGCCACGCCGAGCGACACGATTCCGGATTTTCTGGGCGTGACGGCCAATCCGCAATTGCAATTCAATCTATCGCCGAGTTTTCAAATCCGCGCCGGCTATCAGTACGCGCTGCGCGTTTATGAGAATGACATCGTGCAAACCACGCCGGGTGCGCCCGCGAGCTTCTCCTTTTATGAGGATTATTACTCGCACGGTTTCACCTTCGGCCTGGACTTGATTCGCAGCGACGGCCTGCTGTTCAGCGTCAACGAGAATTTTGAAATGCGCACCTACCCCAATTCGACGCCGGGCAACACTTCCGACCTCGGACTATATTCGTACACCGATCGCAACATCAATTCCTTGCTGCTGTTTTTCTCGTGGAATTTTCGCCCGCGCTGGCAGGCGAACGTGCTGGCTAATTTTGACAACGACCGCAGCCGCGTCGACGATCAGAGCGATTCCCGCAATACCCTGTTTGCGATTGATCTCGGTTATTCTTTTTAAAATGGCGGCGTTGCAACTTTCTCTCCATTTTTCCGTTAATATTGCCACCCGGACGATGCTCATAGGATTAGAAACTCACGCGGCAAGATTTTGCGAATGATTTAAGCAAACGAGGTTTTTATGGATAACAACAAAAATCGATTGCTGATTGGCGGCGCACTGCTGGCGATCGGGCTGCTTTCATTGCTGAAAAATCTGGATGTTTTTTATCTGAGTGAAGAATATATTCTCAGCCTGATTTTCGCCGGCGTCGGCGCGATGCTGATGCAGTATGGGCGCGCTACAGCAAAGGCGCCGCGGCAATGGACGTTTTATCTCGGCAGCGCGCTGCTGCTCGTCGGCGCGATCATTTTTATCGCCGAAAACCGGTTTCTGCCCGATCAGACGGTGGCCACGATGATGCTGTGGCTTTTCGCCGGTTTGCTGTTCAAAGTCTATCAACATGATCCGAAGAAAAACTGGTGGGTGCTGCTGTTCGCCGGCCCCATGTTTACCATCGGTCTCGTCGTTTTACTGGAAGGCTTTCGCTTGTTGCGCGGGGATATCATCGGTGTGCTGATCATGTTCGGTTTTGCCGCCACCTTTGGATATTTATACACCCTGCGTTCGCCGGCGCGCAAGCTGGACTGGGCGAAATTTCCGGCGGCGGTTTTCTTCCTGATCGGCGTGTTCATTTTTCTGGCGCGGGAATTTCACGGCATGATCCCATTTTTCCTTTCCGGCATTTTTATTCTCACCGGCCTTTATATGATTTACCGTACCATCCGCTCGGATTTCAGCGGGCCGAAACCGGAGCCGCCAACGACCTTGCCGGCGGAATTGCCGCAGGTAGGTTAAAACACCGGACGGTTTTGATCGCAATCAAGTCCACGACGCAGGGCGCAAAATTTTTTTGCGCCCTGCGTGCTTTCGAATTATATGCACGCCGTGAAAAATCTCAGAATGCGGTATTGCCCGCTTTAATTCTTTCTCCAGAAAATCTGCCCCGGTGAAGCCATTAACGCCTGCATATTTTTTATTTCTCAATTTTGCATTAAAGCGTGATCGGCGAATTGAGTAGGGCCAAAAAATGTTTTGGCTTTCTGCAACGATTTATTACATTGATACCATGGCCAAAAAACTCGGCAAAATTCTGGTGATTGACGACGATGAAGACGTGCTGCTCGCGGCGCGCCTGTTTCTCAAGCAGCATGTGGCATTGGTGCACACGGAAAAAAATCCGGAGCTGATTCCCACGCTGCTCAAGAACGAGACGTATGACGTCATTCTGCTCGATATGAATTTCACGCGCGACGTCAGCAGCGGGCGCGAAGGCTTTATGTGGCTGACCAAAATTCTTGAATTGGATCCGGAGGCGGTGGTGGTTTTGATCACAGCCTACGGCGACGTGGAAATGGCGGTGCGTGCGATCAAAGCCGGCGCAACGGATTTTGTGCTCAAACCGTGGCAGAACGAAAAATTGCTCGCGACGCTCTCCGCCGCCATGAACCTGCGCGAGTCGCGTTTGCAAATTGACCAACTGCGTTCGCAGCAGCAGCTTTTGCGCGCCGATATCGATCAACACTATCAGGGCTTCGTCGGCGCGAGTCCGGTGATGCAAAGAGTTTTTTCCACGATTGAAAAAGTCGCCAAAACCGAAGCCAATGTTTTAATTCTCGGGGAAAACGGCACGGGCAAAGAGCTGGTCGCGCGCGAGCTGCATCGCCAGTCGGCGCGGGCAAACGAGGTTTTCATTAGCGTCGATATGGGCGCGTTGAGCGAAACCCTTTTTGAAAGCGAATTATTCGGCCACATGAAAGGGGCGTTCACCGACGCGAAAGAGGATCGCGCTGGCCGGTTTGAGGCGGCTTCCGGCGGCACGCTGTTTCTCGACGAAATCGCCAATCTCTCCCTGCCGTTGCAGGCCAAGCTGCTCACGGTGCTGCAAAACCAACTCGTGACCCGCCTCGGCTCCAACAAAGCGCGTCCCATCGATATTCGCCTGATTTGCGCGACAAACATGCCGATTTACGAAATGGTGAAGCACAAGGAATTTCGGCAGGATTTGCTGTATCGCATCAACACCGTGGAAATTCACCTGCCGCCGCTGCGCGAACGCGCCGAAGACGTGGCGTTGCTCGTCGAGCATTTTCTGGCCACGTATGCCAAAAAATATCAGAAGCCCGCGAAGCGCCTGAACCCCGCAACCCTGAAAAAATTGGAAAAATATTCGTGGCCGGGAAACGTGCGCGAGCTGCAACATGCGGTCGAGCGCGCCGTGATCATGAGCGAGGCGCCGGTGCTGCAGCCCGCGGATTTTTTTCTGACGGCGCCGGAGTCGAAAGAAGACGGGCTGGTTTTTGAGGATTATAATTTGGAGGACGTGGAAAAAGTGGTGATTCAAAAAGCGCTGAGCAAGCACGGCGGCAACATCAGCCACACCGCGAAAGAGCTGGGCTTGACGCGTGCGGCGCTGTACCGTCGCCTCGAAAAATATGGTCTATAAAAATTTTCGGCTGCACTGCATTTTTCGCGTCGTCCTGCTGGGCGCGACGATTTATCTCTTCTTTTATTTGCTGCTGCAAACGGCGTTGTACGCCACCATCGTCATCGTGGCGAGCGTCATTGTTTATCAAATCTATTCGCTGATTTATTACGTCGAAAAAACCAACCGCGATCTCACCCGCTTCCTCGAGGCCATCAAGCACACCGATTTCTCGCAGACTTTTTCCGGCACCGGACTCGGCTCCTCGTTCGAGCCGCTGAAAAAAGTGTTCAACGAAGTGATCGAGCAATTTCGCCGCGCGCGTTCCGAAAAAGAGGAACACTTTCGCTATCTGCAAACCGTGGTGCAGCACGTCGGCATCGGCTTGATCGCGTTCACCCGCGACGGCGAAGTCGGTTTGATCAACACCGCGGCCAAGCGGCTGCTGCACGTGCCGCATCTCAAAAATATCAAAACCCTGGAAAGTTTGAGCAAAAAGCTCGTCGCCACGTTATTGGATTTGGAATCCGGCGGCAAGGCGCTGATCAAGATCGACGATCAAAATGAGTTTTTGCATTTGGCGATTTATGCCACCGAATTCAAATTGCACGAACAGCAATTCACCCTCGTTTCCATTCAAAACATTCAAAGCGAATTGGAAGAGAAAGAAATGGAGGCGTGGCAAAATTTGATTCGCGTGCTCACGCATGAAATCATGAACTCAGTCACACCGATTGCGTCGCTGGCTTCCACGGTGAACGAGTTGTTGGAGAAACCCAAATCGCGCAGCGAGATCACGCCGGAATACGTCAGCGATATGCGCGGCGCGGTGCAGACGATTCAACGGCGCAGCGAGGGTTTGCTGCATTTCGTCGATGCGTATCGCAGCCTGACGCGCATCCCGCGGCCGCATTTTAAAATTTTTCGCGTGTCCGAATTGTTCCGCAGCGTCGAGCAGCTTTTGCGCGCTTCGTTAAAGGAGAAAACCGTTCGGCTCACCGTTCACGTTGAGCCGGAAAGTCTTGAGCTGACCGCCGATCCGGAGATGATCGAGCAAGTGTTGATCAATCTGTTGCTGAATGCGGTTCAAGCCCTCGACGGCAAGTCCGACGCCAAAATCGATCTGACCTCGCATCTCGACGACCGCGGCCGCGTCATCGTTCAAGTGGGTGACAACGGCCCCGGCATTATTCCGGAAGTGCTGGATAAAATTTTCATTCCATTTTTTACCACGAAACCCGACGGCTCCGGCATCGGCCTCAG
>CAZVZZ010000072.1:0-11523 GCA_964631505.1 uncultured Cytophagia bacterium
TTTTCTAAATTCAAAATTCCGCTAATTGCTGTTTTGTTGGTAAATTTTAATGATTACAGTGAGCAGACTGTAGTTGTTTTTCAGCTACTTCGAAGCGCTGAGCGCTTTTTTGAGAAAAATATTTTTCTTCTGAGATGGAAGTTCAGGAGCAGGTGTGATCACGGGCCAAAGCTGTTGCGTCCGGCGGATTGCGCCAAAATTTGCATTGCAACGAGGACGTCAATGAAACTTAGCATTTTAGGACTAGGCTATGTTGGAACGGTGACTTCGGCATGTTTTGCCCGCGACGGGCATGAGGTGGTCGGAGTCGACATCAATCCACAAAAAGTGGCGCTGCTCAACGACGGGAAGAGTCCGATTGTAGAAGAGGAAATCGGCGACATGGTGATGGAAGTCGTGCGGAGCGGCCGTTTGCGCGCCACCACCGACGTGCATGAGGCGATTATGAACACCGATCTCAGCCTGATCTGCGTCGGAACGCCGAGCAACGGCAACGGCTCATTGAGTCTCCACAGCGTCGTCGGCGCCTGCCGCAGTCTCGCACAGGTTTTGCGCCATAAAAAAGAATATCATCTCATCGTCTTGCGCAGCACGGTTCTGCCGGGCACGGTGAATCGCATGGTTATTCCTCTCCTTGAGCAAGAATCCGGCAAGAAATTATGCAACGGTTTCGGACTCTGTTTTAATCCGGAGTTTTTGCGCGAAGGCTCGTCGGTAAAAGATTTTTATGCGCCGCCGTTTACCGTGATCGGCGCGCGCGACCGTGCGACGGCGGCGCGCGCACAGGAGTTGTACAAAGATCTCAACGCGCCGGTTTACCTCACCAGCATCGAGACCGCGGAAATCGTTAAATATGCCAGCAACGCTTATCACGCGCTCAAAATCGCTTTTGCCAATGAGATTGGTGCGTATTGCAAAACCCTCGGTATCGATAGTCACGAGGTCATGGACATTTTTTCCACCGACACGAAGCTGAACATTTCGACGGCCTATCTTAAACCCGGCTTCGCGTTTGGCGGCTCCTGTTTGCCGAAAGATCTGCGCGCCATTTTATATGAAGCCAAAATTCATGACATGCAACTGCCGGTGCTGCAGGCGATTCTGCCGAGCAACGAGTTGCATTTGCAACGCGCCGTCGATTTGATCACTTCGCAACGCAAAAAACGCGTCGGCCTTTTGGGCTTGAGTTTCAAGGCGGGCACCGATGATTTGCGCGAAAGCCCCTTGGTTAAATTGACCGAGATTTTGCTTGGCAAAGGCTTCGAATTGAAGATTTATGATCGCGACGTCTCGCTGGCGCGTTTGATCGGCGCCAACAAAGAGTATATCGAACGCGAAATTCCTCATCTGTCCTGCTTTTTGCAGCGATCGCTGCAGGAAGTGATAGATTTTGCCGAGGTGCTGGTCATCGGCAACAATGATCCGGAGTTTGCCGGAATTCTGGAGCGCCGTCGCCCGGAGCAGATTATCATCGATCTGGTGCGCATTTCATCCGACCACGGCGTTGCGCAGCCGAATTATAAAGGGATTTGTTGGTAAGTTTTGTGGTAGTACCTCAGGCACAGAACTGACGACAATCAGTGTTTCCCCAATCCGGACACGCAGGAATCAATGAAGAACAGCTTTGGTATTCGGATTTTGCGGATCGTTCGGATCAAAAACCTATTGGCATGAATCCGGACTATTCGTGTACTAAAAAAATCTTTGCTTTTTTTGCACGGATTTGACTATTAACGGATTTCTGAAAGTCGATGCCTGAAGGTATTACTTCAAAAAAAGTTCTCGTCATTGCCTACATCTTTCCGCCGCTGGCGCGCGCCGGCGTGCATCGCACCGTGCGCTTTGTTCGTTATTTGGCGCCGCTCGGGTGGGACATAACCGTGCTCACGGCGAACGAGGCCTATTATCCGGCTGACTCACCGATTGATCGCGAGCTAGTGAAAAAGATACCGGCTACGGTGCGAGTCGAGGCCACAAAAGTTAGTGGCGGGCTTAATAAAATTTTAGAGTTTAAAAACCGCCGCTTGACGAAGGCAAAAGGCAAAGAGCAAAAAGCAAAAACCAACGAGCAACCAGCAACCAGCAACCAGAAACCAACAACCAGCCTCTGGCAACGCAGTAAGAATTTGATCACCGACGTCATGACAATTCCGGATAAAGACGTCAATTGGTTGCCGTATGCGTTGACCGCCGCGTTGAAGCTCAATCGGCGCGAGCATTTTGAGGTGATCTATTCAACCGCGCCGCCGTTCACCGGCCATCTCGTCGCGTATCTCGTCAAAAAAATGACCGGTTTGCCGTGGGTGGCGGATTTCCGCGATCCCTGGGCGCGCGCGCCGTGGAAAGCGGAATTGATGAACGGTACGCTGCGCGGCCGGGCCGCGGAAAAATTGGAAGCGAAATTTGTGCAGGCCGCGGATCGCGTGATCTTGAATACCACCTGGGCGGCGCGCGATTTTGCCGAGCATTATGGCGCGACGACCGCGCAGAAATTTGCCGTTATTCCCAACGGATTTGATCCGGAAGATTTTATGCATCGACCGGCCACGGCTAAAAAAACAAACAAGCTGGTGATGACTCATACCGGCTCGCTATACCGCAAGCGTGATCCCGGTTATTTTTTTGAGGCGCTCGGCCGCTTACTGGCGAATGGCGCCATCACGGCCGATGAAATCGAATTACGGTTTGTCGGCGGCATCGCGCCGGAACTGTATCAAAGCTTTCAATATGCCGAGGAACTGCAAAGCGTGATAAAAATTATTCCGCCGGTGACGCATCGTGAAGCTTTGGCCTATCAAGCCGAAAGCGATGTGCTGTTGATTTTGCAGCCGGGCACCAGCGTGTCGATTCCGGGAAAAATTTTTGAGTATATCGCGATGCGCAAAAAAATTCTGGCGCTTACGCCGGCGGGCGCCACGGCGGAGGTCGTGCGCGATCACGATCTTGGCATCGTCGCGGCGCCGGAAGATTTGCCGGCGATTCAAGCGGCGTTGTTGCGACTGGTGAAAGAATTTCGCAACGGCGGTGTCGCCTTGTCAAGTGTTGACGGCGCTTTTCAAAAATACGACGGCGTGCGATTGACGCGACAATTGCACGAGGAATTGCAGCGTTGCGCGGAGAAACGTTGATCATCAAACCCTGCCGGATTTATTCTTTGCATGAACAGCGTCATCTTTCAAATCATCGCACAACTGCGTTCACAAGCAGGTGAAATTTGGCCGGAAGCGGTGCCGCATGATTTTCAGATTGTTCGGCATGTGGTGCGGCCATATTCAAACGTTTATCGCTTGCAGCTCGTTGCACCGGCGGCGCGGTTTGTGTATGTGAAAATTCTGACGCCGGGTGCGAAGTTTAAGCAAAATCCGGAAAAATATTTGACGCGGCTGACCACGGAATTTAATGCCGCCCGGCGTTTGCAAGCGGCGCTGCAAGACGAGCGGGATATTGCCGTGATCAAACCGTTAGCGTATTTTCCGGAATGGCTGGCGATCATGACCGAAGAAGCGGCGGGCGTGACGCTTGCAGAGTTAATTAATCGCGAGGGCCGTTTCTGGCCAACCGCGGAAAAGGTGGAGCAACTGGCGCGACATTGTCAGCGCGCCGGGCGCGCGCTCGCGGCGATTCAAAAAAACACGCCGGAATCATCGCGCTTTGAGCCGGCAAATTTGCTGGAATATATTGACGAACGCTTGCAACGTTTGGTAAAAAGTGAAGCAACGCCGCTGTCGGCGGTGGATCGCCAGCAGATTATAAAATTTTTGCAACAGGCGCTTCCCGCGGTGCCGGCGGCGCAGTTGCGAACTTGTGGTACGCATGGCGACTACGCGCCCTTTAACGTACTAGCCACCGCTGAAAAAATCACGGTGGCTGATTTCACCATGTTCAAGGCGGGGTCGGTATATAATGATTTAACTTATTTTTATCACCGGTTAGAAGGCTATCTGCACAAGCCGATTTTCCGCGCGCCAACGATTCGGCGATTGCAGCAGGCGTTTTTAACCGGTTATGCCGGATCACCGGAAGAAGATAAAGCGCTGTTGGTTACCGAAGATTTGTTATTTAAAATTCTTTGGATCAAACACATGGTGAACAACTACAGCGCCATTATGCGGCAAAGAGTGGTGGCAAAAAACGATAAGCTGTCGTGGCCGGTGCAAGTTTTTAACCGGCACGTGTTTCAGCGCTATAATCGTTGTCTCCTGCGTTTTTGCAGGATTTGACAGGCAAGCTTTGCAAACCCACATCTTATGAATTTGAAAAAACTCACCACGATGTCCGTTGACGAAGTCAGTCATCGGTTGAAATCGTTGGGCGCCAAAAAAGTGATGAAGCTTTCGGAGCAGGCCAAGAAAAACCCTTTCGGGCCGGAGCATTTTCTGCCGCATTTGCAATTGGCCTCGGATTTAGCGGGGCCGTTTGAAGACGCCGTTGCCGGCGGCCGCTGGCCGGAAGCCGAAGAATTTCTTTTGCAACACCTGCGTCAACGCCGCTTGAACACGCCGCCGAATGATCATCCGGCGCAATTCTTTTTCAGCCCGCAGCAGCGTCCGGCGATGTTACAGATTGCAGACCGTTATTTGGCCGATATGGTGTCGCAGACCTTGACTCAGGCCGATAAACTGCTCGAACATGAGTTCTCGTTTTTCGGCAGCACCATCAAATACGAAACCGCCATTGAATGGCAGGACGATCCGCTGTCGCGCAAACGTTGGCCGAATCGCTTTTACACTGAAATGAAATATTACGGCCAGCGCACCAGCAGCAGCGAAGCCAAAAGCAATACGATTCCCGGCGATGTCAAATATGTGTGGGAACTGAATCGGCATCAACATTTTATCGTGCTCGGCAAAGCGTATTGGCTGACGCAGGATGAAAAATATGCCGCCGAGTTTGTTCGGCAATGCGGGAGCTGGATCGAAAGCAATCAGTATCTTTACGGCATTAACTGGACGAGTGCTTTGGAAGCGGCATTGCGGGCGAGCGCGTGGATGTGGGCCTATTTCTTTTGTTTGGATGCCGGCGCGCTCGACGCGCATTCCCACGCCATGATTATGCGGGCGCTGCAATTACATGGCCGCTTCATCAGCCGTAATCTATCGTTTTATGTCAGTCCGTACAACCATTTAATCGGCGAGGCCACGGCGTTATTTCTGCTCGGCTCGCTGTTTCCGGAATTTCATGAAGCCGAACGCTGGCGCAAAAAAGGCTGGACGATTCTTAACAATGAGGTGGTCAAGCAATTTCACCGCGACGGCATGTGCGTGGAACAAGCGATTTCGTATCATCATTTCACGCTGGGATTTTATCTCACCGCGATGATTCTGGCCGAACGCAACGGCCAAACGGTTTCGGCGGAGATGCGCGGCCGCCTCGAGCGTGCGCTTGAATTTTCGTTGTTCAGCATGCAGCCGGATGGCCGGCATCCGATGATCGGCGATCATGACAATGCACGGTCGATTTATTTTGGTCAACAGCAATTGTGGGATTTTCGTGATCTGCTCGCCACCGGCGCGGTTTGGTTTCAGCGCAGCGACATGAAAAAGATGGCCGGGGAATTTTCCGAAAGCAGCTTGTGGCTTTTGGGGCCGGAGAGCCATCAGAAGTTTGTTCTGCTCAACAGCAAGGCGCCGGCGGAGCGCAGCAAATTATTTCGCGACAGCGGCTATGCGATTTTCCGCGGCGGCTGGAATCGCGACGATCACTATATCATTTTTGATTGCGGCCAGCAGAGCGACGGCCTGTTTCGCGACGAGAATGTTTCCGTGGCGCACGGGCAGGCGGATTTTCTGAGTTTTTCCTTGCAGGCGTATGGCGCGCCGATGTTGATCGACTCCGGCATGTTGACCTACAACGGCGATTTAGCCTGGCAGAATCATTTTCGCGGCGCAGCGGCGCATAATGCCGTCACGATCGACGGGCGCGGGCCCAGCAATCTCGTTGGCCGGTTGGGCTACAATTACGTGCCGACTGTGGAGCAATCGTTTTATAATTGCCAAGCCGATTTTGCGTTCATCGAAGGTTGTTATACCGGTTTCGGGACAAACATCCGGCACCGCCGCGGCGTGTTTTGGCGCAAAGGCGAATATTGGCTGATTTTCGACGCGTTGTTTGGCCTCGGTGAACATCGCGTCGAGCGCTGGTTTCATTTTGCCCCCGGCGTGGCGGCGCAACTAACCGGCCGCAGAGTTTTTACGCAGCGGCGTGATCAAAAAAATATTCTGCTGCAAGAAATCGGGTTGCGCGAATCGACATTGGAATTGGCCGAGGGTGGCGAGCAACCCACGCAAGGATGGTTCGCGCCCGGTTACGGTGAAAAAGCCCCGGCGCAGGTTTTGTGCTCCGGACTATCCGGATTATTGCCGATGTATTTTTCCACGCTTATTCTGCCGTTTGAAAAGCAGGCGCCGGAAATTGAAATTCAACAAAGCGGCTGCCACAGCACCGAAAGCGAAACGCCGTTTTTTCTGAGCATGAAAACCAAACGCTGGGAAGACCGCCTGGTGTTTAATTTTACCGGCCGCTTGCAGGAAATCAACGAGATTCAGACCGACGCGCGCATGGCCTATATTCGCTCTGAGCTGGATTCGCATCTTGCTTTTGCAACGATTGTCAAAGGCTCGCAACTGGCGCTGCACGGCAAAAAGTTATTGACTTCGGAGTTGGCGGTGGATGCCAAGATTTCTTCGATTGACTTGAGGTAGCTATTTTAAAAAGCTTACTCACGGATGAAAAGCCTACGGCCATGGGCGACACCCGGATAAAAATCCGTGTGCGGTTTTTCATCCGGAGGACATAAAAAATTTTATAAATTTTTGTTGCGCAACGATATCGACCACATTCGAGAAACGCCACGCCCGAAGCGTATTTTGCAAATCGGGCCGTATCCGCCGCCAGGTACCGGCTGGTCGGTGCGCATCAAAATGTTGAAGCGTTATTTGGAGCGCGCTGGGCATACGTGCGTGGTGCTCAACACCAATAAAAATCGCCGGCAAAAAAGTGACGAGTTTGTTCCAGCGCTCAATGGTTTCGATTACACGCTAAAAGTTTTGAAATTTTGCGCGCGGGGATTTCTCGTGCACATGCACCTCAACGGGAAATCAACCAAAAGCCCGGTGCTCGCGCTCATCGCGGAAATTTGTAGTTTGTTCTTTGGCCAGCGGATCGTGTTGACCTTTCATGCTGGCGCGGTGCAGGACTATTTTCCCCGACAGGGAAAATTTTGGATTGATCTGCCGTTTCGCCTGATTTTTTTGCTCGCACAAAAGATTATTTGCAATAACGACGCCGTCAAAGCGCGCATTGTGGAGTACGGCATTTCCGCGGCGAAGATCATTCCGATTCCGGCGTTTTGTCCGCAATATCTCGAGGATAAAAATGAGCTGCCGGCTGCGATTAAAAATTTTGTGGCGAGACATCAGCCGGTGGTGAGCACGTATGTTTATTTACGGCCGGATTTCAAGATCAATTTTTTGTTGGAAGGTTTGCGGGAGGTGTTGCGGAAGAATGCGCGACTGGGAATAATTTTTATGGGCGCGTTTCAAGAAACGGCGAAGCTGGAAGAATTATTGAACGCACATGGACTGACGGGAAATTGTTTGCTGGCGAGCGATTTGGAGCACGGCGATTTTCTCGCGGCGCTCGCGGCTTCGCAAGTTTATATTCGCACGCCGGTGGTTGATGGCGTCTCCTCCAGCGTGCTGGAAGCTTTGGAACTGGGAACGCGCGTGGTCGCCAGCGAAAATGGCTCGCGCCCCGCGGGCGTTATAACTTATCAAGATGATAACGTCACCGATTTTGCTGAAAAAGTGCATGCGGCGCTCACGCACGGAATTGACGCACACACGCCGTCTCCTCGCCGCGAGACGGCATTACGGGACACATTAAGAGAAGAAATCGCACTACTCGTTCAGGAAGCGCCCTAAAGTATTCGGACGTGACGGTTATTGGATTGCCAAACTTTTTAATTAGAGAGTCAAGAATGACTGAAAATTCCTGGAATGAAACCGAAGTGCGGTTGCAACAGTTGTTTAACCGGGCCGCCAGCTCGCGCGCCGATGCGATAGCGCTCGTTTCCGAAGATCGCCGCATTTCTTTCTTTGAATTGCAGCTTTACGTCGAATGGATGGTGGGTTATTTTCAATCCATCAATTTGCAACCGGGCCAACGCGTGGCGCTGCTGATGGCGAATTCGCCGAAGTTAGTGATCAGCTTGTTCGGGTTGTGGCATGCCGGCGGAGTTGCCGTGCCCTTGGAGGTGACCAGCGATGAAGCGACGTTGCATTCGCAGCTCGCGCTGGCCGGGGTGAGCGTGATCGTGACGGCGCCGGAATATCAGTCGAAGTTGGAGCGCGCTTTGGCGAAAACTGGCGAGGAAGGCGCCACGCGTTCGCCATTCACGATCGCAATTTTTGAAGAAGACAACATTGTGACGCTAAACGCCAAGTTGCGCAATCGCCGCAGCCCAACCACGGCGGACAAATCCGACCGGCCGCTCTTCGCCGCGAGTGATGCGGCTGCCGACCATGTCGCCGCGATCTATTTTGCGGCTGATCTCGAAAGCCGGGTGATTACCCATGAAGAGCTGGCGCGCGCCGCGGCGGCCATGGTGGCGAGAATGGAATTGTCGGCGCACGATGGTTTGATTTGTCTCGCGCCGTTGGCGCAGGAAAATAATTTGAGCGGCGGTTTGCTCGCGGCGATCGTTGCCGGCAGCACGTTGATTATTGCTGAGACGAATGATTGGGATAAATTGGAAGAACGCTTCGCGGATGAAAGCGCCACGGTGGCCGTCGGCCCGGCGGCGTTGCTCCTCCGTTTGGCCAAAAGTAATGCGGCCAAGCTCGCCACCTTGCGGTGGTATTTTTATACGGATGTCGCATTATCGCCGGAGATCGGCGAACGTCTGCCGCGGCGGGCGGGCTTGCAAATTGAACCATTAACCGATGCCCTTGCGAACGCTGTTCGCAAATAACTCTGAACTTTGAAGAGCCCGAAAAATTTATTCTGAGGGCGTGTTTGCAAAATAACTGGCCAGTTGTTTGAAGTCTTGGAAACGTTGGGAAAAACAGGGGTCAGTGACTGGCCGAGGGCGGACGATTCAGAACATGTCGCAGAAGGGAAAATCACCTTGTCAACGAACGAAAAAAATTCTCAACGTCCGGCAGCCGATAAAAATAAGGCGCTGGAAGCGGTATTGCGCTCGCATCAAACGCGCATTCGCGTGGTCGGTTGTGGCGGCGGCGGCAATAACACCATCTCCCGGTTGATGGAAACCGGCGTCAATGGCATTGCGACGCTGGCCGTCAATACAGACGCCCAGGATTTGCTCGCGACCACGGCCGACGACAAAATTCTAATTGGGCAGAATATCACCAAAGGCCTCGGCGCCGGCAGCAATCCGCAAATCGGCGAGGACTCGGCGCGTGAAAGCCAGCATGAAATTGAAGAGGCGCTGGTGAATTCTGATCTTGTGTTCGTCACCTGCGGTTTAGGCGGCGGCACGGGAACCGGCTCGGCGCCGATCGTGGCCGAGATTGCGAAGAAGGTGGGAGCATTGACGATTTCGATTGTCACGTTGCCTTTTACGGAAGAAGGCGTGAGCCGTTGGGAAAATGCGCGCACTGGCCTCGAGCGGTTGCGGCAAAATTCCGATACCGTGATCGTTATTCAAAATGATCGTTTGCTCGAAGTTGTTCCCGATATGCCGCTCGGCATGGCGTTTAAAGCCGCCGATGAGATTTTAGTCAATGCCGTGAAGGGCATTACGGAATTGATTACGGAAAAGGGCTTGGTCAATCTTGATTTTGCGGATGTGCGCGCGATCATGCAAAACGGCGGGACGGCGATGATCGGTATTGGCGAAAGCGAAGGTCAAGAAAACGCGCAGGCCGCGGTGGAAGCTGCGATGCAAAATAAATTGCTCGACATCGATATCACCGGCGCCAAGAATGCGCTGATTAACATCACCGGCGGCGCGCAGATGCCGCTCAAAGACGCCAAAATGGTGATGCGGCTGGTCTCCGCCAAGCTTGATCCGGCGGCAAAAATTATTTGGGGGGCGCGCATCGATCAAAATATCGGCAAAGCGATTCGAGTCATGCTCATTGCCACGGGCCTGCAAGAAAAACGCGAGAGCATTCCGGCGGCGGAGCCGCGAGAGAAAGCCGAGCTATTGTTTCAATCCGCCTTAACGCCGGCGCGCCGAAAACGAATTTTGCCGCGGCCCGTTTCCATGCCCAAGACCGAAGTTTTTGCAAAAAATACGGCAGAGGAAGCAATGGCGGATGATGACCTCACGCTCTCGCCTGAAAGCGTTGGCCGTGATACCGAAGTGGTCGTGTTGCCCCAAGCCTCCCGCAACGGCGAAGACGCCTTAATAAATCATCCGGCGCCAGCGCCGAAGCGCGAGATGAGTTCGGAAAAATCCCGGCCGCAAGTTGAAACGGCCATCATTGAGTCGCCCATGCCACAACGCGTTGATAATAGCGAGCGCCGCGAACGGACGACGAATGTGACTGCTGCCAATGATGCGGCCGCACCGGAAAACCGGCCAAGGCCGAAAACGGCAGCAACGAGCTTTGATAAACCGGCGCCGCGCGATGAATTCAAAAACGAAAGCTTCGCGCCGTCCCCAAGCGCCGCCTCTTTCAATGAGCGGCCAAATGGCGAGCGAAAAAATTATGATGACCGCGACGACTATTTTACCTCGTCGCCGATCACGAGTGGGGCTGAAGCCAACGGCGCCATGGCGCGCAACGAGAGATTCGAGCGCGCCGCGCCGCCGACGCGGCGGGCGGGTGTTGCCAATAAAATTTTTGCCGAGCAAAGCCAAATGCATTTGCAGGTGATTCGCGAATCGCTGGGCCGGCTTTATACCGACCCGACGCGGCAAGAGACATTGCAGCGCATCAAACATGCCGCGATCGGAATCAATAACCTGGCGAAGCGTTTTGTGTTTGACGTCGTGGCCACTTACGCCGCAACCATCGAAGAGATTTGCGAACGGGTTTTGGACGGCGAAATCAACATGAGTAAAAAGCTCATTAACGCGTTCACAGAAATTCCGGGGATTTTTGACGGTTTGGTGAATGATGATGAAGATGCGCTGCTTGAAGCGCGCCGGCATCAAGAACGCTTGCAGCGTCTCGCCGATTCTTTTATCGACGGGGAAGTGGTTAATGTCGATTTGCATAATCGACCAAGCGTGCCGGCGCCGCCCGTGCGGCCGCCTTTGCCGCGCGCCCCGCTCTCGCCGCGCGCCGCGCTAAAAGCCGCCGCGCAGTTGGAGCATCAGCCGCGTCCGGCGACCGAAGTGATGGAGTATTTGGATGACTATTTGGTGAATCGGAAAAAAAATATCCGGCCGTAAAATATTTCCCCGCCGTCAGCATTGCAACTCGCGGCGCTTCTGCGGCAAGCGCGTTAAAAGAATTTCAGGAATGCTATAATGCGTGGTCAACGTCAGCAAGCGATGAAGTGGTTTTTCATCGCTTTTGTTATTCTCATTCTCAACAGCGGCTATCT
>CAZVZZ010000073.1:0-11521 GCA_964631505.1 uncultured Cytophagia bacterium
CGTTATCGCCCGGCATCACCATTTCCATGCCGGCCGGCAACTTCGCCACGCCGGTAACGTCGGTCGTGCGGAAGAAGAACTGCGGACGATAACCGTTAAAAAACGGCGTGTGGCGGCCGCCTTCTTCTTTCTTCAACACGTACACTTCGCCCATGTACTTGGTGTGCGGCGTGATCGAACCCGGGGCGCAAATTACCATGCCGCGCTCCAATTCGTCTTTTTCAACGCCGCGCAGCAACAGGCCGACGTTGTCGCCGGCTTCGCCGGAATCCAACAGCTTACGGAACATTTCCACACCCGTCACCACGCTCTGGCGCTTGGCGCGAATGCCGACGATGTCAACCGTCTCGCCGACTTTGACTTTGCCGCGTTCAACGCGACCCGTGCCGACGGTGCCGCGGCCGGTGATCGAAAACACATCTTCGACCGGCATCAAGAACGGCTTGTCCACTTCGCGTTTCGGCTGCGGAATGTAAGCATCAACGGCCGTCATCAATTCGATGATGGATTTATTTTTCACCGGATCATCCGGATTGGTCAAACCTTCGAGTGCGCTGCCGCGAATAATCGGAATCTCGTCGCCGGGGAATTGATATTCCTTCAACAGATCGCGCATTTCCAATTCGACGAGGTCGAGCAATTCCGGATCATCGACCATGTCAACCTTGTTGAGATAGACGACGATATACGGCACGCCGACTTGGCGCGCCAACAGGATGTGCTCGCGCGTTTGCGGCATGGGACCGTCCGCCGCGCTCACCACGAGAATGGCGCCGTCCATCTGGGCCGCGCCGGTGATCATGTTCTTCACATAATCTGCGTGGCCGGGGCAGTCAACGTGGGCGTAATGGCGTTTGTCGGTTTCATACTCGACGTGCGCCGTGTTGATCGTGATGCCGCGCGCTTTTTCTTCCGGCGCGTTATCGATTTGATCGTAGCTCTTGTACTGCGCGAGACCGCGTTTCGAGAGTACGAGGGTGATCGCTGCGGTCAGCGTCGTTTTGCCGTGGTCAACATGGCCAATGGTGCCGATGTTAACGTGCGGTTTGTTGCGTTCAAACTTTGCTTTAGCCATGAGAAAAAACCTCCCGAATAAAGCGGTTGATAAATTATTCGTTCAAAATTATTAAATTGCCGTGTCGTGACGACAATGTTATTTTGTTGTTTTAACTTTGCTGGTCTCAGCGAGCGTCTCCGCAATGTTCTGCGGCACCGGCTCGTAATGCGAAAACTGCATGGAATAAACCGCGCGCCCCTGTGTCAACGAACGCATCGTCGTCGCGTAGCCAAACATCTCGCCCAACGGCACCGACGCCGCCACCACCTGCGCATCTTTGCGCGGCACAAATCCCCGAATCTTCCCACGCCGTGAGTTCAAATCGCCCATGACCTGGCCCAAATACTCTTCCGGCACCACCACTTCAACATCCATCATCGGTTCCAACAACACCGGGCTGGCTTTTTTCGCGCCCTCCTTGAAGGCCATCGAACCCGCAATTTTGAAGGCCATTTCCGAGGAGTCCACTTCATGGTAGGAGCCAAAAACCAGCGCCACCTTGATGTCAACCATCGGATATCCCGCGAGCACGCCGGTCTGCATCGCCTGCTTCACGCCTTCCATCGTCGGCTTCACGTATTCTTTCGGCACGACGCCACCGACGATCTTGCTCTCGAACTCAAAACCCTTACCCGGTTCGTTCGGTTCGATCTCCAGCACGACATGGCCGAACTGGCCGCGACCGCCGGATTGATGCACGAATTTGCCTTCCTGCTCAACTTTGCGACGGATCGTCTCTTTATAGGCAACCTGCGGCTTGCCGACGTGCGCATGAACTTTAAATTCACGCAACAGCCGATCAACCAAAATTTCCAGATGCAATTCGCCCATGCCGGCGATCAAAGTCTGGCCGGTTTCTTCATCGGTGCGAATCTTGAAGGTCGGATCTTCTTCCGCGAGCTTGTTCAACGATTCACCCAGACGATCCTGATCCGCTTTCGTTTTCGGCTCAATCGCCACCGAAATCACCGGCTCCGGAAAGTGCATGGATTCGAGAATGATCTGCTTGTTTTCGCTGCACAACGTGTGGCCGGTGCGAGTATCTTTCAAACCAACGGCAGCGACAATATCGCCGGCGCGCGCGACTTCAACGTCTTCGCGCTTATCGGCATGCATCAGCAGCAGGCGCCCGATGCGCTCTTTTTTGCCCGTCACGGTGTTATAAACATAACTGCCCGCTTCGACTTTGCCGGAGTAAACGCGGAAGTAAGTCAGCTTACCGACATACGGGTCGGTCATAATTTTAAAAGCCAACGCCGCCAGCGGCTCATCCGGATCGGGTTTGCGAATCAGTTCTTCGCCGGTCTTCGGGTGGGTTCCTTTCGTGTCCGGCATATCCAACGGCGAGGGCAAATAATAATTCACCGCATCCAACAAGGGCTGTACGCCTTTGTTTTTATAAGAGGCGCCGCACATCACCGGCACCATACTGACATCGATGACAGCTTTTCTGATCGCGGCACGAATTTCTTCTTCCGTAATCGGCTGGTCATGCAGGTAGTTTTCCAGCAAAGTGTCGTCATATTCCGAAACCGCTTCGAGCAGTTGTGTACGAAACTCTTTTGCTTTGGCCAGCAACTCATGCGGAATTTCCAACTCTTCCCACTTCGCGCCGAGCGTCTCGTCTTTGTAGACCATCGCCTTCATGCGAATGAGGTCGATCACGCCGGTAAACATATCCGCGACGCCGATCGGAATCTGGATCGGAATCGCATTGGCGCCCAGCCGTTCGCGAATCATCTGCAACGCATGATAGAAATCCGCACCGGTGCGATCCATCTTATTAATGAAAGCAATGCGCGGCACACGATAACGGTCGGCCTGCCGCCACACCGTTTCGGATTGCGGCTCCACGCCGCCGACGGCGCAAAACAACGCCACCGCGCCGTCCAACACGCGCAACGAACGTTCCACCTCAATCGTGAAATCAACGTGGCCCGGCGTATCAATAATATTGATGTTGCAATCTTTCCATTGGCACGAAATCGCCGCGGACGTAATGGTAATGCCGCGCTCTTTTTCCTGCTCCATCCAATCGGTCGTCGTCGAACCGTCGTCAACATTGCCGATGCGATGAATACGGCCAGTGTAATAAAGAATACGCTCCGTCGTAGTGGTTTTACCGGCGTCGATATGGGCCATGATGCCGATATTGCGCGTTTTCTTTAGCTCGGAATTGTCGTTATTTTTGGACATAAAAAACTCCATAATCATTCAAGAGAACACCTGAAAGCGAACCCGATGGACACAAGCCGAGCGGGCGTAGCCTCTCCTGAAGGTATGGAGATAATGGTTACACGCTTCGATGTTACTGTTTAAGCTAAAAAACCTGGCAACTCAGTTTTATTTTAAATTTTAAATTGAAAATTTTCAATTTAAAATAAATTTATTGACTTACCATCTAAAATGCGCAAAAGCCTTATTGGCTTCCGCCATTTTATGCGTATCTTCACGCTTTTTGACCGCATTACCTTCATTATTTGACGCGGCGACAATCTCGGCGGCCAGCTTATCGGCCATCGTTTTTTCGCCTCGCTCCCGCGCATAGGTAATCAGCCAACGAATCGCCAACGCTTGCCGGCGCTCCGCGGAAACTTCGACCGGCACCTGATAGTTGGCGCCGCCGACGCGCCGCGACTTCACTTGCAGCGTCGGCTTGACATTATCCACCGCTTTGCTGAAAACTTCCACGCCCTGCTTCTTCGTCTTCTCGCCAACGGAATCGAGCGCGTCGTAAAAAATTCGCTCGGCCACGCTGCGCTTGCCGCCATACATCAAGACATTGATGAACTTGGTGACGAGAATGCTTTTAAACTTAGGGTCAGGAAGAACCGTTCTTTTATTTGCTTGGTTTCTGCGCATAATTGTAAAATCGTAAACCGTAATCGGTGTTTCGTGAAATCACTGTTATGCCGCCGCGGCTTTCTTGCGTTTCGCGCCGTATTTGGAGCGGCCCTGGTTGCGATCATTGACGCCGCCGGTGTCATACACGCCGCGCACGATGTGATAACGCACACCCGGCAGATCCTTCACGCGGCCACCGCGAATCAGCACGATCGAATGCTCCTGCAAATTATGCCCTTCGCCGGGGATATAAGCCGTCACTTCGTATTGATTCGTCAAACGCACGCGCGCGACTTTCCGCAAAGCCGAATTCGGCTTCTTCGGGGTCGTGGTATAAACACGCGTACACACGCCGCGCCGCTGTGGCGATCCGGCCATCGCGGGGGCTTTGGTCTTACGTTTCAGTCGCTCTCGACCTAAACGCACTAATTGATTGATAGTTGGCAAACAACCTCTCCTTCAATTACACGAGCAAAAAATATACGCAACTTCTACAAAAAAAGCAACAATTTTCTTTGCAATTTGCACAGTCTTTGCAAACCGAGGCGGCGCGCCGCCAGAGATTAAATTTTTGTAAATCTTTTAAGCCATCCGAATTAATTGAATTACTCGGAGGCTTTTTTGCTGCAAAGAGCAAAACTTATTTAACCGGCCTACTGGCAGCCGCAAACCCGTTACACATTTTCAAACCGTCGCTTGCAGCGACTCACTCATCTCACCGGCTTGTTCATCGGATTGCACGCGCAAGCGTTTGTATTGCGTCATGCCCGTTCCGGCCGGAATCAAATTGCCCATGATCACGTTCTCTTTCAAGCCCAGCAAGTTGTCAACTTTGCCTTCGATCGAAGCTTCGGTCAACACGCGCGTGGTTTCTTGGAACGAGGCAGCAGAAATAAAGCTATCCGTCGTCAACGAGGCTTTGGTGATGCCGAGCAACAGCGGTTGGAAGGTCGCCGGTTGCGCCGCGCGAAACTCCACCTGTTCCTTGTTGCTCTTCGCCAGCTTCTCGTTGATTTTCTCAACTTCGGCGCGCTCATGCAGCGCGTCCATTTTCAATTTCGAATCGCCGGGGTTGGTGACGACGACCATGTCGCGAATGCTCTCATTGAGCTGTAGGAAGCGGATCTTGTCCACTTGCTCGCCTTCGAGATAATTGGTGTCGCCGGGATCTTCGATCTTTACCTTTTGCAGCATCTGCCGCACGATCACTTCGATGTGCTTGTCGTTGATGCGCACACCCTGCAAGCGATAAACTTCCTGAATTTCGTTGACGAGATATTCCTGCACGCGGTTCGGGCCCATGATATTCAAAATATCCTGCGGCGCGACCGAGCCTTCGGAAAGCTTTTCGCCGGCGGTGACAAAGTCGCTGTCATGCACCAGCACGTGCTTGCCGTAAGGAATCTGATACACCTTCTCTTCCTTGCCGTCATGCGAAATGATGCTGATTTTGCGCACGCCGCGCTTGATCTCGCCAAACTTCACCACGCCGTCGATTTCGCTAACAATGGCCGGCTCTTTCGGGCGGCGCGCCTCGAACAGCTCCGCGACGCGCGGCAGACCGCCGGTGATGTCGCGCGTCTTGGCGATTTCGCGCGGAATCTTCACCAGCACGGTGCCGCCGGTAACCTGCTCGCCGTCCTGCACCAACAAATAGGAACGCGTCGGCAAAATGTAGCTGCTCAGCTTCTTGCCGTTGGCGTCCACGATCTGAATCTGCGGGTTGAGATTGCGCAAACGCGTATCGATAATGACGCGCTGTTTCAGGCCGGTGGTTTCATCCAGCTCTTCGCGCATTGTCAGATTTTCTTTAATATCGCTGAACTTCACATAACCGTCGTGATTCGAGAGAATGCTTGCGGTGTACGGATCCCATTTGAACACCAACTGGTTCGCCGACACGCGGTCGCCTTCTTTGCACAAGATCGTCGCGCCATAAGGAATCACGTATTGCGCGGTGATGCGGTTGTTCTCGTCAATCACTTTCAGTTTGCCGTTGCGGCCGACGGCGATGACGGTGCCATCTTCCTGCGTGATGAATTTCGTGTTCTCGAAATTCACGCGGCCTTCGGTTTTCGCCTGCACTTGCGATTGCGCCGCAATGCGCGAGGCCGTGCCGCCGATGTGGAACGTGCGCAGCGTCAACTGCGTGCCCGGCTCGCCGATCGATTGTGCCGCCATGACGCCGATGGCTTCGCCTTGATCCGCCATTTTGCCCGAAGCCAAATTACGGCCATAACAATTCGCGCAGACGCCGCGTTCGGCTTCACAAGTCAATACCGAGCGAATATAAACCGTTTCGATGCCGACCGCCGCAATGCGATCCGCCACGTCTTCGTCGATCAACTGGCCGGTTTCGATAATTGTTTCGCCGGACTCGGGATCATACACGTCTTCGGCAACGACGCGACCGAGAATGCGATCGCGCAACGGCTCGATGATTTCTTCGCCTTCTTTCAAATCGCCGATGCGCAGACCGAGAATCGTGCCGCAATCCACCGAGGAGACGATCATATCTTGCGCCACGTCAACGAGGCGGCGCGTCAGATAACCGGCGTCTGCCGTCTTCAAAGCGGTGTCGGCCAAACCTTTGCGCGCGCCGTGCGTGGAAATAAAATACTCCAACACCGACAGGCCTTCGCGGAAGTTCGCGGTGATCGGGTTCTCGATGATTTCGCCCATCTGGCCGGTCATCTTCTTCTGCGGCTTCGCCATCAAACCGCGCATGCCGGCGAGCTGGCGAATCTGCTCCTTTGAACCGCGCGCGCCGGAATCGGCCATCATGAAAATCGGATTGAAACCTTGCCGATCAGTCTTCAACCGATTGAACATCTTATCCGCCACGTCGCTCGTCGTGTGCGTCCAGATGTCGATAATTTTGTTATAGCGTTCGCCGTCGGTGATAACGCCTTTTTCATATTGCGATTGAATCGTCTGCGCTTTCTTGAACGCATTATCGAGATAATTCTGCTTCTCTTCGGGAATGATCACGTCCCCGACGCCGACCGTAATGCCGGCGCGCATCGCGAAATGGAAGCCAACGCCTTTCAGCTCGTCCAAAAACATCGCGGTGCGGTAATTGCCGAGTTGCTTGTAAATGCCCGCGATCAATTCTTCGAGGCGCTTCTTTGTGAGCAGCTCGTTGACGTAGCCGATTTCCTTCGGAATGATGCGATTGAAAATCACGCGGCCGACCGTCGTCTCAATCATCTTGCCGTCGAGGCGAACTTTGATGCGGGCGTGCAAACCCATTTTGCCGTCATTCCACGCGATATTCACTTCGTCGGGGTTCGAGAAAATTTTGCCCTCGCCCAAGTCGCCGTTCTTCACTTTCGTGAGATAATAAATGCCCAACACGACGTCCTGGCTCGGAATGGCCAGTGGCCGGCCACTGGCCGGCGAAAGAATATTGTGGCTCGAAAGCATCAACAACCGCGCTTCGACCTGCGAATAGTATGACAACGGCACGTGCACGGCCATTTGATCGCCGTCGAAGTCCGCATTAAACGCCGCACAAACCAGCGGATGAATCTGAATGGCTTTGCCTTCGATCAACAACGGCTGGAAAGCTTGAATGCCGAGGCGATGCAACGTCGGCGCGCGGTTCAACAGAATGGGATGATCTTCGATGATTTCTTCGAGAATTTCCCAAACATTGGTGTCGCGCCGGTCAACCAGTTTCTTCGCGCTCTTGACGGTTTTGGCAATGCCGCGCTCGACGAGCTTGCGAATCACAAACGGTTTGAACAATTCGAGCGCCATTTCCTTCGGCAAACCGCATTGGTGCAGTTTCAGCTCCGGGCCGACGACGATCACCGAACGGCCGGAGTAGTCGATACGCTTGCCGAGCAAATTCTGGCGGAAACGGCCTTGCTTGCCGCGCAGCATATCGGAAAGTGATTTCAGCGGGCGATTGCCGTCGCCGCGCACCGCCGCGGTTTTGCGGCCGTTGTCAAACAGCGCGTCCACCGCTTCCTGCAACATGCGCTTTTCGTTGCGCAAGATCACTTCCGGCGCCTTGATCTCTTTGAGTTTTTTCAAACGGTTGTTGCGAATGATCACGCGGCGGTACAAATCATTCAAATCGGAGGTGGCAAAACGACCGCCTTCCAACGGCACCAGCGGGCGCAGTTCCGGCGGAATCACCGGAATCACCGACATCACCATCCAATCCGGGCGATTGCCGCTTTTCTTCAAAGCTTCGATGACTTTCAACCGTTTGAGCGCATCTGCTTTGCGTTGAAACGAGGTTTCAACTTTCACCTGCGCGCGCAATTCCATGGAAAGCCGGTCGATATCCGTGCGCTTCAGCAATTCCAAAATCGCTTCGCCGCCGATCATGGCGACAAAACGATTGGGGTCGTTTTCATCGGCTTCGGCGCCTTCCGGCATTTCGCTGACGACTTTGAAATAATCTTCTTCGCTTAGGCGATCTTTAAATTTATAGCCGCTGTTGCCGGGTTGAATCACGACGTAGGATTCGTAATAAATGATGCGTTCCAAATCCTTGACGCCAATGCCCAACAAATAACCGATCTTCGTCGGCAATGATTTCCAATACCAAATGTGAACCACCGGCACCGCGAGGCTGATGTGTCCCATCCGCTCGCGCCGCACCGACTTGGTTGTCACCTCGACGCCGCAACGATCGCAAACGATACCCTTGTAGCGAATGCGTTTATATTTGCCGCAGTGGCATTCCCAGTCTCGTACCGGACCGAAAATCTTCTCGCAAAACAATCCGTCTTTCTCGGGTTTGAAAGAGCGGTAGTTGATGGTCTCCGGCTTGGTCACCTCGCCGTGCGACCGCTCGAGAATTTTATCCGGTGAAGCCAACTTAATCGCAATCGAGCCGAAATTCCGGCGCGCTGCAGCTTCTGGTTTGGCAAACATGTTCATCATAGGCGTATATAATAAGAAAATTTGATTCGCAACTGAAACGTGAAGCGTAATTCGTCAAGCGTAAAACGCGATTCGTAAGCGGTATCATTACATATCACGTTTTACATTCTTACGCATTATGCATCACGTTTTACGAATGACGCGCTCTCCCTCACACTTTGCCATTTTCATCCAGCAACTCAACATCCAGGCCGAGTCCTTGCAATTCACGGATCAAGACGTTGAAGGATTCCGGCAGGCCCGGCTCCGGCAAATTGTCGCCTTTCACAATGGCCTCGTACACCTTCGAGCGGCCGCGCACGTCGTCGGATTTCACCGTGAGAATTTCTTGCAGGGTGTGCGCCGCGCCATACGCTTCCAGCGCCCACACTTCCATTTCGCCGAAACGCTGGCCGCCAAACTGCGCCTTGCCGCCGAGCGGTTGCTGCGTGATGAGCGAATACGGCCCGATCGAGCGCGCATGAATTTTGTCTTCGACCAAGTGCGACAGCTTCATGATATAAATTTGGCCGACCGTCACTTGTTCGGCAAACGGCTCGCCGGTGTGGCCGTCATACAACTGCGCTTTGCCGCTTTCCGGCAAACTCGCGCGGCGCATCTCTTCAAGCACTTCATCGTGCGTCGCGCCGTCGAACACCGGCGTCGAATAAGCAATGCCCAATTTCGCCGCGGCCCAACCGAGGTTGGTTTCAAAAATCTGGCCGAGGTTCATACGAGAGGGCACGCCCAGCGGATTGAGCACAATGTCAACCGGCGTTCCATCCGCCATGTACGGCATGTCTTCCATCGGCACGATGCGCGCCACCACGCCTTTGTTGCCGTGCCGGCCGGCCATCTTGTCGCCGACCATCAACTTGCGGCGTTTCGCCACATACACTTTCGCGAGCTGCACGATGCCCGGCGGCAATTCGTCGCCCACGGTAATTTTCTGTTTGCGGCGTTCGTACTCTTCATTCGCATCGCGCAGCCGGCGCTCATACGATTCAAAAACCAGCTCGACGCTTTCATTGACTTTCTTCTTCTCGGTCCAGCCTTCGCTGCGGTCGAGCTTGTCAAAATCCAATTCCGCCAAACGCTCTGCCGTCAACTCGGCGCCGGCCCGCAGCAACACCTTGCCGTCTTTGATGTGCCGCAACGTGGCGGAGATTTCACCGGTCAACACGTTGCTGAGCTTCTCATCGCGGAGCTTCAGCAAACGTTTGCGCTCGTAGATAATCCATTCTTCAATCTCGTCGAGCTTCTTTTTATCCTGGCGCTTTGCCTTCGGATCTTTCTTCTTGCGGGAAAAAAGCTTCGCGTCAATCACGACGCCCTTCAATCCCGGCGGCGCTTTCAAAGACGCATCTTTCACGTCGCCGGCTTTTTCTCCAAAAATGGCTTTGAGCAGCTTTTCTTCCGGCGTCGGATCGGTCTCGCCTTTCGGCGTCACTTTGCCGACCAAAATGTCGCCGGATTGCACCTCGGCGCCGATGCGCACGATGCCGTTTTCATCCAAATCTTTGGTCGCTTCTTCCGAAACGTTCGGAATTTCGCGCGTCAATTCTTCTTCGCCGCGCTTGGTGTCGCGGACCTGATGGTCAAATTCCTCAATATGAATCGAGGTGTAAATATCTTTTTGCACCACTTTTTCGGAAATGACGATGGCATCTTCAAAATTATACCCGCGCCACGGCATGAAGGCCACGAGCACGTTTCGGCCCAACGCCAAACGGCCGCCCTGCGTCGAACAGCCGTCCGCCAACACGTCGCCTTTTTTAACTTGCTGGCCGACTTGCACGATCGGGCGCTGATTTACACAAGTGCCCTGATTGGTGCGCATAAATTTGGTGCAGCGATACGTCACCAAATCATTTTCATCGTAATTCGTGAGGCTCTCGGGGTCAAGCCGCTTGCCGCGTCCGCTCGGCATCTCGCGCCGAATAATGATGCGGCTGGCTTCGACGTGTTCGACCACGCCGTCATATTCCGAGATAATCATCGCGCGTGAATCACGCGCCACTTTGTCTTCCATACCGGTGCCGACCAGCGGCGCTTCCGGCGTGAGCAGCGGCACGGCCTGCCGTTGCATGTTTGATCCCATCAACGCGCGGTTGGCGTCATCGTGTTCGAGAAATGGAATCAGCGCGGCTGCCGCCGACACGATTTGATTCGGCGACACATCCATGTAATGAATTTCATCCGGATGCGCAACGGGAAATTCGCCCTTAATTCTCGCTTTCACGCGGTCACTCTCGAAATGGCCTTTGTTGTCCAGCGGCGCATTGGCCTGCGCGATGACGTATTGATCTTCGTCATCGGCCGAAAGATATTCGATCTCGCTTTGCACGCGGCCGTTGTTCACTTTGCGATACGGGCTTTCGATGAAGCCGAAATCATTGATGCGCGCAAAAGTCGTCAGCGACGAAATTAAACCGATGTTCGGACCTTCGGGCGTTTCAATCGGGCAGAGCCGGCCATAATGCGTGTAATGCACATCGCGCACTTCGAAGCCGGCGCGTTCGCGCGTCAAACCGCCCGGCCCGAGCGCGGACAAGCGGCGCTTGTGCGTCAGTTCCGCCAGCGGATTCGTCTGGTCCATGAACTGCGAAAGCTGGCTGGTGCCGAAGAACGTGTTGATGACGGAAATGATCGTGCGGGCATTGACGAGATCCTGCGGGGTGAGCTTCTCGCTGTCGCGGAGGTTCATGCGCTCTTTGATCGTGCGCGCCATGCGCGATA
>CAZVZZ010000074.1:0-11500 GCA_964631505.1 uncultured Cytophagia bacterium
GTTGATGAACCCTTTCCCTCTGCCGGCTGAGCAGCTTGGTGCCGGCATGCCGCCCGGGCATGAATGTTTAACTAAAAAGTAGAAACCGTCCGGACGCTAAGCTTGTTAGTCTTAAACATTCTCGCAGGGAAGCGTCCGGACGGTGACCTTTTACGAGAACCTGATGAATGAATAAACGGTGTCAAAATTGAAACATTAAGTAAGGAGAAGACCAATTCCCTGGCTGCTGATTGACGACCACAGGCTGTGTGGCAGCCGCATAAAATTTGTGAACGGTTTGATTTTTACGGGAAGAGAAGAGTATGCGAGCCTCTGGTATAGTTTTGGCGGCTTTGATTACACTCACCTCGGCGGCGCTGATTTATCATCGCGCCCAGCCGGCGGTAAAAACCCAACTGGTGCAATATCAAAGCGGCGAGGAAACGGTCACCGGATACATCGCTTTTCCGGAAGGCAAGGGACCGTTTCCGGCGGTAATTCTGATTCATGAATGGTGGGGCTTGAACGACTGGATGAAAGCCAACGCGAAAAAATTTGCCGATCGCGGTTATCTCGCCCTCGCCATCGACCTGTATCGCGGCGAGCTGCCGGCGGATCAAGATGCCGCCCACGAACTGATGCGCGGCCTGCCGGAAGATCGGGCCACGCGCGATGTGCAAGCGGCGTTTGCGTATCTGGTCTCGCATCCCGAAGCGAAGCACAACCAAATCGGCGCAATCGGCTGGAGCCTGGGAGGAGGTTATTCCTTGCAGGCCGCCGTGGTGATTCCGGAATTGGCCGCGGCCGTGATCAATTATGGCCGTCTCATCACCGACGCCGACCTGATCGACAAAATCAACTGCCCGCTGCTCGGCATCTTCGGCGGCAAAGATCGCGGCATTCCGGTTAAAGACGTGGAAGCGTTCAAGAACGCTTGTAAAAAAGCCGATAAGGACGTGACCATCCAAATTTATTCGAACGCTGGGCACGCTTTTATCAACGAAAATAATGCGAAAGCCTACCATGCCAAAGACGCCAAAAATGCGTGGGAAAAAACTTTTGCGTTTCTCGAGAAAAAATTGAAAAAATGAAAGATTTTACCTGGCGCTTTGTTCCGGTCATTGTTTGGGCCATTTTTTTATTTGTACTCTCTTCAATACCGGATTTATCTTTTCCGGTGCAAATTTTTAGCTGGGATGATAAAATCCATCACGCCGTGGCCTACATGCCGTTGGGCTTGCTATTGTTGCGTGGAATCGTCGGAAGGAAAGAAAGCCGTCCGCGCGACTTGTGGCTGGCGATTGCCATCGGTTCGCTTTACGGCATGCTCGATGAAGTGCATCAATATTTCGTGCCGGGCCGCCACATGGATTGGACCGACGCTTTGGCAGACGTGGTTGGGGTGGTGCTTGGAAGCCTGATTTTTTATAAGTGGCGGACTTTTTAGTCGGGTTGCCGCCCGGCATTGGTTCCCCAAAATGGTTTTAAAAAATCAGCGGCGCCGTGAACGTGGTCAAAGTCAAAGCGATCAAGCTGTCACAAGATGCGATTCCACTACCACAGCTTGGCGCGGGAATATCCGCCGGGGCCGTGTGCGTTTGGCTCATGATCAGCAAGAGCAGCACGATGCCGAACAGCAGATGCCGCCCCAACCGTTGCCAGGTTAGGTTAAGCGGAATGAAACATGCTGTGAAAGGCGCGTTCCAAAAAACGACGGCGACCGCTAACATGATCGCGATAATCGTCGATTCCATATCGTTTTCCTCAAATGGCGTGTTGCTGTCCTGAATATTGTATCACGCTAATGCCGCGTTCATTTATTTAGACACCGTGACCTCCAAAAAGGTTGCATTCCTAAACGCAAAGAGAAACCATGCGCGTAAAAAATATCGCCTTCATCGGTTTATTGTGGACGACGCTGGCCGCGGCGCAAAATCTTTCTGGTGGCCCGGATCGCTTGATTCTCGGCGGGTTTACCGGCGTTTTTCGCATCAGCTATAACGGCTTCGACCGGATTTACGACCAACGCAGCGGCATGACGCCGGGCGCCAGCGCCCTGATTAAAATTCGCCCCCCTTATTACGCGGCGGTCAAATACCATCAGTTCAAAAAAGACGCCGGCGTCGTTGAGAACAACGTCGTGGTGGATACCCAGCATTGGGAGGAAAAATGGTACACTGCCGGGGTGCGTTACGTTTCGTACAGTGAGCGGCGCCTGGTCAACCATTTTGGCTTCGGTTTCGCGTTTTTTAAAATCAACGAAACCGGCCCCACCAGCGTCTTTGGCCGCCAGCCCGGCAAGCGCAACGCCAGTGGTTTCTTTTTCGACCTCGGGTTGGAATATCGTTTTCTCAAATACGCGTCGCTGGGCGTGGGCCTGGAAGTGACGTCCGCCGGCATTGGCGGCACCAGCGGTTTTGAAGGATCGAGCGTTGGCGGCTATCTTTTCAACGCCGGGTTGAACTGGTTTGTGTTTTAGCGGCTTTCGGTTTTGCGCTGATTAAATCTTCCTTTTGGCTGCGGCTCATCTTTTTAATCACCCCCTCCCGCTTCGTCGCCGCGCTGCGATTGGCGGCGGATTCGAGATAAACCAATTTGACCGGCAGGCGGCTGCGCGTGTAGCGGCTTGCGGTTCCAGCCTGATGCGCCTGCAAACGCTCCGCGAGATCATTGGTAATGCCGGTGTAAAAACTTTCATCCCGGCAGCGCAGGAGGTAAATCAACCATTGTTTGGAGTTCATCATTTTGCTCAAAATGGAGTGCCCAGCTTCAGCCTGGCAGCATTCATAGCGGCGCGAGGCAGGAAACCTCGAGCCATTTTTTAAAATTTTCTGCCATCACGCAATTATGGCAAACCGCCGTCGGCAGCAGCACGATTTGATTTTGGGCGGCAAGCTGATCGGTGTATTCGAGTTTCTCTTTTTGCAGCATCGCCATGAAGTCGCGATGCTCGTCGGCCAAATGTTCGGTATAAATGCTGCGCAGATGATTTTTGCGATTTTGTTTCAGCCACGGGATGAATTTTTCGTATTGCCCATAAAAGGCGTCGAACAGAAACAGCTCGCGAATATTTTTGGCCAGCCCGCCTTTTTCCACCGCAAACGCGGTGGGGCGATAGCCGCCGCTGTGCGCGCTCAAAATGAGGCGGCCGATTTTTGCCGAGGCAATTTTTTTCTCCATTTTTAAATGTTGCAAAACCTCCTCGACCAACCGGCGCAGGCCGTCCGGGTCTTCCATTTTGCCGCCGCGTGAATCGGGCGCGCGAAACGGACCTTGCGCCAAAACCAAAACCGCATTCTTGCGGGAGGCGATAAGCTGCTCGACCAGCCCGAAAAATTTCATCACGCTGTCCACTTCGTTCCACCAGCCGTGAAAATGCACGATGAGATCATTGGCGCCGCGCACCAGCCGATACCCGCGCGGCACAATAACGATCGCCGTGCTGTCGTCATAATGCGGGTGCCGCGGAAAAAATTTCCGCGTCGTCGAATCCGCCGCATTTTCCGCATACGAATGCCCCGCCGCGCGTGACGGATGCGGAAACAAGCCGTGCCGCAAATGCAAACGCGCCCATTCATATTCCGGCCGTGATTGCCAAGTCACAGAAAATTGCGCCTGCGCCTGAAGCGGCAAGCCCAACCCGGCTCCCAAGCTGGTCAACAGCAAAAAGCATTTCACGAAGCTTTTCATGATCGTCACCGGCAAAAATAAAAACCCCGATCCAGCCGTGAATCGGGGTTGCGTTGTGTCTGGTAAATTATTTTGCGCTTTTTCCTCCGCCTAAACGTTTGACGTTTTTCGCCTGCAAACCTTTCGGGCCTTGCTCGACTTCAAACTCAATTTCTTCCCCTTCCTTCAACGTTTTGAAACCCTCGCCCTGAATCGCTTTGAAATGCACGAACACGTCTTCACCGCTCTCGCGCATCGCGAAGCCGTAACCTTTGGCTTCGTTAAACCATTTGACCTTGCCCTTTTCCATTCGCAGCACTCTCTCCATTGAAATCCAACCTACCTGGTACATCCAGTTTTGCCACCACCTCTTGTCCGCGTCACCTATGTTCGGCTTGCGTCCCGGCGCCGATCAGCCGGCGGCATGGCGCGAACGCCCGTCGAGATAAGCACCACAAGGGGAGCACGGAACCGTATGCTGATTGGTGCAGCAACCGTTAACCGACAGCGACACAACCAACAGCGGAACGTCTCGGCAAAAAACGGTGTACTGTTATTTGCATTCATAAAATATGATCTTTTCCGGGAAAATGCAAGAGTCAATTTTGCCGCTTGCATTACTGCCGGAATTTGGCTATTTTGATAAATGAAATCATGGACGAATTTTTCAATGGATGGTGCATTGATGAAGAAAACGAGGTTACGCTGTTTTTCATTTTTTCTGCTTTTGCCTATGCCGTTGCTTTTTGCTCAATCGACTGCGCAATTCTCCAATCGCAATCTCAAAATCGTTGCCGAAACCCAGGGCAGCCGCGTAGTGTTCAGATTGCAAACCCCGGCCGGCAGCGACGTGCTGGTGGCCGGCCCGCCGCGGGAAAGCAATCCCACCTGGAAAAATATTTTGCGTCCGGAAATTTGGAGCCGCCTCTCCGGACACGCAGACTCGCTCTTTTTCACGAGCTTTGAGTCGCTCGCGAAAACGCGCACGCTGCGTTTTTCCGGCAGCAACAAAAATTTATCACTCACGCGTGAAGTGAGCTTGCTGGCCGATTATCCGGCGGCGTACGTGATTGATAAGTGGCGAATTGGCCCGACGGCGAAAGTGGAAGCATTATTATCGTCCTTCAATTTTGTGCCGCACGGCAAAAGCTTCGGCGAAATTCAGCCGCTGGATTTCATTTGGACCCCAAACCTGCGGCCGCTGGCAGATGATATTATTGCCGATCACGTTTTCCGCTCGCCCGCCTTGATGGTGCAAAAAGACTCGGTGTTTGTCGCGCTCATTCCCGACCTGCAATATCTTGTCAAAAATCGCGCGCTGCCAATGGCGTTCGATTTTCAATTGCCGCCCGCCGATTCCGCACGGAACGGCTCTGCGCCGTTGCTCTCCTTCGGTTTTTGGCCGTGGAAAACACGCGACCATGTTTATTATCAGCCGGATTCCTCGCGCGCGCCGCAGTTGGAAAATACCGAAGTCTCTTATGCTTATTATCTGTGGCTCGATCATCGCGCCGCGCCGTACAGGCGCGCCACCCAAGCAAAAAAGAAAACAGCCCCTGCCGCGTTTCGCCAGGTCGTGCATTTTCTGTGGGAAAAATTTGCGCCAGCTTATCGTGACGGCAATATCGGCCCGCTGCCGGCGACGCTCGACGCGTTGGCACAGCGCGCGTGGAAACAATATGCCGACGACATGTGGATTGAAACGACTTTGGCCGGCCGGCCGGTCGGCGGCATGAAAAGCCAGCGGCTGGCGTGGTCAAATCAATTGCCCGAAGAAGCCAACAACGATATTTGGTTCAACAGTTGGTTCCAAACGCTGCGCTCGGCTTACGGCATGTATCAATATGGCAAGCGCAACAAAGACCTGCTGTTGCAGCAACGCGCCGAAAAAGTTTTGAATCTCGCGTTATCCGCGCCGAACGAGGGCGGCATTTTTCCGTCGATTTTTTACATCGCTAAAACCGCGGCGCCGGGCAAGCCGGTGGTCGTCAAAGCTTCGAAGGAAAAAATAAGCGAGCCGGTGAAGACCTACTGGGTGGGCGACGAAGGTTGGGCCGGGTTCGGCAATGATTACAATCACACCTTCGACGCTTCGTGGACCGGCTACTGGCTGTTGCAATGGGCCGATCTCTTGCCGGCGCGCCGCCCGGAGATTTTCACATTCTGCCGGACTTACGCGGACTTTCTGTTGAAATGGCAACAACCCAGCGGCGTCATTCCAAGCTGGTTTCATCGCACCGAACACCAGCCGCGGCCGGAATTTCTGCAAGAAAATGCGGAGACCGCCGGCTCCGCCCTGTTTTTAGCGGAACTCTTCAATCGCACGAAAGAGCAACGCTATCTCGATGCCGCCGCCAAAGCGATGGCTTACCTCACGCGCGAAATTTTACCGAGCAATAAGTGGTTTGACTACGAAACCTTCACCTCCTGTTCGCGCAAGCCGTTTGATTTTTACGATTCCGTCACCGGCCAATTTCCGCAAAACACGCTGTCGATGAATCAAGCCGCGAAGGCCTATTTGGCGTTGCACAAAATCACCGGCAATGCAGAATATCTCGAACTCGGCGCGCACGTGTTGGATTACGCGCTGCTTTACCAACAAGTGTGGAGTCCGCCGTTTCTGTCGCGAAACGTGTTCGGCGGCTTCGGCGTGCAAAACACCGACGGGGAATGGAGCGATGCGCGCCAGGCGTATTTTGCCGATACGCTGCTCGATTATTTCGAGGCGACCAATAAACGCGCGTACTTTGAGCGCGCCGTTGCGGCGCTGCGCTCGACCTTTGCGTTGTTTCATCGCGACACGCCGAGCGCGTATGAGAATTGGGCGCACGGCGGCAGCGACGGCCCCGGCGGCATCACCGGCATTCATTGGGGCACGGGCAGCGCCGCGACGAGTTTTGAGTTGATGCGCACGCGCATGGGCGACGCCTATGTTTTTCTCGGCGACAAACCCAGCGCCGGCGGCGTCAATGCGCTGTGGATTGAAAATCTGCGCGTGAAAGGTGATACGGTTCGTTTCAATTTGCTGTCGTCCATTGGCTGGGGCCGGCGCGCCACCGTCAAATTTTTTGAGGTCGCGCCCGGGCGTTATCGCGTCAAAATCAATGACGACTACATGGTCCCGTTTCCGGATAAAACCCTGACCCGCGGGCTTTATATGCCGTTGCGCCGGGTGGCCGCCGCCGCGCATCAGCCGCCGAAAAATTTTTACAGTCACGCGCCGCAGCCGCTGCAAATCAGTCTGCAAGTGGCCGCCGCCAAAACGGATTTTTCCGCGCAACTGTATCATCGTCTCCAACCTGCCGGCGCCGCAAAAAAAACCAATTTTCAAGCGGTGTCGTTGCAAGCCAATCTCGACCGCTCCGTGTGGACGGCGAACCTGCCGGCGAGTTATAAAAAAGAAGGGGTGCGATTTCAGTATTATATTGAATGGAATCGCAATGGCAAAAAGCAGCGCCTACCGGCGGCTACGGCGGCAGAAGAATTTTATTCCGGTATCACCCAAGCTTTCATGTTGGCGGATTGCGGCGATGACAACGAATATTATCTCGGCGAAGAAAAAGCGTCCTGGATTTCCGATTTTGACGACGGCCAAAAAGATCGCGTCGCCGACGGCGAGCAATGGTTCACGTACGTTTTTCCCATTCAACCCACGACGCCCAAAGTCAACGTCACGTTCAGCGCCAACGGTGAGTGCCGCGTTGCCGCCGGCGATGCGCTTTTGCTGGACGAGGGCGACGCCGGTCGCGGTGAAGTGACTGAACACGTTTTGACGCTGACCGATCCCGCGTTGTGGGCCAATGGCAAGTTGATTTTGCGTTTCAGCGACGCCGATCCCAAAGACGGTTGGGGCCCGAACGTGGGATGGATCAAAGTCGAGGAAATCGCCGGCGAACGCTGAGGGTTTTCATTAAAACAACTTGCATGATAATCGCGAGCTGATTATATTGAAAAAATAAAAACCGGCGTGGTGAACCGCAGTTGTCCGGGGAGCAATAATGACAGGCGCGAAAATATACGATCTCAAGGATGTCGACTACTCGGAACGTGGTAAGGATCTCGAGATCACTGTTGACGGCATTCCGAAACCGCAGACGGTTATTTTTTCCGGCACCGACTGTTTTGGCGAAAAATATTATTTCACTGAACAGGGGTTGAGATATATTCAAGATTCAAGGGACAGAAGGCCTCAACAGAATTTCGTCTTGAATTATGTCGAAAAAATTCCTATAATTCTTAAATCACCTACATTGCTGGCACGACACAGAAACTATCCGGATCGTTATCTCTTCTGCAATAGCTTTGCGATCAAAAACTTGCGCTATCGAAAGTCTTTATTGGGCGTGGTTTTGATCAAATCAAATATCAACAGTGTTTGGAATTTTTACTGGCTGGAAGAAAATAAGGCGCCGAAAAGCTATGAAATCATCTAACCAGGGTAAACCGCAAAAAACGAAGGGCGTTTCTTCGCCGACCTATAAGCTGGCTTTCGTGTATGATGACCACGATTTTCTTGAAATTTGGATTCCGCAATTCAATACGGATCCTTTCCCGACTCTTGAATCCGGGCGGTATGAACTATTTAGTTGTGCTCGATTAAAAGGCGCTAAACGCGCCTTTGACAGCATCATGATCGACGGTTTCGCCAGAGCTTATCCGGAAATTTTCGCCGAAGTCAAGCGCAAAGAGCCGCCTGTCGAGCAGGAAAACTACGACGTCCCCGAGTTGGGTTTGTATCAAGCGCAGCTTAGCCGTATTCTGGAGGAAATCTACTGCCGGTTGGTGATCAAGAAAGAATTGCCGGAGTTTGCAGCGACGGTTCCGGTCTAATCAAAACTTTTTACGCCGCAAATGCGCTCCCTTGTTCACGTACGATAAATCCATCCGCCTGCACGATTCCACGCTCACGCTGGATGCCCGCCGCTACAGCGAGGCGTGTTGTATTTCCCACGCGCATACCGATCACATTCGCACGCATCGCCGCGTTTTTGCGACGCCGCCCACGGTTGATTTTATGAAACGGCGCGTGCGCCAGGTTCAAGCCACGGCGGTCAATTTTAACGAACCCTTTGTTTTCGAAGGTTATCAAATCACGTTCGTGCCCGCCGGACATATTTTAGGCTCGGCACAAATTCTCGTTGAGCGCAACGGCCAGCGGCTGCTCTATTCCGGCGATTTTAAAATGGGCGCAAGCGCGACCGCGGAACCGTTGCAAATTGTGGCGTGTGACATTCTGATTATGGAATGCACGTTCGGCCACCCGCGTTTTCAATTTCCGCCGCGCGAAAAAATCATCGCCCGCATGTGCGAATGGGCGGCCGCGGCTCTGCGTGACGGCGCCACGCCAACCGTCTTTGCGTATGCGCTGGGCAAATCGCAGGAAGCAATGAAAATCTTCAGTGAAAACGGTTTTGCCTTGAGCGTCCATCCTTCCATTTTGCGGCTGGCCAAAGTTTATGAACGTTTTGGTTATCATTTCGGCGAGGCCGTGCCCTACCGCCGCCATGAGCCGGTGGCGAATCGTGTGCTGATCATGCCCGCAACGGCGCGGCGCACGCGGCAGATGGAAAAGCTGATTAACAAACGCACGCTTTATCTCTCCGGCTGGGCCCAGGAGAGCCAGGCAAGGTTTCGTCTCGGCGTGGATGAGGCGCTGCCGCTGTCGGATCATGCGGATTTTCCGGGGCTGCTTGAATACGTCCGGCGCGTGAACCCCAAAAAAATTTTTACCACCCACGGCCCAGCCGATTTTGCCCGGCACTTGCGCCACCTCGGTTATGACGCGAAACCGCTGGAGGCGCCGTCACAGGGCGAATTGTTTTGAGGGTTAGCGGCTTGCGACCATTGAAACGTGGCGCGATTTTACTTGATTGACAGCCCCCACACTTGCCCATCCGCCTGACTATTAAACTCCCACGTTGTACCGCCGTCCGCGCTGCGATATAATCCGCCGTTGATCGTCCCGGCAAAAATAATGTTGGGATTTGACGGCAGAATCGCCAGCGCATGCACCACAGTGTTTTGCAAACCCTCGTTGCACGCTTTCCAACTTTTGCCGCCATCCGTCGAGCGATAGACGCCGCCTTCGTGCGTGCCGAGATAAATCTTATTGGAATTTTTCGGATCGATCGCGACGGCATAAACCGTCGTGAGATTGACATTGCGATTAGCCGCTTGCCAGCGCTCGCCTTTTTTCGTGGAAAGAAAAACGCCTTCATCTTCCGTGCCCGCCCAGAATCTTTTGGCGTGCAAAGGATCTTGCACCACCGTGCGCACGCCCTTGCCGCGTAACGCTGCCAGCGACCAGCTCTCGCCCTTGTGCGTACTGACGTAAATTCCGCCTTCGGTGGCAGCAATCAAACGCGCGCTGTTCGTGCGGTCGATCACCAGATCGGAAACAAACGTATTGTCCAAACCCCGATTTTTCGCCTGCCAGCTTTTTCCGCTATCCGAAGTTTTAAAAACACCGTAGGCCGTCGCCGCATAAACCACCTCGGGATGGCGCGGATCGACTTTCACTTTGAGCACCTCGGTCACTTCCCAGCCCGTGGTAATTTTCCACGTCGCGCCGCCGTCGGTCGAGCGCAACACACCGTTGCCGCAGGCCGACCACATTGTGCCATCCGGGCCGGCTTCGGTATAAAAAACTTTGTTTTGATCGCGCCAGCCATAATGCTGCCAGGTCGCACCGGCATCGCGGCTCACGAACAATCCGATCGTCGGATTATTACTGACGCCCAGCCGTGTCTGGCGCGAGCTGCGCACGGACATGTAGATCGTTTCAGGCTGGGCGGAGACGACTCCATTCGATAGGATTACAGAAAAGAGTAATAAAAAAAATTTACCAAAAAGGAAACGCATTGTCTTCCTCACTCCTGCAAAGATTGTGTTGGCAGATAAGGAATTAACCCGCGCTGAAAAGCTTCTTCTTGAATTTCACGCGGCAGCGAACGCGCATCGACGATGAAGCCGTTCACTTGAATCATCCACGCCATGGGATTGCTATCCAGTTTGCTCGGCAAAGTCCAGCGCGGGTCAAAAATTCCAATTTTTAAAATCTGCATAATTTTTTTGGCCTTCGCGGAAACGGTTGCCTTGCTCGTCCCCAGCAACTCACAGAGTCTTTCCGCGCGTATATGCAGTTTCTGGGATTTATCAAAAAGAAAATTGACCTTGCCCACGGCGTATAAAATGCTGCTCGCCCAAATTTCCACGGCGCCGCTGGCGAGTGGAGACGGCCGCTTGCGGCATAACGTCGCCGTCATTTGCCGGCAGAGATCGGCATATTCCTGGCTGAGATGCTCGCGGCAAAAATTATCAGTAATGCCGGTAATGCTCTCGAATAACGGTTTCATTTCTTGCGGAATCTTTTCTTTCGCCTTCATAAAGCCTCATGGGTTTGAAATTTATTTTACATGCCAAAAATCCAACGCCCCGTCATCCAAATGAATTGGGCTCAACTTCGGCGCGGCGCCATTCACCCAATGCTCGCGCCGATAAAGTTTGCCGGGGCCGTCCTCGCCGTAAAAACAGGCCACGCCCGTCGCATGCCGCGCCATAATCACCGCCTGCAGTTGCCGCGCCGTAACATCGCCGGAATCGGGCCAATCATGCGCCGCTTCGGCGGGATCAGTCCAAAAGATGTTGAAATACGGCACGCCGTGCGCATCGACCATGTTGGTGTAGTAATTGAAGCTGCGCTGCACGTAAGTTTCCAGCGCGAGAGTTTGTCGCTCTGTCATTTGTATTAACCTTGCCTTTCCATGAGATCAACCAATTTGCACAATTCATCGCGGTAAAGCCGACTTCGCTCACCAGCAAATCGGTGTTGCCAAATTTTCGTTTTTTCATC
>CAZVZZ010000075.1:0-11444 GCA_964631505.1 uncultured Cytophagia bacterium
ACCAGCGACGGCGGCAAAAATTGGCAACCGCTTCCCGCCGAAAAATCGCCCGCGGTGTTGAACGGCGAATACGCTTTTGCCGCCAGCGGCACCGGCATTGTTGCACTCGGCAAAAATAAAATTTGGCTGGCCACCGGCGGTACGGCCGCGCGCGTTTTTTATTCCCACGATCGCGGCCAAACCTGGCAGAGCAGCGCCACGCCGATCGTAAGCGGCAATCCATCCTCCGGAATTTTTTCGCTGGCGTTTCGCGATGAAAAACACGGCGTCGTGATCGGCGGCGATTACCAGCAACATCTCGCGGCCAAAGCCAACGTGGCGCTAACGGATGACGGCGGTAAAACCTGGCGCGTGCCGGAAAATTCCGCCAGCGTGACGTTTCAATCCTGCGTGGCCTTCGTGCCGGATCGCGCGTCGCGTCTGCTCGTCGCGGTTGGGACCTCCGGTTCTTTTTGTTCGTATGACGACGGCCAGTCGTGGAATAAATTAAGCGATGCTGCTTACCACACGTTGAGCTTCGCAAAATCTTCACGCGTTGGATGGGCTGCCGGCGGTGATGGGCGCATTGCCAAATGTGTGATCAGAAAAAGATAGCTGCTTACTCCGGGGACGCCACATTTTTACCCCGTTACATTTATTGTGAGACGCCTTTGCCCCCTTCAAATAACCTGCTGTATCGGTGGTTGGAAATTTTGCGCTGTCCGCGCTGTCAAAAGCCGCTCGCCGTTGAAAAATTCCTATCGCCGCTTTTGTGTTGTTCGAGCTGTGAGACGCGCCTTCCGGTGTTAAACGGCATCCCGGCGTTGATCGTTCCGGAGCGGCGCGAGGCCGTTGCGGCTTTTTGCGAGAAATATGATGCGTTGCGCCTGCGCGAAGGCTGGGCGAGCGCAGCGCCAAATTATTATCAACGTTTGCCTTTTCACGATGTCACCGCACGGCACACGCGCGAATGGCGCTGGCGGGTGGCCTCATTTCGGTTGTTACAAAAGTGGCTGAGCGAAAATTACCAGCAAACCCGGCTACGAATTTTAGACATCGGCGCGGGCAGCGGCTGGATGAGCCGCGAACTGGCGGCGGATCACGACGTGTTGGCGGTCGATGCCAATGCCGGCGCGCACGGGCTGGCGGCATTGCCCGCGGCGCAGCGGCATTTTATGGCCGTGCAAGCCGAGTCGGAGTGCTTGCCGCTTGCGGCCAACGCCTTCGATCTTGTTATTGCCAATGCCAGCCTGCATTACACGCGCCAGATTGAAAAACTGTTTGAAAAAATCAGCGCAGTCTTGCGGCCCGGTGCAAAATTGATCGTGATGGATTCGCCGGCTTATCCGACCCCCGAGGCCGCCGCGGCGGCGCATGAGCGCACGCGGGCTTACTATGCGCAAATGGGCGCGCCCGAGTTGGCGGAAAATTACGGCGGTTTGCTCCATTCAGTTTTTTTACAACAAAAAAGCTTTGTGTTTACATGTCTGCGCCGTGATTTTACAAAAATGTTATTTTTACAAAAATGGGTACGGGAAAAAATCGGCGCGCCGGCTGCCGCGCGTTTTCCAATTTGGGTCGGCGAGCGCCGGCCATTGCCGGAAGAAAAGATGCCTGCAAACCGCCGCCGCGCCGGTGCGGTTATTATCCAGCAACGCCAATTATTGACGTATGCTTTCGATCAGGAAAAGCGGCGTTACTGGCGCGTCCCCGGCGGCGGCATCGAGGCGGAAGAAACGCCGCAACAAGCCGTGCATCGCGAATTGCGCGAAGAGTTGAATGCCGACATTAACATTCGACAACAGTTCGGCCCGTATTTTCGCCCGAATAATGTTGAGTGGTATTTTCTCGCGGAAGCCGATGCCGCACAACTGCCGCGCCATGGCGCTACCGCGCCGGAAAATTTCGGCACGATCCAATGGCTGCCGGTGGAAAAGCTGCCCGATTATGAAGTCCGCCCGTTGGGATTGAAGTGGGAACTGGTGGAATATTTTGGAAATCAAACGTAAGGCGTAATGCGTAGAAGCGTAAAGCTTACGCCCTACGCTTCTACGCATTACGTTTTTTTACGCATTACGTTTTTTATCTCATCAGCACAGCCTTCCGTGTTGCCGTCAACTCGCGTGAACTCCGGCCAAGTTTGGCGCGCAAGGAAATCAAATAAACACCCGATTCAACCGGGCGGCCCTCATTATTCTGTCCATTCCAAACGAGCCAATGCGAACCCGCCGGCATTTCCCCGGCGAGCCATTGCCGCACTTGCCGGCCGCTCATATCCGTGATTTGGATCGTTATCACGCCGGCTTCCGGAAGATCGAAACGCAGCGTTGTTTCAGGATTGAACGGATTCGGAAAATTTTGATGCAAGGCAAATTGCTGCGGCAAACTCGCCGCCTTGTCATCGGCAACCGCGCTCGGAATAAGCGCGGTGGCCTTGAAAATGAACGGCGTGTTGCGCAAATTGCCGTTGTTGAACAAAGCTTTTAATTCAACCTGCTGCACGCCGGCCAGATTGCCCAGTTGCCAAACTGTGCGGGCGTAGCCATTATTGTCGGTGTTTACATTGAATTGAGTTTGATTGTTCCCTAGCTTGCCGCCGCCGGAAAGAATGCTGAAGGTCACCGGATAATTTTTCACCGGTGTTTGAGTGGCGTCGAGAATTTTGATGGTCAAGCTGTCGGGCAACACGGTGTTGCGCGCGGCGGTTTGGTTGTTGCCTTTGGTCGCGATCACCGAGTCCGGTGCGGCGGCGATGACAACATAATTGGCCGTCAACGAAGACGCGCCGTCGCTGCTTTTCCAGGTTGCCGTGATTTTGGTGGTGTCGCCATAAACCGTGCTCGCGGCCACACGCGCAAACGCATTGCCGTTGCTATCGGTCAGCGTCTGATAAATTTTTCCGACATTGACCTGGCCGTTAACAAAATTTCCGCCGCCGGCCACAATACTAAAAATCACCGCTTGGCTGGCGATTGAATTGTTGTAGCGATCAGTGAGCTTCGCCCTCAACCCTGCGGGGATAATTTGCCCAATGGAGACGACCTGATTATTGCCGCTGGCGGCGGTTAATTTCGAGGGCGCTGCTGCTATTGCCGTTGCAGTACAAGAGTCGGGCGAGCCACTCAAGCCGTTCGCGCGAATCTCAACGGTTTGTTTTCCCGCGGCCGTGCCGAGTTTCCAGGTCGTTTTCGCTTCACCGAACGCATCGGTATTGATGGTGATACTTTTTTGCCCGCCGACGGTGCCGTTACCGCCGATGACAATAAATTCCACCGGCGAATTGCTCACGTTGAGGCCGTTATCGTCGGTGACGTGCGCCGTCAATGGCGTCGCCAAATTTTGGTTGACTTCGCCGTTTTGGCCGCAGCCATTAACGATTGCGAGTTTGCTTGCAGCGCCGCTGCTCACGGTGCGCGTCGCAGCAACGTTGGAAAGCGGGCCTGCATTGCCGACCTCGTCAAAAATTTTTAGCGCAAAATAATATGGCGTGCCAATCTGTAAATTGGCCACTTCAAATTGTTGGCGAACGCCGGATGGCGCCGGCGTTGGAAGATTGGGCGCGAGCGTGGCCTGCGCAAAATTAACAGCGGTAATCGGCGAAGTGGAGTAGCGCAATTCCAGCTTCGTGGCATTGCCATCGACGCCGTTATCGCCGGTGGAAGTCCACTCGAGTTTGACACTGGTGGTGGTGGAATCCAGCGCGCGCAAATCCGTGACCGCTGCGGGGCCGACCACGTCGCCTTCGAGCCAGGTTACGGTGAAGTCATCGATTTGATTGTTCAGTTCTTGCCCGTGGATAAATGCACCAACGTACCACGTATCGCTTTTCGGAAACTCTTTCGTCACATCTTTGACGGTGGCGTCAAAATGGTTGTTGACATAGTAATCGAAATAAACCGCATCCGACTCATTGCGAATATAGGCGGTGATCACGTCGCCGGCTACCGGATTAGAGCTAAGATTGGCCGGCGCGGTGTCAACTTGCTTGCCTTCGCCCGGTGTGTATTCCCACGTACCGTTTTTGATAATCCACAACCACACTTCAAACCAATTGGTGCGATGCCACAACCAATAGCCGCTGGCAAATTGATCCGGGCGATCCAGCATGATGCCGAAGGCGGCTTCGCGAATGCCCAATTCATCGGCATGGCGGCCCCAGCGATATGAGACCGAGTGAATTTTCCGGTTGGCGTCATTAAACACCGGCTGAAAGACCGCCAAATAGCGCCATTCATGATCCGCCGCCGGCGTGGTGTCCAATTCGCCGTCCAGAATTTGCCAGTAGGGTTCTTCATACACCCAATCGGGGCCGATGCTCGTGCGGTTGAAATCATCGAGCACGCTCAACGTATCGACGCCGTTTTTACTCGTGCGCCAATCCAGTTTTAAATTTGCAGAGAGTTTGAGCGCGCGCCGAAGAGAATCAACATGGGGGGCGCGGCGTTGGCCAGCAGTGAGTGGGGAATTGGAAAAGATTTGCGCGGTCCCGAGTGTCGTCCTCAATAGGGCGAGTATGGCCGCCAGCAGTATCACTTTGCGCATGGGTTGCTCCGTTTTGCCCGGGGCCGGGCGTAAATTCTGGCATCGTCTCTGACGCCGGAACCTCAGGTCAGTCAATTGACCCACCATTTGAGTTGAAGGCTCGCCCTTGCATCCAATATTGGAATTATACCTTGAGTTGAAATAAAATGCAGAAAGCGCTGGAAAAATATCCGGGCTGCCGGCAACAAGAAATTTAATCAAACGCTGAAGATGCTGAGCGCATATCTTAAATAAACAGCCAACACCAGGCGCAGGGAGAGACCGTGCCCCCAAAATTGAATAGGAACTTCATCCAACCAAACCCTGCGTATATTACAACAAATTTATTTTTTAAAAAGCGCGCTAAAAATAATCGTTGCATCTGCAGGTTTAATGCTATATTTTTAATAAATGATGAATCAATAAAAGATAAGTATATTTGGTGAGGGAGATAGATGGCGCTTCCAGATTTCGATAACCAAGGTGAGTTGCCGGAAGGTATTCACCAGGCAACGATTGATGAAGTTGCTAAGCGATTTGGACACGGAACCCCACAACGCCAAACTGTAACCACGAATCTGCTTCGAATTTACCATCTTGCTAAGGCAACGAACAAATTGGATCGCCTAATTATTTTCGGCAGTTACGTCACTGCAAAACCCAGTCCTAATGATGTTGACGTGGTTTTGGTGTTTAAAGACGAATTTAGTTTTGCGGCCTGTGATGAAGAAATGAAGAAACTCTTGGATCACAGCCAAGCTGATAAAGAGTTTGGCGCTAGCGTCTTTTGGATTCGACCGTCATTAATTATTCTTGAGACGTTGGAAGAGTTTATTGCCCATTGGCAAATCAAGCGTGATCAAACTTTTCGCGGAATTGTCGAGGTGAGACCATGATACAAAACGACCGAGAAATGGAAGGCACTCATGAGCGTATCGCGTATTTTCAGCGGTTGTTAGCGCAGTTACGGGTTACGGCCAAGCCGGAGGAATTTCAAGCTGTGGTCAGCGGATATCGCGCAGAAATTCAACGCATGCAACGAGAGATTCTGGATTATCTCACGCGGCATGCAACCGAATCCGCATGGCGAGAAGCTGCCTGAATAATAACTTTTATCAAGGAGGTTTGATGTAGATGGAAAACGAACCACAAGATCCCACCGATTTATTTACTTTAGAAACCGCTTCGGAAGCGCACGTAGGTTACGCCAGTCAAATCAGCGCGATGCTGGAGGAGGGCGCGCGGTCGCGCGGCATCGGCATCGCGCGGCGGCCGCCGGAATATATCGTGCAGAAGATGCGCGAAGGCAAGGCCATCATCGCGTTTCACCAAAGCGGCAAGCTGGCGGGCTACAGTTATATCGAAACCTGGACGCACGGCAAATACGTCGCCAACTCCGGTCTCGTCGTCGATCCGGCGTTTCGCAATTCCGGGCTTGGCAAGCGCATCAAGCACGCCATTTTCGAGCTTTCGCGAAAAAGATATCCCAACGCCAAAATTTTTTCCATCACCACCGGCCATGCGGTGATGAAAATGAACGCCGAGCTCGGTTTTAAACCGGTGCCGTTTTCGGAGCTGACCACGGACAAAGAATTTTGGGACGGTTGTCAATCTTGCCGCAATTACGACATTCTCACCCGCAACAACCGCAAGCATTGCCTTTGCACCGGCTTGCTTTATGATCCCAACGACGTGCGTCCGGTTTCCATCGCGCGGCGAGAGAACCGTCTCGTCGTGCTCGCGTTCAGCGGCGGCCTCGATACTTCGTATTGCGCGAAATATCTCGCCAGCGAATCCGGACTTGAAGTCCATTCCGTGGTGGTGAATACCGGCGGCTTTGACGAAGATGATCTCGCCGAAATCGAAAGCCGCGCCCTGCAGCTCGGTGTCAAGCAACACGTGGTGTTGGATGAAACGGAAAACTATTACCGCAAATGTGTGCGCTATCTCATTTTCGGCAACGTGCTGAGGAACAACACCTACCCGCTGTCGGCGAGCGCCGAGCGGGTTTTCCAGGCCACGGCGCTGGCGCAATACGCGCGCGCCATCAAAGCTGGCAGCATCGCCCACGGCAGCACCGGCTTGGATAATGATCAAGTGCGCTTCGATATTGCCTTCAATATTCTGATTCCCGAAGCGACGATTCTCGCGCCGATTCGCGACCAGCATGTGTCGCGCAACGCCGAAATCGAATATCTCAAGAAACACAACATCAATTTTGATTGGTCGAAGGCGCAATACTCGGTAAATAAAGGCTTGTGGGGCGTCTCGATTGGCGGACCGGAAACGTTCACCTCATCCGAATCGTTGCCGGATGAAGCCTTTCTCACGCCGTTCAGCAATTCGGAGCCCCAAACCGTGGAGTTGCATTTTAACCGTGGCGAGTTGTTTGGCATAAATGAAACAGCTTTTGAGCAGCCGGTGCAAGCCATTCAAGCGCTGGAAAAAATCGCCGGGCCGTATGCCATCGGGCGCGACATTCACGTCGATGACACGGTGTTGGGCATCAAAGATCGCATCGGCTTTGAAGCGGCGGCGCCGTTGATTATTATCAAGGCCCATCATGCGTTGGAGAAACATGTGCTGACCAAGTGGCAGCTTTATTGGAAAGAGCAATTGGCCGATTGGTACGGCAACATGCTGCACGAAGGCCAATACCTCGATCCGGTGATGCGCAACATCGAGAGTTTTTTGGAAGCGTCGCAAAAAACCGTGACCGGCGCGGTGACGGTGCATCTCGCGCCGTATCGATTTCAAATTCTCGGCATCACCTCGCCGCATGATTTACTGTCGCCGGAGTTTTCGGTTTATAATGAAGCCTACCACGCGTGGACCGGCGAAGACGTGCGCGGCTTTTCCAAAATGCTGGCGAATCAATCCATGATCTATTACAAAGTGAATGGCAACGATGAACAAAATTAAAGCCGGCATCATCGGCGCGAGCGGCTACACCGGCGGCGAGTTGCTGCGCCTTTTGTTGCGACATCCCGCCGTCGAAATCAGCGTCGCGACCAGCCGCCACAACGCCGGAAAATTTTTGCACGAAGTTCACGCCGATCTGTTGGGCGAAGCCGATCTGAGATTCAGCAGCGCAATCAATTGCGAGATCGACGTCGCCTTTCTTTGTCTCGGCCACGGCGAATCTGCGAAATATTTACGCGAGTATTCACTGCGTGAAAGCGTTAAAATCATTGATCTGAGCCAGGATCATCGCCTCGCGGCGGATTTTGTTTACGGCTTGCCGGAATTGCATCGCGCCGCGATTTCTCGCGCCGCGCGCGTCGCGAATCCGGGATGTTTTGCGACCTGCATTCAATTAGCGTTGCTGCCTTTGGCGCAACGCGGCTTGCTGCCGCCGGAGGTGCACGTCAGCGCCATCACCGGCTCCACCGGCGCGGGGCAGGCGCTTTCCGAAACCACGCATTTCAGTTGGCGCAACAACAATCTTTCCGTTTATAAGGCGTTCGCGCATCAGCATCTCGCAGAGATGCAGCAGAGTCTGAAATTTTTGCAGCCGGCGCCGCCGGCGCAAATCAATTTCATTCCGTTTCGCGGCGGTTTCACGCGCGGCATTCTCAGCGCCATTTATCTTGACTGCAATTTGGATTTGACTGCGGCCAATGCGTTATATGAAAATTATTACGCGGCGCATCCCTTTGTCAATGTCAGCCGAAAAAATCCCGACGTCAAGCAGGTGGTGAATACGAACAACGCCGTGGTTTATCTCGAACGCCACGAGAAAAAAATTTTTCTCATCAGCGTAATTGACAACCTCATCAAAGGCGCGTCCGGACAGGCGGTGCAGAATATGAATTTGATGTTTGGGTTGGAAGAAACGCTGGGGTTGCGGCTGAAGGCGGTGGCGTATTGATATTTCGGATTGTTGACGGCGGACTTCTTTATGAGGCGCAGTCGTCGATTGCGGAAATTTTGTTGTTAAAATAACCGTAAAAGCATTAAATTGCTGAACACGGATTTCACGAAGAAACGAATGGCAGCCATATACCAAAGTATCCGGGCGAATCCGTAAAATCCGCGGCATCCGTGTTCAAGGGCTTTTAAAAACGCAGTGCGAAAATTTACGCCGGCGCGGAATCGCGTTTTCCGCGGCTCCGTTCGATCATTGCAGAAATGATCAGCGCCACGCCGATAAAAATAGGAATAAAGGACAAGCCAAAACCACCGCCCAAATCGGGCACAAACCTGTCGACGATCACCCACATCAAAATGCCGACGCCAAGCGCGATGCACACCAGGCCGTATTTCAAAGAATTGTCGGCCGGTGTTTTCATTTTGGTGAGATCGAGATTGGTGACGCCGCTTTCAACCATTTTCATCCGCAGCTTGTGCTGCTGGTTGTTGTAAACGATGAAAGCGATCATGGCAAAAAGGCCGAGCATGATCGTCATCGGAGCGATAAATTCAAAGTCACGCATATTGTGTTCTCCAAATGAGGTTGTTGGTTTCCGTTGTTTTCAATAAGTTCTGACCGGCAGGCGGACTCAAATGTTTCACTGTGGTTAAGGATTTTTTTTGAAACAAAGCGCGATTTTCTCCTGTCTTAATATTTGAACTGAGATGAATAGGATGGCAGGCCGCGGCATGAAAACCGACCACGAATTGGTTGCTCAAATACGCGCGGGCGATCAGCGCGCGTTCGTCGAACTGATTGATCGCTACAAAGCGCGCATCTATCACACCTCCCTGCGCATTCTCGGCCATCGCGAAGATGCCGAGGAAGCCAGCCAGGATACGTTTGTGCGCGCCTACCGCGGCCTCGAAAATTTTCGGGAGGACGCCACGTTTTCGACGTGGATTTATCGGATCTGCGTCAACGCCTGTCTCAATAAATTGGAAAGCCGCAAACGTTTCAAAGTGCAGGATATCGACAAAACGCCGATCGAAGAACTGCCGTTTACGGCCTCGCCGGAAGCGGAATTTGCCGACGAGGATTTGGAGTCGCGCGTTTTTTCCGCCGTGGAAAAATTGCCGGCGAAATATCGCACGGTTTTGGTTTTATATCACATTCAACATCTCGCCTATCAGGAAATCGCCACGATTATGCAGATGCCGATGGGCAGTGTCAAGACGCATCTGTTCCGCGCCCGCGCGCTGCTGCGTGAGCGGGTGTTGCAGGAATTTTCGCCCGAGGAGTTAATCGCATGAACTGCAAAGTTTTTCATATTGAACTGGAGCGCCTCGAGTCGCCCACCGCATTGCCGCCGGAGATGCAAACACACGCGGCCATTTGCAGCGCTTGCCGGCAGTATTTTACATCGTATCGACAAATGTTGGCGGTTTTGGAAACCGATGCCGCGCCGGTCTTGCCGGCTGATTTTAATGCCAAAGTCTTGGCGCGTCTGGCGCCGGCTTTTGCTTCCGCGTCCGCGCCGATTTTAAGTTGGAAGCGCCTGTTCATTTATGGCGGTTATGTTTGCGCGCTGGGCCTCGCGTTGTGGTTTGGTTTTAAAAATTTTGATTGGAGCGCCGTACAACAAATTTTGCATTCGCCCGCCGCGCAGCAAATGCAGCAATGGCTGACTGCCCTCGGCGTCATTGAATCTTTGCAGGCTTTTCAACGTTTCGTAACCAGTGTGTTATCGTTAGCGAAAGGTTTCGTTGAGAAAGCGTTCGGCGCGGAAGCTTTGCCGCGTGCGATCAATTTGACGCTCATGTTGCTGCTGACCTTTATGGTTGCCAAAGTTTCGGTTTTTATCGAAAGCTGGTTGCGGCAAATGTCGCGGCGCAGCTCGTAAACTACCGTCTGGATGCTACGAGCGTCCGGACGGTGGCGATGTTATTTCTCCGTTTTTTGCCTCCGAAAATTCGCTTGACTCCTTCCTGCCTCTGTCGTATCATATAGCTGTCTACCTCTGGTGAAAGTGCCGCGATTTCACATTGGCTCATAAAAACGCTGGTTGTATGCAGCTCGAGTTTCAAGAATATCGCCCCCGCAAATTGGTCAATGTGCACCGCCACGTCGACGGGCCGTGGTTTTGGACGAAGTATAGTGCGCATCCGTACGTCGGCTGCCGCAGTGGTTGCGAGTTTTGCTATCTGCGCGGCGGACGCTATCTGGGCCGGCGCGATCCCGCAAGTTTCGATACCCTGATTCAAGTTAAAGTTAATGCCGTCGAGTTGCTGCGCAAAGAGTTGGCGCGTTTAACGCCGGACGTGATCAATTGCGGCGATTGGCAACAACCTGCCGAAGATCGCTATCGCCTGTCGCGGGCGATGTTGGAAGTCTTGCGTGATCTGGTGTTTCCCTTGTTCATCGTCGAGCGCTCGGCACTCGTCACGCGCGATCTCGATTTGCTCGTTGAAATCAATCAACGCGCGTGGGTTGGCGTCGTTTTTAGCTTGAGCAATTTAGATGCAAAGCTGAAATACGTCTTTGAACCGCGCAGTCCCGGATTGCAACGGCGCTTGCTAGCCATGGCGGAATTGGCTCGCGCCGGAATTTCAGTCGGCGCCACGTTGATGCCGATCATCCCGTTCGCCGGCGACGATCGTGAGCATCTCGAAGAAGTTGTTCGCGCGACCAAAGATCACGGCGGCTCGTTTGTGCTCGCGGGTGGGTTGACAATGGACGGCGTGACGGCGCAGCGATCAATCGCCGCTGCGCAAAAATTGAATCCGGAACTGGCGCAAAATTTTCGGCGCTTGTATAATTGGAAAGAAAACGGCGCGCCGAATTACAGCCCGCCACGAGCTTACAGCGCGAAGTTGGGTTTGTTGGTGCGCGAGCTGTGCGAGCGCCACGGCATGAGAGATCGCATGCCGCGCTACATCGCGCCCGGCCCGCTGGCGATCAATAAACAAATCGCCGAAAAGCTTTTTCTCAAAACATACGATTTAGAATTGGCGCAAGCCGACACGTATCGCGTTTGGGCTTATCGCAAAGCGGCGTGGGCGGTCGATGAGTGCGCGGAGAGCATCGCGGA